>JABMPU010000017.1 GCA_013203665.1 Armatimonadota bacterium
AATATCCAATATCCAACACGGAATATCCAATGATGAAGGAAAAAAGGAAAAGGATAAACCTTGAAAACGGCTTCTACCAGAGGATTTCTTTAATCTTAGCCTTTTCAATGGTTGAAGGCGGAATGGTTGACTGGAGAAAGGAACAATAGAAGGATTAAGAGATAATGAGGCTCTTACAGAATGCTCAAAAAAATAAAGGCGGACTTACATATTCATACCTGTCTCTCCCCTTGTGGTGATATGGATATGACGCCCAAAATGATCGTAGAAAAAGCTAGATCAAAAGGATTGGATGTGATTGGTATTTGTGACCATAATTCATCTGAAAATGTAGCTGCCATAAAGAAAGCCGGAAAAAAAAATAATTTGAAAGTTCTTGGCGGTATGGAAGTTACATCCAAAGAAGAAGTGCATATTCTGGCTCTTTTTGATGAAGATAAAAAATTATCTGAACTCCAGAAAATCGTTTATGAAAATCTGGAAGGAGTTAACGATGAGGAATTTTTCGGATACCAACTAATAGTAGATGAGCAGGATGAGATCATTGATCTTAATAAAAAACTGTTAATTGGAGCAACCGACCTGACAGTCGATAGAATAGTAGAACTTATACATTCTTTGAATGGACTTGCTATTGCCTCTCATGTTGACCGTGAAAGATTCAGCCTGATCGGTCAACTTGGTTTTGTTCCTGAAGGATTGGAACTGGATGGTTTGGAATTATCACCGAGATATATGTCCGAAAAGAAAAAACTGGATTTTCCGATGTCAGCAGGCTTTCCTCTCGTCACTTTTTCTGATGCTCATTTACCAGATGATATTGGTAAAACTTCAACCACTTTCCTGCTTGATGATATAACTGTGATAGAGTTGAAAAAAGCATTGAAGAACAAAGATGGAAGATCTATCCTTACATATTCTTGATGTGGTCGAGAATTCGATAGAAGCAAATGCTTCAAAAATAGTAATAAAGATTACAGAGGAGAAAAGCAAAGATTTGCTCGTAATCGAGATAAAGGATAATGGAAGAGGAATGAACAGAGAAACCATTAACAAAGTGCTGGATCCGTTCTACACAACAAGAACAACACGAAAAGTGGGTATGGGACTTTCTCTTTTAGCACAAGCAGCGAGAGAGAGCAATGGGAATTTCGAGATAAATTCTAAGGTTGGTGAAGGCACAGAGGTTAAGGCTACTTTTCAATATAGTCATATCGATCGTAAACCCATTGGGAATATGAATGATACAATTGTGACCTTAATCATTTCTCATCCTGAAATAAATTTTATTTATGAATATCAAAACGAAGAGGGAAATTATATTCTGGATTCAAAGGAAATTATGAAAGAAACGTAAATAGATAGTATGTCATAATTTATGAAAGAGTATGAGAAAAAAGATATGTTTTTCAAGGCACAAGATCAAAATGATTGGAACGGCGTGAACACCGTAAAAGTTTTGGTTGGTGATATTTTGTTCCCCTACTTGAAAGTAGGGGTTATTGATCAGGATGTTGAAAAAAATGATCAATCAATAACTCACTCCTTTAGGTGTGGGACACAAGATCATATAAAAAACATAAAACGCCGTTCACGGCGTTCTGACATAAAAATAAAAGGTAAATTTCCGAATCTTATTCGAGAGAATTTCTATGGTGGAAGCTTCGGAAAGGATGAGGATAGAGAATCTTGTTTAAGAGAAAAGAAGTTACACAATTATAGAAGGTTATAGGTTATGAATATGGTTAATTTAATTATCAATGGAAAAGAGATAGAAGCTGAAGAAGGTTCTACTATTCTTCAAGCAGCAGAAAAAAATGGTATAAAGATTCCAACTTTATGTTATAATAAAGCATTACCAGCTTATGGAGCTTGCAGATTATGTATTGTTGAGGTAAGCCAGAAGGGTGGGAGACCATCTATTCAAGCATCCTGCACTTATCCAGTTCAAGATGGTCTTATTGTCCAAACCGATACGGAGCAAATAAGAAAAACTCGAAAGATCGTGGTTGAATTATTATTGGCAAAATGCCCTGATTCTGAAGTTATACAAGATCTTGCAAAAGAATTGGGAGCTGGAAAACCAAGGATTAAGCTAAAAAATGAGGACTGTATTCTTTGTGGATTATGTGTGCGAATGTGCAAAGACAGGATGAATAAAGGAGCAATCGGTTTTGCAAATAGAGGAAATAAACGTGTAGTTGTTCCTGCTTTTGACACCCAATCTGATGTGTGCCAGACTTGTGGAGCATGCGACAGTATTTGTCCAACCAAGACCGGAATTAAATTTGAAAAAATCACTGAAAATGAACCTGTTCCAATTTTATCTGAATTTGATGAAGGATTGATAAAAAGATCTGCTATTTACATTCCATATGCTCAGGCTGTTCCTAATTATGCCAATATCGATCCGGATTATTGTGTGCAGCTAAATACCGGAGAATGTAAGATTTGTACTGAATACTGTGAAGCGGATGCAATCGATTTTGACCAAAAAGAAGAAATTCACAATCTGAATATTGGCTCGGTGATTATTGCAAACGGATCTGAGAAGTTCGATCCTACAGCCCTACATGAATATGGTTACGGCAGATATAAAAATGTTCTTACAAGTATCCAGTTTGAAAGAGTATTAGCAGCTTCAGGTCCTTATGAAGGTCATTTGCAAAGACCTGATGACGGTAAAGTCCCAACCAAAATTGCCTGGATACAGTGTGTAGGTTCAAGAAACGAGAATTCACATATGCCATATTGTTCTTCTGTTTGTTGTATGTACGCTCTCAAAGAAGCGATAATCGCTAAAGAGCATGTAAAAACAGTTGAACCGACAATTTTCTTTATGGATATTCGTGCTTACGGAAAAGACTTTGATAAATTCTATGATCAGGCAAAGAATGTTGGAGTCAGGTTTATTCGCTCACGAGTTGGAAAGATAAAAGAGATAAAAGAAACAGGAAACCTGGAATTATTTTATGTAAAAGAAAATGGTGAACTTGAAATTGAAGAATTTGAAATGGTTGTGCTTTCTATCGGACTTACACCAACAAGAGATATGGTGGATGTAACTGATAAACTCGATGTTCGTCTTAATGAATTCAATTTTATTGAAAACACAGGAATGTCATCCATCCAGACAACCAGACCCGGAATTTATGTTTGCGGTCCGGCAGCTTCACCAAAAGACATTCCTGAAACAGTTATGCAGGCTTCCGGAGCAGTTGCTGGTTCTGCGGAAATACTTTCGGAAGTTCGTGGAACAGAAATAACTGAAAAAGTTTATCCTGAAGAAATCGATGTAAGTGGAAAGAAACCGAGGATCGGAGTTTTCGTGTGCCATTGTGGCATCAATATCGGAAGCGTGGTAAATGTTCCTGAAGTGGTTAAATTTGCCAAAACATTGCCAAATGTTGTTTATGCTGAGGATAATTTATTTACCTGTTCACAGGATACTCAGGAAAAAATAAAGGAAGTTATCGAAGAATATAAACTTAATCGAGTTGTTGTTTCATCTTGTTCACCAAGCACTCACGAGCCTTTGTTCCAGGAGACATTAAGAGAATCAGGATTGAATCCATATCTTTTCGATATGGCGAATATCAGAAATCAATGTAGTTGGGTTCATAAAGATGATAAAGAAGGTGCAACTGCAAAGGCAAAGATTCTTACAAAAATTGCAATTGGAAAAGTCAGACTTCTGGAACAACTTCATTCGATTTCTCTTGATGTTACCCAAAAAGCACTCGTTATCGGTGGAGGACTTTCCGGTATGACAGCAGCTCTTTCTGTTGCAGAACAGGGTTTTGAAGTAGCACTCATCGAAAGAAAAGATAAATTGGGCGGAAATCTTCATCGGCTTGCTGAATCTGTTGATGGAAAGAAAATATCAGATTATCTCGCTGAACTTAATGATGAAATTAACAAGCATCCGCACATAAAAGTTTTCACGAATTCAGCGGCTAAAGAAATTGATGGATATATCGGAAACTACCAAACGAAAATATTTAATGAAAAAGAAAAAAAAGAAGTTGTTTTTGAACACGGAGTGATCATTATTACTATCGGTGCTAACGAATCTAAACCCGAGGAATATTTTTATGGGAAAAATAAAAATGTTATAACTCATCTCGATTTTGAAACAGATTTTGAAGAGAATAAAAAGGTTTATCAAAAACTCAAAAATATTGTAATGATCCAATGCGTTGGTTCTCGTGATGAAAAGCATCCTTACTGCTCGAGAGTTTGCTGCACTCAATCTATAAAGAATGCTATTCTTTTGAAAGAATTGAATCCGAAAATGAATGTTTATATTCTTTACAGGGATATCAGAACTTATGGTTTTTATGAAAAATTCTATCAGAAAGCAAGAGAACTCGGTGTTATTTTCATCAGGTATGAAGAAGATGCAAAACCAGTCGTAGAAATAGACGAAAACCGCATGGTTCTGAATGAAAAAGGATTAACACTTACAGTTGAGGATCATGTTTTGAATCAGGAAGTTGTGATCTATCCTGATAAATTGATCTTGGCTTCTGCAATGGTTCCCCAGGAAGATGCAGGAAAACTCTCTCAAATGCTGAAACTTCCGCTTAACGAAGACAATTTCTTTATGGAAGCTCATGTTAAACTTCGTCCTGTAGATTTCGCCGCCGAAGGATTATTCTTAGCAGGTCTGGCTCATTCTCCCAAAGGAATCGAAGAGACAATTTCACAGGCAAAAGCAGCAGCAGAAAGAGCGTGTTCCATTATCTGCTCAGATGAATATATGTCGGAAGCATATATTGCCAACGTTGATCTGGATATGTGCGCAGGCTGCGGAATGTGTGTTGCTGTTTGTCCTTATGGAGCACCGGAGTTGTTATGGATGAATGGTAGGGAATATGTTCGCATAAATTCCGGACTCTGTAAAGGTTGTGGAAGTTGTGCGGCTGTTTGTCCTTCCGGAGCTATGCAGCAGCTTGGATATAAAGAAGAACAAACCCTGGCAATGCTGAATGAAGCATTGGAAGGATGGTAATAAAAAAAACTCGAATTCAGAGGATCCGGCAGCTGCTGGAAAAACTGGACTTGAATATTTTTTTGAACTGAACTTCGCTACGGATACAAGGTTTTATAATTACAAATGTAAATGATGGTTATTGGATTTATGGTGATCATTATGGTAATTAATAATATAATCCAAAATACTAATAGAAATAATATATTCTGGCTGGTTAAAATATGAACAATATCAATTTAAAATCAATAGACAATTTATTGAATGTAATCGATGAAAAATATACAAAGTCTTATCAAGGTAAACTAATATCCCATTATACAAATATAAATTCATTAATATCGATAATTTCTACAGGTCATTTTTGGGCATCAAATTCTATGTTTTTAAATGATAAATCTGAAATTATTCATTTAAAAAATATTATTAAAAAAAATATTAAGAGATCTTTTCCTAAAGAAGATGCTGCTGAATTTAACACATGGGTTTTGAAATTATTTAATAGTGTCATAAATCAAATTTCAAAAAATACTTTCATTATTTCATTTAGTACAGAACACGATTATTTAACTCTTTGGTCGAATTATTCATTTAATTATGGATGTTCGATGAACTTATCGCGTAATGACATTATATCGAATATTGATATTAATACACCGTCAATATTATCAAACAATATTATTACTGATCATGGTTTAGTTATTTATGATAACTCAATAAAATCAAAAATTGTTAATGAATACCTTGAAATTTTATATTCTCTTTGTAAAATAACTCCGTTGAGATCTAATGAAGAAATTGAATCAAATAAATGGATACTTCCAATTATAAAACGTATTTTCACAAGATTGTTTATGACGGCATCATTAACTAAAGACAAATATTTTGAATCTGAAAAGGAATACAGATTTGTTTGTAATGTTGATGTTAAATCTGATCCTTCATTATTACACTTCAGAGAATCTAATGGTTTAATAATTCCTTATGTAGAAGTGAAATCATTATTTAGAAATGATAAATTGCCAATAATATCTATTACTATTGGACCTCGAAATAGTGTAGAAAAAGCTAAAACCGGCTTAAGAGATTTTTTAAATTCAAAAGGCTATACAAATGTTAAAATTTTAAAATCAAAAATCCCTTTGAGATACTAAATTTTAGTTTTAGTAATTGGATAATATGTCAAATTTTTAAAAAGACATAATCTGAGAATAATTTTGATTTTTTTATGCAATAGAGTGTAGAGTATTAGTTTATACTTGATATAACTTACCAGATTTAAGCAGAGCGTAAGTGAATCTGACGAATTTTCTGACATAAAGTTCTACATTTTTAAAATAGGAAAACAACTACACTTTTTTCAAATCAGAAATTTCCATTGATTTCTCAATAGTTTGTTCATAAGCATCAATAAAAAGCTTCATATAATTATATGTTTTTTGAATATCATGTTCCGGGATTTTTTTGAGTACTGCTTTCTGCAATTGGTTTAGATTATATTGTGTGTCTTCAGCCATTTTTTTGCCTTCCTCGGTGATATTAGCAATGCAGCTTCTTCTATCGATTTGCGAAGGTTGCCTTTCTACAAATCCCATTCTTTCAAGATTATCCAGAACACGCGTAACTTTGGAATTGGAAATATCATACATTTCCGCTATTTCCTTCATAGTAAGCGGTCTGTTGACTTTATGAATAAACCTGAGAAGTGCACATTCGATCTCACCAATTACAACACAGAGGGTATATGAATTATCTCTTTCCTGGAAAAGTTTTTGCAATCTATTTGTCAATTCAATGAATTCTTCCGAGCCAACCATAAGAACCTCTTTTGTTAAATTATTAAGGTTAGAATTTAAATCTGGTAATTATTAGTCAACTTTCTTTCCTGATTTATCATCTTACCCAAAGCAAAAATGCATTTTTATATCTTTTTATAATTGACCTTTTTAATATATTTCAATATATTGGATATGAAATCATTTTGTTCCATAAAAGGAGTCTTCTAAGAAATATTCTTTGGAGATGAATCCATAAAAAATGAGAAATAATAATACGACAAAAATGTCAGGAAAAGGGTTAATCTATATTAATCTACTATTAAAAAAATGAATGCTAAAATTCTAATTCATCTCTGCTGTGCACCGTGTTTTGCAGCACCTCATTTTCATTTGAAGGATAAATTTAGAATATTTGGATTCTGGTTCAATCCGAATATCCATCCATTTCTGGAATATCAAAAAAGACTTAAAACCGTGCAAGATTTCGCAGAAAAAGAAAATATTCAGATGATCTATAAAGATGAATACAACCTTGAAGAATTTCTCAGAAAGGCTGCTTTCCGCGAAAAAAACAGGTGTCAAAGTTGTTATTATGACCGTTTGAAATATGCTGTCATTGTTGCTAAAAAAGGTAATTTTGATTTTTTTACAACCACTCTGCTCTACAGCAAATTTCAAAAACACGAGATGATAAAAGAAATCTGCGAATCTCTTGCCATAGAATATAAAGTAAATTTCTTATACCAGGATTTCAGGGAATTTTGGAAAGAAGGAATAAAGATTTCCAAAGAACGTGGAATGTATCGGCAACAATATTGCGGATGTATTTTCAGCGAGCGTGATAGATTCCAAAAAGACGATAAAGGGCGGCATTAATTCAAATGAAAGAAATATCATCATTCCTGATTATCCTGGGTTTATTAATTATTATTGCTGGTGTATTAATGCGATTCACTTCGGTATTTCATTATTTTGGAAAATTGCCCGGTGATATCAGGATTGTTAAAGGGAATTTCAGATTCTACTTCCCAATAACAACTATGATTATAATAAGTATCTTAATTAATTTGATAATCAGGTTTTTTAAGAAATAATATTTCTATACGCTAAGAGATAAAAATGAAAAAGAAATATTTTCTACTTCTGCCAATCATTCTTTCTCTTATATCTTGTGGATCAATATATGAACCGGAAGGCACATCGGAAGAATGGATTGCCATCATTGATATTGATGGTTCAAATTTGGAATACATTTGTAAATCAGAGGGAGCTATACCATATTTTGTTCCTGATTTTGAAAATCCCAGTGAAGAAATAGTATTATTGGATAGTCAAATAAAGATTGATCTGATGAATCAGGACGGTTCGAACCGTAGAACAATAATTGATAGTGTTGGGACAGTTTTCAATTTTTCCCATGACAAGACCAAAATGTTGCTAAACCGTGAAGGTGAGATCTATATTGCCAATGTAGATGGAACCGAATTTCAAAATTTAACAAATACTCCTGATACGTGTGAAAGCGATCCATCATTTTCACCTGATGATCAACTTGTAATCTATTGTTATACAAACATAATCGATTCGGCAAGAGTTATAGCCTATCGACATCTTGAAACTAATCAAGTTATAAAAATTATAGAGGAAGTTTATTCTGAGTGGATGAATTTTAAATCTCCTATTTTTGTTAATACTTCTTCAATTTATTTTGGTCAAAATGATCCTGATACACTAAATTCAGATGGATTATATTATGCTTCATCAGATGGAACAAGTAAAACTTTAATTGAGAATGGTTATATACATTCGAGGATTAGTTTTTCAAGTTCCGGTAATAAAGTAGCATACAGAAACTCATATTTACTTAAAATTTATGACATTACTAATGATGAACTGATAGATTTAGCTGAACATGCTTGGAGTTCTAAACCCATTTTTAATAATGATGGAAGTTTATTATCAATTGGTCCATTGATATATTTTACTGATACATATGAGAATTACAACATTTTACATAATTATAGCTTAGAAGAAGTTTGTTACACTTATCATTCTATAGATTTTAACTCATCTTCATCGAAAGTCATAATGAATGTTGATCGGAAATATCCATAAATCATAAGGAGGAAAAGATGAATTCAATTAGAACTTTTAAAAAAATGAAACATAAAAACGAAAAAATTGTTATGCTGACTGCCTATGATTATCCTTCAGCAAAATACGTAGAAATGGCAGGCATCGATCTCATACTGGTTGGTGACAGCCTGGGAATGGTTGTTCTTGGTTATGAGAACACTTTAAATGTTACAGTCTCTGATATGGTTCATCATGCAAAAGCTGTTCGAAATGGAGCAAAAGAGAGCTTCATTGTTGTAGATATGCCATATATGAGCTATCATATTTCTAATGAAGAGACCAAAAGAAATGCTGCGAAACTAATTCTGGAAACAGGCGCAAATGCTGTAAAACTGGAAGGTGGTAAACCCTCACGTATAGAAGCTATCAAAGCAATTATAGATTGTGAAATTCCTGTAGTGGGACATCTGGGTTTAACACCGCAATCTATCTATCAATTTGGCGGTTATGTGGTTCAAGGGAAAAAAGAAGCAGATCAGGAAAAAATCCTCGAACAGGCAAAAGCTATTGAACAAGCAGGTGCTTTTATGATCGTTCTGGAAGGTATACCTGAAAAATTGGGGGAAAAAATAACAGAAAATCTATCTATTCCAACCATTGGCATTGGTGCTGGAAGATTCACAGATGGACAGGTTCTGGTTTATCATGATGTTTTGGGAATGGCAGATTTTGCACCAAAATTTGTGCGAAAATATATGAACCTTTCTGATAAGATTCCTGCTAATCTCAAAAAATTCATTAATGACGTAAAAGAAGGAGAATTCCCCAAAAAAGAACAAATTTATGCTCCAATGGATAAATAGGTTCAGGGTTCTGGATTCAGGGTTCAGGGTTCTGGATTCTGGGTTCAGGTTTCAGGATTGGGATGAAACTAAAACCTGAATGAAAAAGAAGCGATAGCGACAAAAATACTTGGATAGTAGATATTCCGTGTTGGATATTGGATATTCAGATATTTATTATGATAATAATAAACGAGGGTTCGCAAAATAGAGTGTTTTCTAACCTCACCTCAATCCTCTCCTGAAAGGAGAGGAAGTTTCTTAACACTCCTTCTCCTGCAGGAGAAGGCTGGGATGAGGTTGAAATATGAAGAAAGCTTCGATAAAAAATAAATTAAAGAGGTATTTGTGCAACAATTAAAAATTTTATGGATCGATGACGAAATAGAATTCTTACAGCCATTCGTGCTGTTTTTAACTGAAAGGGATTACAAAGTCGAAACTGTTTCCAATGGTTCGGATGCAATTGTGATGTTAGTAAATGAAAAATACGATCTGATCCTTCTGGATGAAATGATGCCCGGAATGGATGGTTTAACCACTCTTCGTGAGATCAGAAAGATCAATTCTTCCGTGCCTGTGATAATGGTTACAAAGAGCGAAGAAGAAGGTTTGATGGAAGATGCGATTGCCAGCCAGATTGCAGATTACCTGATAAAACCAATCAATCCCAATCAGATAATAATGGCAATAAAGAAGATTTTTCAGGCAGATGAAATACGCAAAAATAAAATTGGCGAAGAATATGCTCAGTTTTCATCAAAATTAAATCAGAAACTTTTTTCCGCTCCCACCTGGAAAGAATGGTTCGATATTTATCAAGAGATTTGTAGATGGGAGCTTACACTCGATGAAATGAATGACCACACTTTATCTCAAATGCACTTTTTGGAAAAATGGAATACAAACACTGAATTTTCAAATTACATCACAGAAAACTATGAAAACTGGATTAAATCCGATGACAGACCAAATATGTCTTTTGATATCATTTCAGAATTCGTTATTCCTCAATTGGGAAAAAAAAATCCGGTATATTTCATAGTTCTGGATTGTCTGAGATTAGACCAATATTATATGATCGAACCCTTCATCAAAGAATTGTTTGAGGTTGAGCTTAATTTGTATTATTCCATCATTCCCACTGCAACGCCTTATTCCAGGAATTCTATTTTCAGCGGTCTGCTTCCCTGTGATATTGCCAGAAATTTTCCTGAATACTGGACAGAGTCTTCAGATCTGGACAGCAGCCGTAATCGCAATGAACATCAACTATTGGAAGCTCACATAAAAGATCTGGGCTATAACCTGGAACAAAGCAGATATGTTAAGATTTTCAGTATTGAAGAAGGTAATTATGTCTTAAGAAAAATCGATACTTTCAGTCATGACAAATTGGTAATTTTGGTTTATAATTTTTTAGACCTACTCACGCATCATCGCTCCAAAAGCCAAATCCTGAAAGAAACTATACCGGATGATTCTGCTTTAAGAGCTTTCACCAGGCACTGGTTTTTGCACTCAACTTTTTATGAAGCTCTCAAATTGATCATAAAGCAAAATGCAACTGTAATCCTTACTACAGATCACGGTTCAATAAAAGTTAATAGAGCAAGCAAAGTTATCGGTGATAAAGACACGACTACTACTGTGCGTTACAAACAGGGAAGAAATCTTTCTTGTAATGATAAACAGGCATTGCATTTGAAGAACCCTGAAGATTTTGGTTTGCCTGCCCGTAACATCGTTGATAATTATGTATTTGCAAAAGATGATTATTATTTTGTTTATCCAAATTCTTTCCACCAATATCAAAAACAGTATAATGGCACTTTTCAGCATGGTGGAATTTCCATGGAAGAAATGATACTTCCGATTGCAGTTTGTAAACCCAAAAAATAGTAAATGAATACAATTATAGAATTACGAAAAGAAGATGATACAATAAATCTTGCTAAGAAATTAGCTCCTTCTTTAAAATGCGGGGATGTTATAGCTCTTTTTGGCGAGCTTGGTGTTGGTAAGACTTTTTTCACAAAACATCTTTGTAGATTTTTAGATGTAACAGAAAACGTGAGCAGTCCCAGCTATGTTTTAATGAATGAATATTCCGGTAAATTTCCGATTTTTCATTTTGATTTTTTCAGGTTGGATTCTAAAGATGAATTATTGGAACTCGGTTTATATGATATTTTTGATCAAGGAGTTACAATTATTGAATGGCCCGAAATCGCAGATAATTTACTTCCAGAAAATACTATTCGTATCGAATTTTCGTTTGAGGATTCCTATCGAAAGGTGAGAATAGTAGAAAAACTAACCTAATTTTATGAGATGAAATAGATTTATTAGAATCAGAATAATGATAATGATATTTCCCCAGAGAATTCTATTTTTCAAATCTTCGATTTGATGACGATTCTCATCCATTCTTTTTTCCAGACGAATAAGCAGATGCTCCAATGTGGAAAACTTATCACTGAATTTATCAATTTTCTTCACCTTTCTCATATTCTCGAAATCTTTGACAAAGTGTTTCAGTATATCGAAAAAAGCGTTAATCAAACCGGTAACAATGGGATTAGATTTTGGTTTTCCGTTATTTTTCTTCATGGAATTCTCCTTCTAAAACTTATAGCCCACGCCAAAATGATGAGTTGCATCCAATACATGAGTATTATAAGCATAATCAATATAAACGTTAAATAATTCAAATTTCGCACCCATTGAATAACTGCTGGGTTTGTTTCGTACTCCGAATCTAAGAATAAGAGATTTGAAAACCTCGATCTCTGTTCCAGCATGAATTTCAGTTTCAGATTTTGTTCTATCGGAGAGTGTTTTTTTCAATTCGAGAGAAGTTGTGACTCCTTCATATGGAAGATAAGAAATTCCCATTCCGATTTTTCGCGGCAAACTATTATTATTATCTTCTCCAATTTTGGGATTATTCAGATTGCTCACAGAAAAACCCAACCTGGTTCTTTGATGAAGAATTGCTATTGCTCCCAGATTCAATCCGAACGCCGTCTGATCTCCAAATGAACTTATGGATAGATGATAAAAATTGGCAACATATCCAAAATAAATGGCAGAATGAACATCCTTCAGAAGTGTAAAAGAATGAGCCACAGCATAAATTTTTTCGCTCATCAGATTCACATTAAGATAATCAACATCCATCGAAAGTAAACCCAATCCGATAGTACCAAAATTCTTGGGTAAATCCATGGTAAATGCTACTGTATTCAAGACCTGAAAATCATTACCAAAGGGTTTTGTATAACCTACTATAAGATTACTTCCTGCTAAAGATAGTCCTGCCGGATTATAGAAAATACCGTTAGCATCATCTGAAGTAGAATAAAATGTTCCACCCATTGCCCGAGCTCTGGGAGATGGTTCATAATCATCAAATACGCCAAACAAATTAAAAGAAATTAAAAGTAAGATAATAATTTGAAAAGTCTTCATTCCATCCCCCTACTTCAAAGGAGCACCAATTACAATCGGTGCTTTAGCGGTTTTCTTGCTGCCAGTATCCGCATTGATAACTTCCAGGTAACAGATATATAATCCAATAGGAAGAAGATTCTGGTATTTATCCCGACCATCCCATTCATACTGGTTTATTCCATTTGGATTTTCGATTATGATATTTTGAGGAGTGAACATCAATTTACCTTCAGCATTATAAATCCTGAGAATTGCTTTATCATCTTCCTTAGAATAAAAATCGATAATGATTTTCTCACCAGCATAAGGATCGAAAGGTTTGGGAGGTACTTTTAAAATTGCCTTATGCGTTTTCACCGGAAAAGTATAGGATGCCAGGTCGTATTCAATGGTAACCCAAGATGAATCATCCATTGCATAAGCTCCGATATTTACAGTAACTCCGGCGGATTTACCCGGGATCAATCCAAAATATAATGTAGAATCTGCCAAATCCTGCTCCAGGTCAGCATAATAAATTGTATCATAATAATTCAGTTTATACAATAATTGGGCTTCCACAATCTGACCGTCTGTATCTTCGATATTCACTGAAATCTGCAGACTATCATTTGGTTCGGGATAATTTATTATCTGCATATTAGATATAAGAGGAGCTCGTTCCGAAATCTCAATAAGCATTATTGCAGATGTAACAACATTTAGTGAATCGTCAGTTGCCCGGATTTGTATTAGAAAATTATCTTCTTCGGATGTAAAAGTATTTAAGGCAGGAATTGTTGTTTCATAATTATCGTTTCCTATGCTATTCATTTCGGTTTCCATGAAATCTTCATTACTTTCCAAACTGTAGAATAGTAGTACTTCCATAATTGAACCATCATAATCAAAAACATTCGCAGTTACCGAAATTTCCTCATCAAAAAAAGGATTTTGTGGAGATATCGAAATATCCTCGATTATTGGCATAGTAATATCTATGTGGATATCTTCCTGGTATCCAGGTAGAATTTGGCTGTTATTATTGTATACACTAACAACTCCATTAGTAATAATTGGAACTCCTTGTTCCAAATCACTAATGTCAATTCCTGTGGAATCCCAAACCCGTATAGTTAATGTTTCACCGTCTTCATCTTCAATATTAACATTATAACCACCTCCGGCATAATAAGGATTTTCATATAAGGTGCCGGAAACACTTACCATTGTGCCTTCCCAATACGCATGATCTTGTGCTTCTGGAATAGTTAATGGAATTATCGGAATTTGTAATCCTTGCTGTAAAACTGAGTAAGAAAAATCAGTGATTTCTGTTATTCCATTGTATTCTTCAACATCTCCTGTCAATTGAATTTCATTTCCCCGAATCAAATCTTGTTGATACATGGAAGTTATACTGTAATCGAAAAGCATAATTCCTCTGCCCGATTCATCTTGAACAAATACGTTTAACATAGTGCCATGAGTAATCCCAGCTCCGATTGTTACAATTCCTTTAATGGTTACACTCTGTCCATTATAAATGTTGATGCTATCCTGGATATTAGCTATCGGTGTAATAGTCTGAGCATACATTATAACTGGAAAGAGAAATATCAAAACAATGAATTTCTTCATTTTTTCTCCGAAGTTTTGTGCTGTAAAAATAACGAAAAAAATATCAATATCACAATTGCGATAACTATAGAACTGTCTGCAATATTAAAGATCGGCCAGCGATTCATAATGAAGTCCGGAAAATCGCAATCCAAAAAATCTGTAACCCGCCCATAAAGAATCCTGTCAATAAGATTACCGATTGCACCGCCTAAAATCAAGGCAAAAGCAAATTTCTCTGTTTTAGATTTTGAGCGAATATTAAGATAAATAAGAAGCAGGACAGCAACAACTGAAACGATGATGAACACCACCCTATTTATTAATAACGAACCAAAAGAAATACTGAAAGCAGCACCTGAATTCTGAACATGAGTCAGCCAGAAAAATTTGGGAGTCACTTTTATCGCTTCCCCAACTTCAAGATAGTTTTTAATAACAAATTTCGAAACCTGGTCTAACAGAATTACAATTATCGAAATCCATAAATATGAGAGTTTTTTCATTATCTTCTTCTATGATTTGCTTCCTCATTTGATTTACATTTTATGCAAAACTTTGCGTAGGGAACTACTTTTAGTCGTTTCGTCTGAATCAGGCAACCGCAAATTTCACAGATTCCGTATGTTTTTTCGTAAATTCGTTTCAAAGCAAAATTCAGTTCTTTCAATTTTTCCATTTCTTTATTCAGATGGTAAACGCGTTTTTCAGATTCATCAGTGTCTGTGCCCATATCTGCCTGATGAAGCGAATAAGACGATAAATCACCACTACGATTCTTTGAGCCTTTTCTCTGAATTTCATCAATTCCATTAATAAGTTTCTGAGTTTCTTCTTTTTCTATTAAAAGAATTTTCTCATATTTCTTTAAAACTTTTTCTGCTAAAATTTCCTCAGACATGATTAATCCCTCATTTTATTATATTTATTAGATTCAAAATTAAAATTTCCAAATTAGCTTTTGCTGCTGCTGCACTTGCTGTAATATCATCCTGACTGTGAGGTTCTGTATGAAAAATATTTCCAAGATTCGTTACTACAGAGATTCCTAAGATTTTCATTCCGCAATGAATCCCAACAATAACTTCCGGCACAGTTGACATCCCCACCAGGTCTGCTCCCATTTTTGCCAACATTTTACACTCTGCACGGGTTTCTAAACTAGGACCGGAAACAGCAACATAAACTCCGCTTTTTACAATAAAATGATTTTCTTCAGCAACCTGATTTGCTAAGAGAATCATTTTGTTATCATACGGCTCATTCATGCTGGGAAAACGATTTTCCAATGCATCGAAATTACTGCCAATTAAAGGATTGCTACCCATCAGATTTATATGATCGGAGATTAAAACTATATCGCCTTTATCAAGATTTTTATTCAAGCTGCCTGCAGCGTTGGTTATTATCAGATGTGAAATTCCAAAAGCATTAAGAATTCTTACAGGAAAAGTAATCTGCTCCATGGAATATCCCTCATAATAATGAAGACGACCCTGCAGTATTATCACTTTTTTATTACCGATATTGCCGGCAATCAGTTTCCCTTCATGAGAAGGAGCAGTAGATACGGACATTCCCGGAATCTCCCGGTAAGGGATGATAATCGCATTTTCCACCATTTCCGCAATCGAATTCAAACCGGTTCCCAAAATAATTCCGTATTTCGGTTCAAAACCAATCTTGGATCTCAAAAAATCAGCAGTGGCAGAAATCTTCTTTAACATCTTCAAGCTCTCAATATGAAATTACGTAAAACATTTAACAAAATAATTATGATAAATGGAGAAAAATCGATCGCCATATTCGGAATCATCCTACTTAAAAATTCCCTAACACGACCCAAAACAGGTTCGGTAATCTGAATAATAAAAAGATAAATCCTGAAAAAACTACTATGTGGGTTAATTGGAAACCAGGATAAAACAGCTCGAATAATGATGATTATCATATAAATATCTATGAGCTGAACCAATAAAAAACGCATTAAACCAAAACCTCATGACAATTTCGGCAGCGAGCTTCGTAAATTCCGGAAGCTCCTACAATAATTGTATCTTTATCTTTAGTTAATCGTTGTGTTCGATTTGCAGGATTTCCACATTTCACACAAATAGCCAGAAACTTCTCTATATATTCAGCAATAGCAAGCAATTTCGGCACGGGACCAAAAGGTTTCCCTTGGTAATCCTGATCCAATCCAGCTACGATCACTCGCTTTCCCATATTTGCCAATTTATTACAAACATCTACTATCTCATCTTCAAAGAACTGAACTTCATCGATGGCAACAACTTCTGTATCTTCTTCCACCAATTCCATGATCTCTTCAGCTTTCTGTACTAATTGGGATGGTGCTTTAGTTTTGTTGTGCGAAACAATATGATTATTATCATAGCGGTTATCGATCTGAGGTTTAAAAACCTGAGCTTTTTGCTTGGCATATTCTGTGCGGTGAATCCTGCGAATCAGTTCTTCAGTCTTGCCGCTGAACATACTTCCACAAATTACTTCTATCCATCCTGTCCGATTATTAATTATATTCATATCCTAACCTCAGCCGAACATTTATTTAAAGTATGTTTTTTTGTGTCAAATATTTTTATTCGTTTGTTTTGAGTGAAATTATAAAGATGATTTAATCACTAATGAACGCTGATAAACACGAAAAAATAACTTAATACAACATTAATTCTGCTTGTTCCCACGCTCTTTCGTGTTGATTACATTCGTGCTTCTTAGTGTTCTTAGCCTGCCCCGTTGACTAACTGGGGCGGCTAAATAATTAGGTTGAAACCTCTTAAAAAAACAATTGACGTTAGAATTCGTATTCAACAATTTGCTATAAAAAAAATTCGGAGGAGTTTAATGAAATATCGAGTTCTGGCAATAAATCCCGGTTCAACTTCTACAAAGATTGCTGTTTTTGATGATGAAAATCCTGTGTTCACAAAGGTGTTACGCCACAATGCAGAAGAAATGGCAAAATTCGGCGGAATCATCGAGCAATATGAATTCAGGAAAAAACTGGTTTTAGATGCGATGAAAGAAAACAACATTCCCATCGATTCTCTTGATGCTGTTGTTGGCAGGGGAGGACTTGTTAAACCTGTTTCCGGTGGAACTTTTGAAGTCACTGAAAAGATGCTCGATGACCTTCGAAACCCGCATCTCTGGGGAAGGATTCACGCTTCAAACCTGGGTGCTTTCATAGCAAAATCTATTGCTGATGAACTGAATATTCCATCATATATTGTGGATCCTGTTACGGTTAATGAATTTCCCGAAATTGCAAAAATTTCAGGAATTCCGGAAATTGAGAGAAAATCACTTTTTCATGCCTTGAACATCCGTTTCACGGCTCGTATTTTAGCAAAGAAATTAAATAAAAAATTTACCGAATGTAACTTCATAGCTGTTCATATGGGGGGTGGCATCAGTATTGCTGCTATCAAGAACGGCAAAATTGTTGATGTCAACAATGCACTTTTGGGAATGGGACCTTTTTCTCCTCAAAGAGCAGGTGCTCTTCCTATCGGTGATCTATTGGAAATAGCCTTCTCTGGAAAATACAAAAAAGAAGAACTTCTCTCCAAACTTGCAAAAAAAAGTGGTTGTATTGCTTACCTTGGAACAGACGATGGTATAGAAATCGAAAACAGGATATATGATGGTGATAAAAAAGCCGAACTTATTATGAACGCAATGTGTTACCAGATGAATAAAGAAATCGGAGCTTGTGCTGCAGTGCTGGAAGGAAAAGTCGATGCTATCTTTTTAACCGGTGGTTTAGCTTACAATCCTTTAGTAGTCAAAGAGGTAAAAAAAGGTGTTAACTTCATTGCTCCAATCCATATTTTACCCGGTGAGAATGAAATGGAAGCGCTCAGTCAAGGTGCTATCAGAGTCCTTAAAGGAATTGAGCCAGCTCAATCTTATGAGTAAATCAATTTCTTGATTTACAAACCCTTTGAGTTTAATATGAGATCAATTATTCTTTCAGCCTTGTTTCTTGCACTACTAACCAGTTGCAGCAACAAAAAGCAAGAAGCTGAATGGACAATTTTAGTTTATATGGCTGCAGACAATGGTTTGAATAATCACGCCATTGAAGATATGCAAGAAATGGAATCTGCCATGTTTTCAGATGAAATCAATGTGATTGTACAGATCGATTATAGTGGATTAAATCCTGAATCGGGAGCTTTTCGATATCATATCTATCCGGAAGAAAAAAAGCTGATATCCTCGCTGGGTGAGATAGATAGCGGCGATCATGATGTTCTAACAGAATTTGCGAATTGGGGATTTAATAAATATCCATCCAAAAAAAAATCTCTCATAATCTGGTCGCATGGAAACGGTTGGTATCCAATAAACAGGGATTTGCCGCCCTGTTTTTGTCCTGATGCTGAAAGCGAAAATTACATCAGTATTCCTGAAAAAGATTTTCAAAATGCCATGAAAAATATTGATTCGCATCTGGATATTCTGATACTGGATGCCTGTAATATGCAGACCATAGAAGTTATCACGGAAATTTATGAGTACACAGATTTCATAATTGCTGCCGAAGATGCTATCGATACAAAGGGATTTCCCTATCACAGCATTCTATCAAATTGGGAAAATTATTCATCAGTACAAAATTTAGCTATGGAAATCGCCTATTATTTCCATGAATTCTATTGGTTGGAAGAGATCTTTCCCATATCCTGCTCGGTGGTTAAAACTTTACTTTTCCAAAATCTGCTGGCAGATGTTTCCTTCTTTACAGAAAATTGGTCTGAAAATGCATCTGATGATATCTTTCATTTGAGCAGGCAAGATTGTATAGAATTTAACGGCTCCTGGGAATACTTGGCTCAGGATGTCGATATTAAAGAATTTTTCTTAAGTGTTCTGGAGCACCAACCTCCCGATTCTTTGGCTGAATTTTGCGACCGGATTGTTACCACTATTGATAGTTGCTTCATCTTTCAAAAGACAGATGAATACCCCACAGGCTATACTACCGACAAGGTCGGAACCGGGATAATCTGGTTTCCTGATGAACAAACTCAGGGCTATTTTATAAATCGTTTGGAAGAGTATAATCAGCTTGATTTTGCCAATACAAATTGGCAGATTTTTTTGGAAAATACATTTAGCCGTTAGAATAAACAACTCTTTCAAGGTTCAGGGTTCTGGGTTTGGATTCTGGGTTCAGGGTTCAAGGTTCAGGGTTCACGTGTTCACGTGTTCACGGGTTCACGGGTTCAAGATTCAGGATTTACCCACATCAATATCCTTAATAAATCATCATTCTTTATGATAAAAATAATTTACTTCTCTAACTGTAATTATTTGTTAAGATAGCATCAAACAAGTTCGTGGATAACTTGTGATTAAATTGTGGATTTAATATAAGACCTTCTGTAACTTCCTGAAAAACAGCATGTTATGCGAAAACTCGAATTTGTTATAATTGTGAATATCTGTAAAATTGCCAGTATTGAAAACCCGTTGAAACACTTCGAATAATATTATGAACCATCACAACTTTTCATGAATTAAATCACTATTTCATAATGTTAAATTATTTTCTAGTTGACACATAGATTTAGTTTTACCAATTTCAGCTTTGTTAATTTTAAGGTTAAATTTGTATTCATCTTGAAAGAAAATATTTGGACTCGTACGAAATTGGAAATATCAGGTGAATAATATCTCGCTTTAAAAGTTCGGGGACATACTCATTAGCAGCAACTGAGTGAGGAGGAGAAAATGAGAATTATTATTTTTGTTTTATGTTTGGTTTTCGTTTTACCCATATTTGCAACAATTATAAATATCCCGGCAGACCAGCCGACAATACAAAATGGAATTTATATTGCTGTAGAAGAAGATACAGTCTTGGTCCAACCTGGTACTTACATTGAAAACATTAATTTCAACGGAAAAAATATTATTGTTGCTTCTGTCTTTTTAACAACACAAGATACTAGCTATATCTCACAAACAATTATAGACGGGAATCAAGAAGATTGTGTTGTTAAATTTGAAAATGACGAAGATTCGACAGCAGTTTTATGCGGTTTCACAATCCAAAATGGTTTAGGTGAAGAGTTAAATCAAGAAATAGGAGGTGGGATTAACTGCAATAATTCTCATCCCAAGATTTTATTTAACAGGATAATTAATAATGTCGGTGATCCTGGCGGAGGGATAGGTTGTTATCAATCTAATGCTGTTATTATTGGAAATCTCATAAGTAATAATCTCGCATACAGTTCTTGGATGACAAATCGCGGTGGAGGTATTTCATGTATCTCATCCAATCCGATTATAAGAAATAATATAATTTCCAACAATTCATTAAATTGGGGAAATGGGGGAGGAATTTTTTGTTCAAACTCCAATCCTCTAATAGAGGATTGTACAATTACAGGAAATGAAAATGACAGCTATCTTGCCGGTGCTGGAGTTTACTGTATTAATTCATCACCGATTATAAAAAATGTTTCCATCAATAATAATTCAGGCGAATTAGGAGGTGGTATATATTTTCATAACTCAGATACTATTTTAGAGAATGTAACTATCTCAAATAACTTTGGATTTCAAGGGGGAGGAATATATATTGAAGAAAATTCCAATCCTATGTTTGATGTTAATAATCGATGTAATATTTATGGGAACCGTTCAGTTTATAACTTAGGAGTCGATTTGTATGTTAATAGTAATTTGATTACAAATGTTACTGTTGATATGTTTTCTGTACTATATCCTAATAATTATTATTTTTACTCAGAAGGAATAGTGAATTTTGATATTCAACATTGTTATACTGTTCAAATTGAAGATGATGTTTTTGTGTCTTCTCAAGGAAATAACAATAACAGCGGATTATCATGGAATGATCCGTTCAAAACACTAACATATGCTATTAGCAGAATTAGAGCTGACAGTCTGCATCACTATTCGATATATCTGGCAGATGATACTTTTAGCAGCTCATCAAATGATGAGCAATTTCCAATATTCGAACTGAGTTACCTTGATATTGTAGGATCGGGTATTGAAACAACCGTTTTAGATGGAGAAAATGAACATACTATTCTGCAGTTTATTGATGTTACAAACTCTAACATCAGCAATTGTACGATTACAAACGGATATGCACACAATGGTAGTGGAGCAAAATTAGCAAGTTCAGAAGTGAATTTTGAGAATGTTAAATTTGCAAATAATAATTCCTATTCTAGGGGGGGGGATATATGCAATTAGTTCAAATTCTTCAATCAATAATTCAATAATAGAATATAATACAGCTAATTATGGCGGTGGTATATATTTTTCTAATGGAAATCTTGAAATTTACAACACAAGTATTTATGAAAACTTCTCAGAAAAAGGAGCTGGATTATTATGCAATAATTCTAATATTGAATTAGAAGATGTTTATATCTGTAATAATTCGGCATCTGATAGTGGCGGTGCAATATATTTGCAAAACTGTAACTCAAATTTTAATAATGTTTCGATTAATAATAATTCATCAAATCAATTTGGTGGAGGAATTTATTGTGTTGAATCTATTATTAATTTTGAAAATGAAAACAGATGCAGTATCTATGATAATGAAATTGACTTCAGAGGTTATGGAAAAGATATCTTTGCTGTAGAATGTGAGTCAATGGATGTGATCTTAGACACATTCACAGTAACTACTCCAACTGACTATTTCGCATCTCCAATAAGTATATTCAATTTTGATATTCTAAATAGTACACAAGGAGCTTTGGTAAATTCAGACCTCTTTGTTTCGTTAATAGGAGATGACACAAACAGCGGAACTTCTGTAGAGGATCCATTACAAACAATAAATTGTGCCCTGTCAAAAATCTATGCTGATAGCCTAAATCAAAATACCATACACTTATCATCAGGAATATTCAGCTACGAGAATACAGGTGAAATTTTCCCAATTGAATGGAGTGATTTTGTTAACTTAGAAGGTAGTGAAGAAGGTACTTCAGTTTTGCATGGAAATGAACAAGAAGGTGTTTTAGTATTTAATGGTGTTAGCAACTCTGTGATTAACAATATTTCAATATCAAATAGTTATCCTGAATATGCTGTAGGAATATCTATGAATTATTCCAGCCCTGTTATTTGCAATATCACTGTAACCGGTATTTCGCGTTATGGTATTTCGTGTCAGAATTCTTCCAATCCTATCTTATACAATGTTTCTATAGATGGTAATTTATATGGATTTGGTTGCTCGTATTCTTCCAATCCAATCATAATAAATTCTTTAATTTCAAATAATAGTAGTATAGCATTTTATAGTGGATACGATTCCAATCCAACTTTTATCAATACTACTATAGTCAATAATATTCTTCCTTCTTATATTCGTGAATCTAGCGCAAATTTGTTTAATTGTATTTTGTCTAACGAACACATTTATGAGATTGATGTATTTCAAAACAGCTCTGTAACAATAGCATATTCGAACATTCAAGGTGGCATAGATGCAGTACATGCATGGGTAAATAGTATTGTATATTGGGAAGAAGGCAATATTGATGAAGATCCGTTATTCGTTGGAGCCGGAGAGCATCCATTTGCTTTATCAGGATTATCTCCATGTATTGATACAGGGACTCCTGATACAACAGGTTTAAATCTCCCTCCGTGGGACATCATCAGCAACGAACGAATATGGGATGGTAACGAAGACGGAATTACAGTTATTGATATGGGCTGTTATGAATTCGGAGCTCCACCTTATGTTGATTTAGATGATAATGTAATTGTTCAGCTTCCTAAAGTCCTATTACGTCAAAACTACCCCAACCCATTCAATCCTTCAACCACAATATCCTTCTTACTTCAAAATAATAGTAATGTGGAATTAACAATCTACAACATCAAAGGACAAAAAGTGAAACAGCTTGTCAGTGATCTAAGAACAGCAGGTCAGCATTCGGTTATCTGGAACGGAAAAGATGATTCTGGTAAACCAGTTTCTTCCGGAGTTTATTTCTATAAATTGAATGTGAACAATAACATTGAAGCCGTAAAGAAATGTTTATTATTGAAATAGAAAGGAAGCTGCTAACAAAAACCTCCACCTTCAGATTGAGAGAAAAGCAAGTAGAACGTGGCAGGCTCGAAACATTAATCAACATTCCGCTTCGCTCCATGTTGATTAACGGCGGCGTGCCACTCCGAACTTGACACAAAAACCCTCTGAAAAAAACTATGCTTTCGTGTGCTAGGTGGGGAGTCAGCGGTGCCCTGTAACCCGCAATCCGCTATAGCGGGGCTGAATTCCTGCAGGAGAATGCTGATTTCCGGATGGGGAATAATAAGCGGTGTTGAGAATCAAGCCCAACGCAATTGTGAACTGTGAACTTTGTCAGGTCCGGAAGGGAGCAGCAATAAGCAGAGCTTACGATGTGCCGTTGGTCAACTTGGTTTGAGCTGGCTGTTATTTTTCTTTTCGGAATAGGTATCGAATGCAGGTGCACACTTTTTTAAAGAGGTTCAGGGTTCAAGGTTTTGGGCTCAAGGTTAAAAGTAAAAGGGAATCCGCCTACGCAAAGAAAAGCAAGAAGAATATTGCTGCGGCGTGACAAGAAGTAAAAAGCAAAAAGAAGAATCTTAGTGAACTTGGCGTTCTTAGTGGCTAAAAAAAAATTAGGGATTGATTATGGCTGGTAAATATCAAATACCCAGGGGAACATTCGATATCCTTCCTGAAGATAGTTATAAATGGCAATATCTTAAAAACACATTTCGGGAAGTTACCAGAATGTTTAATTTTAAAGAGATTGTAACTCCTATTTTCGAGAAAAGCGAATTGTTCGAACGAAGTGTTGGCGTCAGCTCGGATATCGTGCAAAAGGAAATGTATAAATTCAAAGATAAAAAGGGAAGAATCCTTGCTCTTCGCCCGGAAGGAACCGCCCCAATTGTTCGCTCTTATGTGGAAAATAATCTTGGTCGAGATGGTGACTTATCAAAACTGTTTTACATTGGACCGATGTTCCGGTATGAGCGACCCCAAAAAGGACGATATCGTCAACACTTCCAATATGGCATTGAAAATATCGGAAGTGAAAATCCATATATCGATGCTGAAGTAATTGCAGTTGGTTTCAATTTCCTCAAAAAATTGGGATTGGATAACTTCGAATTGCAGATCAACAGCATTGGCTGTCCAAATTGCACATTGGATTATAATAAAGCATTAGTAAAATATTTCTCTTCTTATTATGATGAGCTTTGTTCCGACTGTAAAATTCGAATTAAAAAGAATCCCAAACGTCTTTTAGATTGTAAAGTTGAATCATGCAAAAAAATAGCACTAAATGCTCCTTCAATGTTAGATTATCTTGATGATGAGTGCGAGATTCATTTCAAAAAAGTTCAGGAAAATTTATCTAAAATCAATATTCCTTTTAAAATAAATCCTAGAATTGTGCGAGGATTAGATTATTACACAAAAACAGCTTTTGAATTTATAGATAACAATTTAGGTGCACAGAACACTTTAATTGGCGGTGGCAGGTATGATGGTCTGGTTAAACAACTCGGAGGAAATGATGTTCCTGGAATCGGTTTTGCAGGCGGATTTGAAAGACTTATTGTTTCTATGGAAAAAGAAGGATTACAATTCGGAAGAGAACAAAGTCCTGATGTTTTTTTGGTGACCTTAGGAGAGGAAGCAAAAGAATTTGGAATTTCGTTTCTTTCCAAACTGCGAAATAATAGAATCTCTGCTGAGATTTCAATAGATAAAAATTCTTTAAAAGCTCAGATGAAAGCAGCAAATAAAAGCAAAGCACCATTCGCATTAATCCTTGGTGATAATGAAATTAAGAAAGAAGAGATAACTTTGAAAAATATGGAAACCGGTTTTCAGGAATTAGTGAAACTGGCTGATATTGTAGAAAAGCTTTTGCAGATATTGAAAATCAAATAAATTTAAATAAATTTTAACAAATTTTCCTTGACTCAAAAAGCTGGCACTCCAAAAAGGGGTTTGCTAAAAATGAAATCTGGATTAAATTAATATAAGATAAAAAAATATAGGAGGTTTACAATGAAGTTAAAACCACTTGATGATCGAGTTGTGATTGAAGTTAAAGAATTAGAAGAAAAAAATGTAGGTGGGATTATTATCCCGGATACAGCCAAAGAAAAACCCCAGATCGGAGTTATAATAGCTGTTGGTACAGAAGACGAATTAAAAAAACTAGTGAAAGTAGGAGATAAGATTCTTTATGCAAAATACGGTGGAACAGAAGTAGATATCGAAGAAAAAAAGTATATCATAATTTCCCGTTCCGATATTCTGGCTATCATAAAATAGTCGGATGCATTATGAGTTTAAAAGAAATAAATCAAGATAATTTTGAGGAAGAAGTTCTGCAATCCGAAATTCCGGTTCTAATCGACCTCTGGGCACCATGGTGTGGTCCTTGTAGAGCCTTAAATCCCATAGTTGAAGATATTGCAGGCGAATACGAAGGTAAACTCAAAGTTGTAAAACTTAATGTCGATGAAAGTCCTACAATCGCTGCAAACTACCAGGTTATGTCCATTCCTACTTTGTTAATATTTAAGAATGGACAGGTTGAAGCTCAGCTCATCGGACTTGTTTCAAAGGACAAAATAATCAGCAAATTTGAATCTTTGCTCTAAAATTTTATTTAAGAATCTAAAACTAATAAACCTCTCGTTTGAGAGGTTTTTTTCACTTTCGGACAAACTGTTCATTTTCGAACAAATACAAACACATCACAAACACAGCTAATTCTTTTGAAAATAAGAAGATAACCTTTTGGTATAATAAATGCATTTTTATAAGAAAAAATTATTGAAGGTTTGACATGGATAAAGATTTATCAAGCGATTATATTAGAAAACGAAAAATAAAAAAAATTATAAGATATCTAATTGTTTTTGCCTTTTTTATAATACTCTTTCTTTCCTTCAGGGCTATAATAAATCCTAGTATAAAACGTTCAAGAATACGAACTGCTTTTGCGGAAATTGGCTCTATTGAAGGCTCGATAACAGCATCCGGAATTGTAGTTCCCGAATTTGAACAGGTTATCACAAGCCCTTTTACTTCAACAATTGACAGTGTTTTTCACAAAGCCGGAGACAAAATTGAATTCGGTGAACCAATCTTAAAACTGAACAATGAATTCACAATGATTGCTTATAATAAACTTCAAGATGAATATGAAATGAAGATTAACAAAAAGAACCAATTAAAATTAAATTTGGAAAGACTGTTGATTGATTTGAGAAGTGAATATGAAATCATGGGCTTAAGAATCGAATCATTGGAAGCAAAAGTCAAAGCTCAAGAACATATCTATGAATTTGGTGGTGGTGCAAAAGTAAATCTGGACCAAGCTATTTTACATCTTAAAATAGCAAAACTCGAGCAGCAACAGATGGGATTGAAAATAGAGAACCATGAGAAATCTCTCCAAGCTGACCTGAAGGAGCTGGATTTAAGCATAAAAATTCATGAGAATAATATCTTTGAATTAGAAAAAAGACTGGAACTTGCAAAAGCCAAATCCGTTCGTAATGGTGTAATAACCTGGGTTAAAGACAACATCGGCGAAAATGTAAATCAAGGTGAAATCATTGCTCGAATTGCTGATCTGGACAAATTTAAAATTGAATCTAAAATTTCTGATATTCACGCAGCTAAACTGATCGTGGGAAATCCAATCAAAGCACGTGTAAATGATATTGATCTCTCAGGAAAAATATCCAGTATCGAACCTACAATCATTAATGGAATTATCACATTCTTCGTAGAATTAGAAGATAAAACCAATGAGATGCTTCGTTCCAATCTACGGGTGGATGTGTTTGTAATAACATCTTCCAAAGATAATGTCGTGAGGGTTAAGAACGGACCGTTCATAAATGGCTCGGGCAAACAGGATATTTTTGTGATTCAAGGTAATAAAGCAATAAGAAGAACAGTAAATATCGGAGCAACAAACTTTGATTATGCAGAGATTGAAAATGGAGTAAAAGAAGGTGAAGAGGTTATTATTTCGGATATGGAAGATTATATTCATTATAAAGAATTGAAAATAAAATGATCCGCCTGCGTTAAAACTACGGTGTGATAAAAAGGAGAAAAAATGAGAGATAAACTTATTGTATTGATCATAATTGGACTTATCATGCTTTCAACAAACTTACATTCTCAAAATAGTCTGGAGAAAGCAAAAGAACTTATGAAAAATAATGAAAATGAACAAGCTGTTCAGATGCTGGAAGAATTAGTAAAGGAAGATGAAAATAATGTTGAATACTATAAATTACTCGCTACGACTTATTTGAAACTATCACAAAATCCTGAAAACGGAATGATGAAGGCTATGAAGTATTTTAAGAAGTGTAAGAAATCTTTTCTTAGAACTATTGAATTAGATCCGGACGATATTGAATCTAGAGTATTTTTGGTGGAAAGTTACTACTACCCACCCAAGATTGCAGGCGGTAATAAGAAAAAAGCATTGGAACAACTGGAAGAAATTAAGATCAGGGATCCTCAGAAGGGAATGAAAATTTCAATTGAATTTCTTATGTTCGATGAAGATTACGAGCAGGCGATACAGAAGTGTAATGAATATATAAACCGATATCCCGGAGATTTAAAGATATATCATTATTTGGGAATGACCTTTCAGCAGAAAGAGGATTTTCAGAAAGCATTTGAAGCATTTGAAACAGTAATTGCTGCAGATTCCACAGCTTTAAACTCCTTATATCAAATTGGCAGAACTGCAATTTTTTCCGAAGAAAATCTGGAGCGTGGTGTAGAATGTATGAAGCTGTATCTGCAAAACGATCCTGCTGAAGAAAGTCCTTCTTTGGATGCTGCCCACTGGCGGCTGGGAATGATTTATGAAAAACAGGGGGAAATGAAACTTGCAAAAGCAGAATATGAAGAAGCAATCAAATTGAATCCCAAAGATAAAGATTATAAAAAGGCATTAAAGAAGGTTTTAAAGAAATTAAAATAGGAGTAACAAATGATTAAATTAGAAAAAATCGACAAGGTTTATAGAACGGAGACGATTGAAACAACAGCCCTGAAGCATGTTCACCTTCACGTTGAAAAAGGAGAATTCCTGGCTGTGATGGGACCATCCGGTTGCGGCAAAAGTACCCTTCTAAATATTATGGGGCTTTTGGACAAACCAACCAAAGGTGAAGTTCTAATTGATGAACTGGAAGTTAATACTTTCGGAGATAGAAAACTTGCAAAACTCAGAAATCGGAAGATCGGTTTTGTGTTTCAGAGTTTCCATCTTATCAATGATCTGTCTGTGGTTGATAATGTGGAAATTCCTCTTTTATATAGAAGAATGTCAGGAAAAGAGCGTCGCAAAAAAGCTTTGGAAGTTTTGGAAAAAGTGGGGCTGAGTGCCAGAACAAAACATTTTCCGCGTCAGCTTTCAGGTGGACAGTGTCAACGGGTAGCAGTTGCCAGAGCTATTGTAGGTAATCCGGAAATAATCCTAGCAGACGAACCGACAGGAAACCTGGATAGTGTGATGGGTGCAGAAATTATGGATATTCTGATGCGACTGAATAAAGAAGAAAATACTACAATCGTTATGGTTACACACGATGAACATCTGGCTGAGCAAGCCCATAGAATTATTCGGTTGTTTGATGGAAGTCAGGTGATGTAATGTAGAAAGGGAGAAACGGAAGAAGGAAGAAAAAAAGAAAATGAGTAAGAAAATTGAGAAATTTGAAGATTTGATAGTTTGGAAAGAATCTATGCGACTTGCTGTTGATATTTACAAATCTCCGCAGGAGATTCTATGTTAAAAAATTATATTAAATTAGCATTCAAAGTCTTATTAAGGCACAAATTTTTTACCTTTGTCAGCTTATTCGGAATCAGCTTCACATTGATGATCCTACTTATTACTGCAGCATTCTTCGATCATATTCTGGGACCTGCATATCCCGAATCGAACCAGAACAGATGCTTATACATTCTGGATATGGAACTTTCCGGTCCTGAAATAACAAAACGTGGTTCCATCAGTTACTACTTCCTTAATAAATACGTGAAATCACTTCAAACGCCGGAAGCAGTTTCCATTACCAGTTTCTTCCAGAAAACAGTGACCTATAATAAAGGAAAGAAATACAAAATAATAATGAAATACTGTGATTCGGAATTCTGGAAAATTATGGATTTCGAATTTGTAGAAGGTAAGCCCTTCAGTAAAAGTGATGTAAATAATATTAACCAGGTTGCTGTGATCAATGAAGCTACCAGGGAAAAATATTTTGGCTCTGAATCTGCAATAGGCAAATATATCGAAGCTGACTGGAAAAAGTACAAAGTAATTGGAGTCGTGAAAGATGTTCCCATCATCAGGATTTTGGCTTACGGCGATGTTTGGGTTCCTATCACAAATACAAAAGAAGATATCGTGTCCTATACTATGGATGGTGATTACCAGGCAATAATCTTGGCAAAATCCAGAAAAGATTTTCCTGCAATTAAAGCTGAATTTCAAAAGAACCTTCAACTTGTTGAATTTCGTGATGAACAATATGATTCTATAAAAGGGGGAGCCGATACAATATTAGAATCAACATCTCGGGAAATGTTTGGTTTTGATGAGACAAGAGTTCACTTAATTTTTGCTATTTTGATAGGTTTAATGGTGCTTTTTATGATACTGCCGGTATTAAATCTGGTGAATATCAATATTAATCGGATTATGGAGCGTTATTCCGAAATTGGCATTAGAAAGTCGTTTGGAGCTTCCACCAAAACTCTGGTTGGTCAGTTTATTGTAGAAAATGTTATTCTTACTCTCATTGGTGGAATAATAGGTTTTATTTTAACAGGAATCGTTTTGGCTGTTTTCAATAGTACAGAGATCATACCTTATTCAAATTTCACTTTAAATTTCAGAATATTTGTTTATGCTATTCTTATCACACTATTCTTTGGGTTATTTTCCGGTGTTTACCCAGCCTGGCGGATGTCACGGCTTAAACCTGTAGATGCACTTCAGGGAGGTCAGAAATGATAGCAACCAAACATCTTTTTCGATTAATGTGGAATCGACGTAAAATGAATTTTTTGATGATTGCAGAAATTTTTATCTCATTTCTTGTTATTTTCGTTTTAGTTCAAAGTCTGGTGAAATTTGCTTTCTATTATAATGAACCGCTGGGTTTCAACTATAAAGATGTATGGAACCTGGAGATCAACATAAACAATCTGAATGATGAAGATACCAGGAGCGAGATGGAACTGATCAAAAATGAACTGCGAGCCTATCCGGAAATCATTAACTTCTCTGAAGCTTACAATATCCCATATACTTCAAGTGATATCCAAACAACACAGAAGTTGGAAAATAAGACCCTTTCAGCCCATATGCTGCTGGGCGATGATAATTATGCTGATGTTCTGGAGATAGAAATGATCGAAGGCAGATGGTTTGATGAGCAGGATAATGCTTCCAATTATGAGCCTGTGATCATAAATAAGAAACTGAAAGAAGCCTTTTTTGGAAATGAGAAAGCAGTTGGACAATTCCTGGAGCAAAAGGAAAGCAAACGTTTGGTAATCGGAGTTATCGATCAGATCAAGAAAAGAGGCGAATTGAATGACTTCGGAAAAATTATCTTTAAGCGGATCAATCCAAACGATCCAGAGAGCTGGATAGGACGCAATATCCTGATGAAAATAAAACCGGGAACCGGAATCGATTTCGAAGAAAAACTATTGCGGCATCTCACAAATGTATCCAAAAATTTTACGATAGAGATTCGTCCCATGGAAAATATGCGAAAACGATCCTTTGCGAAGTATTCCAGTGTTGCTTATATTTTTGGATTCATCAGTTTGTTTCTGGTAATCAATGTGTCACTTGGCTTGTTTGGAGTGCTATGGTATAATATCAATTTTCGCAAATCAGAAATTGGTATTCGCAGATCATTTGGTTCCACCTCCAAGAATATTTATTCTCAGATAATTGGAGAGACCCTGGTGCTCTCAACCTTCAGTTTGATTTTGGGAAGTTTCATAGTTTTACAACTGAAGATATTGATCACAAGCTGGCTGCGAACAGATATCTTCTATGCTTCTTATTTTATCTCGGTTTTTGTGATCTACATTGTAACTGCAGTTTGTGCATTTTATCCCAGTAAATTAGCTGCTGAAATTGAACCAGTTGAGGCTTTGCACGATGAATAAGAAAATATTCTTTATGCTGTTATTTTCCCCTGCCTTTCTGCTGATGCTGAACGCAGATAATCCTGCAGATATTTTGTGGCAAAAAGCAGAAAAGATAGCCTTTGAAAACTGGAATTTGGTTCCCGGAAGAATTCATAAAGAAAAAAAAGTGTATAAGAAAAATGGTAAGCTCAAGTCCACAAAGGAAGTAATATTAGAAAGTAATTATGAAGATAATAAAATCTCATTGCATTTTGTGCAGGCAAGAACAGATAAGAAAGAATTAACTGAAGAAAATTCTTATGTTCTAGCTGAAATGAATAAGGATTATTATCCCCAGAACAATTCAATTTTTCATAATGCAGAAAAATTTAAGGTCAAATATTATAGAACAAATGAAACTTTAATAATTCGTGGCAGGAAATGTGCGATCTATGATATTGAATTTCAACAAGTAGAAGATGGAAAAATCGTAGAATATTTGGGAAAAGTATTCCTGGACGCAAAAAATGGTACTCCCTATAGATTGGAGAAAACTGCCAAGAAACTTCCTGCTATGATGAAATCATTTCTGGAAACAACAGAATACGAGATAGATAATAATGGTAATTGGATAACGAAATCTGAATTGACTGCCACAAAAGCAAAACTGCTTCTTCTCACCATAACAATGCACTTAAAATATACATATTCCGATTATTGGAAATTTCCTGGAAAATAATAAGGAGAAACACTATGTTTAAAAACTATATCAAAATTGCTTTAAAAGTAATGATGCGAAACAAGCTGTTCACCTTTATCAGTTTGTTCGGGATCAGCTTCACATTGCTCATAATAGTCTTATTTACTTCGGCACTGGATCATACATTCGGACCGCATTATCCCGAGAAAAAACTGGGTAGAACCCTGTCGGTTACTATGGGAATGTTAAGATCAAAAAAAGGAGGAACAACTTCAGGACCTCTTTTCAGTCCCTATTTCCTGAATAAATACGTGAAGTCATTGAAAACACCTGAAAAGATTTCTCTCTCTTCATTTCACAATCCCATTGTTGTTTATAAAGATAAAAAGAAACTGAAACTGGGGATCAAATACACTGACAATGAATTTTGGGATATCCTGGATTTCAATTTCTCGGAAGGTAAAGCTTTCAGTAGAGATGATGTGGATAATATAGCAAATGTTGCTGTAATTAACGAAAAAACTAAAGATCAGTATTTTGACGGTGAACCTGCGGTTGGAAAGTATATCGAAGCAGATGGAAAGACCTACCGCGTTATAGGTGTTGTGGAAAATGTGTCTATCCTGCGGATTATGCCCTATTCCGATATCTGGGTACCAATGGGACATACCAAGGAAGACCTTAACAAAATTACCATAACTGGCAATTTTCCAGGCTGGTTTGCCATGGTTTTAGCTCACAGAAAGAAAGATTTTCCAAAGATCAAAGCTGAGTTTCAGAAGCATCTGGAGAAAATTGAGTTCCCGGAAGGTAGATTTGAATGGATCCTCACCAATACATCGAGTTATGGTGAAGCTTTTGCCAGGCAGATATTTCGCAGAGAGGAGGGAAACCTTGCACCTTTCATGACCATCCTCTTCGTTCTGATGACCCTCTTTATGCTGCTGCCCACCATAAACCTGGTTAATATCAATGTAAGCAGGATCATCGAGCGCTCATCTGAAATCGGCATTAGGAAATCATTTGGAGCATCTTCCCTGACACTGGTAGGGCAATTTATTATTGAAAATATAATAATTACTGTGATCGGAGGTCTTATCAGTCTGGTGATGGCAGCAATAATCCTGGGGATTATCAATCAAAGCGGTATAATTCCGGATACACATCTGGGATTAAATTTCAGGATCTTTTTCTACAGTATGATATTCGCTGTTTTCTTTGGACTTCTTTCAGGAGTTTATCCTGCCTTTAAGATGTCTAAATTGCAGCCTGCAGAAGCTATTCATGGAGGTCAAAGATGATAAAGCATTTCTTTAAACTTATCTGGAATAAGAAACGTACAAATTTTATGACATCACTCGGTATCTTTGTTTCATTTATAGTTTTGTTCCTGGTATTGGTCGCTGTTATCTATAATATTAGTAACTATCTTAAACCGCTGGGTTTTTCCTATAAAGACGTCTGGTATATTACCATGGATTGGAAAGACAGCTCTCAAGAAGAGATAAAAGAAACATTGCTCCAGTTTGAAAATGCTTTTAGAAGTTTCCCGGAAATTGAGAATTTTGCTTATTCGGAATCATTTATATTTACACCTGCTGTCATGAATATGACAAATTATGAATACAATGGTAGAGAGATAAGATGTAATATCAGGTATGCGAGTGATGATTTTACGAAGGTAATGGGAGTGGAAATTCTGGAAGGACGCTGGTTCAATGAATCTGACAATGCTTCCAGTAAAAATCCGCTGGTCATAAATAAATATGCAAAAGAAGAGATTTTTGGAAATGATATAGCATTAGGGAAAGTTCTACATAGAGATGAAACAGAATACATAATAATCGGAGTAATTGATGAATTCCGCAATGCAGGACAGTTTTCAGGTTCCAGCAGCATATCCTTCAGGAGAATTTCTTTAAATTTGGAACATGAACTATCCCGTTTTGGCAGTGAAGCAATGGGAAGCAGAATCCTTCTTAAAATGAAGCCAGGAACACCTTTTCAATTCGAAGAAACCCTTACCAAAAGTCTGTCCAATATAGCCAAGGACTGGCAGATAAAAATGAATACATTGGAATTGTTGAAAAAATCAGCTACTCTCCAAACGCTAATCTTTCCTGTGATTCTAATTGTGGTCTGCGGATTTCTGGTTATAAATGTAGCACTCGGGCTTTTTGGAGTTATCTGGTATAATACAAATCGACGGAAATCTGAAATTGGACTGCGTAGAGCTTTGGGTTCTTCAGCTATGAAAATCTATAAGCAGATTATAGGGGAAGCTTTGGTTCTCTCCACTTTTGCCATGATCTTCGGCAGCTTCTTTGCGCTGCAGTTTCCTCTTCTGGGTATCTTTAGTTTCATTGATACAAAGATATACATTTTTGCCTATGTTTCAGCGATTATACTGATCTATGTTATTACCGCATTATGCGCATTATATCCCAGTAAAATTGCATCCAACCTGGAACCAGCAGAAGCACTGCATTATGAATGACAGTGAAAGAGGAGAATCGGAGAACTTGAAAACATAATCCCCTTTTATACCCCCTAATAAAGGGGGATTTTGTTTGAACTTCCCTTTTAAAAGTGAGATTAAAAGTTGTTTAAAATCTTCGAACACTTGACAAACCTTTGGGCTTTTTTAAATTAAAATTGCGGAGGATAAATGTGCATAAGATCTTAATCATTGACGATGATTTTGCAGTACAAACATCTTTAAGCCTTCTCTTGAACCAGAATGATTATGAGACTGTTACTGCTTCCAATCCTGATGAAGCTCTGGAAGTGATAAAAGAAGTAAAACTGGATCTGATAATTCTGGATATGAATTTCACAATGGAAACCACTGGTGAAGAAGGGCTTGCACTCTTAAAAGAAATCAAAAACCTATTACCAGCAATTCCTGTTATTCTCATCACAGCCTGGGGTTCGATCTCGCTTGCTGTGGAAGGCATGAAAGCAGGAGCTGTAGATTTCATTACAAAACCCTGGAGCAATGAATTTTTCCTCCAATCTGTTCGAACTGCCTTGTGCCTTTCTAAGGATACTGAACAAAAACTTACCCGTAAACAGATTGACTCAAAATATAATTTCGAAAGTACCATTGGGAAAGATCCTGTCTTTGTAGCAGCACTGGAAACAGTTGGTCGTGTAAGCAAAACAGATGCTTCAGTATTGATACTGGGCGAAAGCGGAACAGGCAAAGAACTTATCGCTGAAGCAATCCACAAAAATAGCTCACGTAAAAATCAACCTTTCGTAAAAGTAAATCTTGGTGGGATATCTTCTTCTTTGTTCGAAAGCGAAATGTTCGGTCATATAAAAGGTTCATTCACCGACGCCAGATACGATCGCATCGGACGTTTTGAGATGGCGAACAAGGGTACGATATTTCTGGATGAGATCGGTGAACTGGATATCAATATGCAGGTGAAATTATTGAGAGTGCTTCAGGACAGGACTTTTGAAGTACTGGGATCCAGTAAACCCAGAACTGTAAACGTGAGGGTAATCTGTGCAACCAATAGAGACCTGGAGGAAATGGTAAATAATAACGAATTCAGAGAAGACCTTTATTACCGTATAAACCTGATATCTCTCAAACTTCCGGCATTGCGGGAACGAGCAGAGGATATTCCGCTTTTGGTAAATTATTTTATTAAAACGCTTCAAAACAAATACAAACGACCGGGACTACAAATTAATAAACAGGCAATGAACTGGCTAAAAGGACTTTCCTGGTCTGGAAATATACGAGAATTAAAAAACCTGGTAGAAAGAGCAGTGGTGATCTCCAATAAAAACAACCTGGAATTAGACAATTTTACAAAGGAATTTATTATCGGACCTCAAAAAATAACTTCCAAAAAGCTCCCGGATGTTGGCTCTATGACACTTGAAGAAATAGAAAAAGCAATGATCTTAAAAGCTTTGAAAGAAAATAAAAATCTCAGCCGTGTTGCCAGGGCACTGGGAATCAGTAGAGCAGCACTTTATCGAAGAATGGAGAAATTCGGTATCTCTGTATGAAATTGAAAATCAAATATATCCTCTTTGTTTCCTTTATTCACATAATTCTCATTTTATTATCTCTGCGCATGTTCAAGGAAAATATCTATTATTTTATAGCTGCTGAATTCTTTATTATCTGCACAATTATCATAGCAATAATTTTATATAGACAGTTCATCCAACCTATAAACACTATCTCATCCGGGATTGAATCTCTGGAAGATAAAGATTTCAGCATGAAGTTCGTGAAGGTCGGTCACTTAGAGATGGATCAGCTAATTGGGGTTTACAACAGGATGATAGACCAGCTTCGGGAAGAACGGATCAAACAGAGGGAACAGCATTTTTTCCTGCAACACCTGATAGAATCTTCACCATCAGGTATTATTATTCTAAATTTTGATGAAATAATTACCCAGATCAATCCTGCAGCAGGATCCTTTCTGGGATTGAGTTCGGAAAAAATTATTGGGAAAACTTTCGATAAATTGCCGGGCAAATTGCCTATGGAATTGAATAAACTTCTGTCCGGAAACTCAGAAATTATTCCCATAAGCGGGATGAAAACATTCAAATGCCAAAAAGCAAGTTTTGTTGATCGCGGTTTTAATCATCATTTTATTCTTATCGAGGAACTGACAGACGAACTCTTGAAGACCGAACGAAAAGCTTATGAGAAAGTTATACGAATGATGTCCCATGAATTGAATAATTCGCTGGGTGCGGTTAACTCTATACTGAATACTTGTTTGAATTTTAAAGACCAACTGCAAAAGAAAGATAAGAAAAGTTATGAAGAAGCACTCAATGTGGCAATTGAACGGAATACTCACCTGAACAGGTTTATGGAAAATTTCGCCAATGTTGTTCGCATCCCTTTACCCAAAAAGATAGAAACCGACCTGCATGAACTTTTAAAAAACGTGGGCAAATTCATATTTACAGATATTGAAAAAAGAAATATCAAACTGAAATGGGAACTTGATTCGAAGCCATTGATGGTTAAGCTGGATAAGCAGCAGATGGAACAGGTGCTGGTAAATATTTTCAAGAATGCAATGGAAGCTATCGAAAAAAATGGTGAAATTACAATTATCACAACTCCAAACAGGCAACTAATAATCCGGGATAATGGCAAAGGCATTCCTGAAGATATTCAGCAAAAATTATTCACTCCCTTTTTCAGTACAAAGAAGAACGGACAGGGAATAGGGCTTACTGTAACGCGTGAGATATTATTGAATCACGGATTTAAATTTTCATTGGAAACAAATGAGAAAGAAGAGACCGAGTTTGTAGTGGAGTTTTAGGAGAAATGGAGAAATGTATCACAATCAATCCTGATTGTGAGAAAGTAACAAACAAGATAAGCTTGCGCAGGTCTCCACTTTGTTTCGGTTGTTTGTTTTACATCTTCATCGCTAAATCAAATAAACGATAACCGTGTAAAATTCTTAAAATATACACCACATTTTCAGAAATTCTGTAAATTATCCGATAATTTTTATAGACAAGTTGACGATAATCAATCTTAAGAATTTCATATTCCGGGATCAAAGGATTTCGCTTGGGAAAACCCTCTAAAGAAAAAATTGCTCTTTCTATTTTATCGATAAATTCAGTTGCTATTTTAACGTTATCTAATGCAATGTATTGCCAGATTTCTTCGATATCATTTTGTGCAGATTTTGTGATATTAACTTTATATATTTTTTTCACTTCTGAATCTCTGAAAAAATGTTTTTGCATCTTCTGTTCTATCCGATCTGATATCCATTTCAGCTTTAGCTAATTCTTGCATAATATAAAATGCTCCTGTCATTTTTTCATATTCGGAAGCGTCGAGAAGAACAGCTTCAGCTTTTCCATTTTTTGTGAGAACTACCGGTCTTTTTGTGTTATGAACCTGTTGTAAAACACCATTTGTATGTTTCTTTAGTTCTGTAATAGATATAATATCTTGAGTTATTTTAAATTGCATTTCATCCTCCAATTTAATTCTAATTTAATACTGAATTAAATTTTAATTCGGAGCCAAATTTGACTCTTTTAATATTATTGGCAAGAAAAAAATGAGAAGAAGGGAAACACCAAGAAGAACGGACAGGGGATCGGGCTTACTGTAACGCGCGAGATATTATTGAATCACGGCTTTAAATTTTCATTGGAAACAAATGATAAAGAAGAGACTGAGTTTGGGATGGAAGTTTGAGAAAAAAATAAGTTTATTGTTTTTTATATTTCGATATGTTTACTAAGTCTCCAAAACAATAAATAGTATGATTTCTTATATTTAGATAAATTAAATTGTCTTTTGTAGAAAATCCTCTATTGCACTGATTATTTCAGGTTTTGTAATTAAAGTAGTTATTGTTTGTATCATTACATTGCCACCAACTTTTTTCAGTTTTGATAAAGCTTTATTGAAAACTGATTTATCAATTTTATCTTTATTTAACTCGGAGTGAATTGTATTAATAGACAATCTAATATTATCAATTTGGTCAAGTTTAAAACCTTTGCTTAGAAGTTCTTTAATAAAATCTTCTTTAAAAGAATCAGTACTATTTTGATTGATTATTGGATTATTACTCCCAATAATAACATTACTTTTTGTAGCAGAAATACTACCAATATTAAAAATCTGAAAATTAGTTATATTTACATCTTCTCTACCCTCGACTTCATCTTCAATAAAATCATCTAATTTTATTAGAAGCTCTCTGAAAGCGGGTTCAACAACGCTTGAATTGAAGATATAAATATTTTCGTCAAAGGTGTTTTGATTGAAATACGATAATAAAAAATTGTTAATATCAAATTCATTTTTCTCTGTTTTGAAAAAAAGTTGTAAAACAAATGCTATATGTTCATTAATGTTCAGAGGAAGATGTAAATCTCCCCATCCATTAGGATGTCTTTTCAAAATATTTTCAAAATTTAACTTGAGATTAATTAATGGTTTTATAATTTCTTTTATAATTTCATTATTATTTGTGAAATCAATAAATCTACCAATTAAAGAAATATATGTTTGATGATTAGCTCTTTCAATATCTGAAAGGATATTTTCAAAATCACGAATTGACCGTTTAATTTTTTTACTTGAGTATTTCTTATTTCCTCCAACTGAAATTCCTTATAAATATATTGCGAATAATTTTAAAATAATTTATTATAATTAAAACACTTATAGAAAACAAATTCACTTTTCAAATGTCAAATTAAAAAGTAGCAGCAAGAATCTTCTTTCTATTCAGCAACCCGTTTCCGGGATAAAAGCCAGTATAATATAAACAGTATTCCGGGTGCAGCAAGTAATTCAAAAAATATACCAAAATCCGGTTTCGTTACTTTCTCTTAACTTTTTTTTACTTAATTACTTCTGCCAGTTTCATATCACTGTGAATCAAATCGTTTACTATAACAGAAACCTCGGTTTTTTTATTTTCTGCAATTTTTTTTACAAATGCCAAAGCTTCATCATCCAAATAAACTGGAAGATTAAGTTTTATTTTGGAATGGTAGAACTTACCTCTCTCCGCTTTAGAAAAATTATATTCTTTCTTCATAACTTTTTTCCCCATAATTATTTGCTTCTCTCTTTGTCGCTTTGCGACTTGAGAATATTCTTATAATCGAATCTGTCTTATCAATTTCCTTGAAAGTATGGCAAACCACAAGTAACTTTCCTGAAAAAGCTAATCCTAAAGATATCCATCGTTCCTCATACTCACTATGCTGTTCATCAAATAAAGTTAACGCTTTTGGGTCTTTGAATATAGTACATGCATCCTCAAAGCTTACTCCATGTTTATCCTTGTTTGTCTTAGCTTTGTTTGGGTCCCATTCAAAATTATATTTCATCTACAATTTCCAATCTTATTACAAAAATCCACATCAAATGATTTGAAGAAAACAATTTATTCACATAGCAAAATCTCATTTAAAAAACAAAATCACTTCCCGACTGTCAAATTAAAAAAATAGAAATAAACTTCTTTCTATTTAACAACCCGTTTCCTTGATAGAATCCAGTATAAAATAAACAGTATTCCAGGTGCAGTGAGTAATTCAAAAAATATCCCAAAATCCGGTTTTCCATGAGTAACCAGCATTTGCAGGTGAAAACCGATAATACTGGCGATTGCAATTATGCCACCGAGTCCTTCCCTTTTCCAGGCGATAATCAATCCAATGGTTAATCCAATGGGGAAAAATACAAATTGAAACACATCCTTAAAGGTAAATACTTCTTTTCCTCCTGAACTAAATATGTGTCCACCAAAAAATATTAAGAGAAAGGCTAAACTTAAGATACTCCATATTCTGGCGATCCATTTAATTGTGATTGCTGCTTTGTTTCTTTTTACATCATTCATTTGTTTACTTCCTTTGTTTTAAGCCGGAATGGGTTCTGCAAAATAGTGTGTTTTTGTCATCCTGACGAATCTTGCACGTTGTTCTCTGGAAGGATCTCCGCTTATAATGAGATTCTTCGTTAGAAATTACTTCGTAGATTTCCTCAGAAAGACAGCCTTTTTTCATTTTGCAGAACTCATTTAAACCGGATAATACTAATAACTTTCACTTCTGTGTGCCTTTCGAATGATCAAAATAATGAGTTCTTTATCTTCTTTCTGAAAAATAATTCGATAACTTCCTACTCTTAATCTTAAAAATTTACTGTACTTTCCTTTGAGAGGTTTGATCCTGTTTTTCAATTGAGATGGGTCTTTTGCTAATTGAATTATTTTTTCTTTTATCCTGTTCTGCCAGATCGGATCGATAGCTTTTAGTTCGCTTGCCGCTTTTTTCAGGAACTTTACTTGATACATAATTACAGACCAAGTTCTTTCCAAACTCTTTCTGCATCTACAAGTTCGGTATCACCTTGCTTTAATTCACTTAATCTTTTTTCAGCAATTTGCCCGTCTATCTCATCAAAATATAATTCCAATGCCTTTGCTATTATCCTGCTCTTTTTATCGTTAAGTTCATCTGCAATAAGAGTTAATTCCCGGGCAACTGATTCAGGTAAAGTTACATTCATCCTGACATGTTTTTCAATCATTTCTCACCTCCATATACACGCGGATTATTATGCAAAATAGTGTGTATAATGTCAAGTATAAATTTGCGTGAAAAATGGATAACCTTGCGAAGAGTCAGTGACCTTCAAAACGGTTGAATGGAGAAATTGCTAAAGTTTTTTCCCAAAAAGTTAAATAATGTGTTAAAAGGTTATATTTTAAACAATAAACTCATTACCAACTTTACGTGCACGTTCCGGTTTATCCAAGTTGATGTTCAAAGCCAACCCGATTTCCACCAATAAATTCCATCCTGCACTTAAATATACATAAGGATTCATATCACCAGCATCCGGAACACGTATAGTAGTGAAAGGAGTATCTCTGTCTGCAATGGCTATTACTGTCAGTCCAACACCCTTAACCAGAACATCCTGAAATTTTTCAATTTCTTCATCTATAGGATCAATTACAAAAACAATGTCGTTTTTATCCATTACTTCTTCAATGCCGTGAACAGCATAGGTGCCTTCCAGAAAGTCCGATTTTTTGCGAGTGATTTCATTTGTTTTCAGGGTTAGCTCTTCTGCTACACCATCATTGTAACCTGCAAAATATATGGTTGAAGCTTTAGCTGCTGCTTCGATAATGCTTGATTCAATTGGTAATGTTAAAGCCTTTTCAATCTTTGGAGCCAACTCCGAACATATCACGGAAGAATTTTTATTATTTATATGCCAGAGGATCGATTCATAAAACAGAGCTTGCTCAATAACGCTCTTTGTTGCGGCCACAGCTTGTTCCCAGCCGCAGGTTAAAATAAATGTTTCGTTGCAGGCTTCTTCCAGAAGTGTTCCTTGATTTGCTGATAAACAAAAACGATTTTCATTACCTATTTCAGCCAGCATCTTCGCAAGCAACACGACCTCTTTGGTTCGTCCTGAATTTGAGGCGCAGAATACAGCAAATTCCGCAAGATCATATTGGGCAGATTGACGAGAACCGTCAGTAGAAATACCGAGATCCAGCCCCCAGGTAAGTGCTTTGCGAATAGCATTCTTAGCTGGAAAGATTCGGCTGGAACCTTCACCTGTCAGCAGAAGTTTACCTGTAGATTCAATTTTTTTCGCTATATCTTTTGTTTGTTTCGGATTAAAATTACTGACGACATCAATAGTATCCATCATCTCCCGAACTAACGCAAATTTAGAGTATTTTTCTTCTTTTAGATTCATTTCTTAACTCCTTCAATTTTATTTCAATTTCTCTTTTTGATTTCTTCTATTAGCTTTTTAAAATCCTTTGTTTCATCTTGTACTTGTTTCACAAAACTATTATCTTCTATGGTTCCAATGGCAGCCGTCATTTCAGCCATACTTCTGTAGGTTGCCTGTCGGAATGGATTTTCAAAATCTTTTTTCCTGGAAAGATAAACTTGGTCGCTGATGAAATTCTGAACCTCTTTTGCTTTGTTTAATGATGATATCCATTGTTCTTTTGTGAGGTTATCC
>JABMPU010000193.1 GCA_013203665.1 Armatimonadota bacterium
CTCTATATGCTACCATCCAACCCACAACAAAACGACTAAAGATATCGATGATCACATACAAATAGAAATATGTCCATTTCTCAGGTCCTTTCAATTTGGTAATATCCCAGCTCCAAATTTGATTAACTTTAGTTGCCAACAGTTCCGGTTTCTGATAGTTATTTGATCTTCTTACGTTTCTTCGTTCTTTAACTTGATAATTGTCATTGAGAATGCGATACATGGTACGCACAGAACTAAGATATTCACCTTTATCAAGTCGGGATGCATAGATCTCGTAAGGAGTCTGGTTCATATAAATATCAGAATTCAAGACATTCAGAATTTCCTGCTTTTCCTGGGAAGAATAGGCAAAATCAGGCAATTTCCGGTTGGAGCAGGAAACATTCTTAGCAACTGGATTTTGACGGTAATAGTAGGAAGAACGTGGAAGTCCAAAAACATCACACGATGTTTTGGTTCCTACCCGGTCAGAAAGATTATCTACCATCTTTTTGCAATCCTCATTCTTTATGACTGATCTTCCAATTCTAATATTTGTAAAATTTTTTTTTGAGCCTCAATGATGAGTTTAGATCGATTCAAATCACGTTGAAGTTTCCTATTCTGTTTGGATAGCTCGGTTATCTTTTTCTGATGCTTAGAACTAAGTTTTTTTCTCAATTTACCAAGTTCCAACTGTTCACGCCATTTAGTAATATTAGAATAATACAATCCTTCTCTTCTGAGTATAGCACCGATTCCTCCGGGTTTTATGCTGGTATCGATTTCCTTTAGGATAGTTAGTTTATACTCTGTAGAAAATCGTCTTCGTCTATGCTTTGTGCTAACTTCTGTTTCTGGAACAGCCCCATGATTTTGGTGCGAAGAATTTGGCGAATTTCCAGTCGACCTACGGTCTCCTTCCAATTCGCCAAATTCAATAAGTCGTCTCTTTTCTTCCATTTTCACCTTCCCTTTTCTACTCTAATTTAGTGTAGAAATGTGTCCAGTGTCATCTTGGCACAGAGGGGAGAAGGACAGCAGGATGAGTTTATAGAAAAGATCAAGCTTTTTACTGTTCTTTTAATGCACAAGTTACTAACTTGTACTACACTATTTTCCTAATACATTTTTCAGAAGTTCACAATCCTCATGGATTATCTTTCCATCAATTTCTATGAGAGCTTTATCTCCTTTATTCCAAAAAACAATTTTTCCATCAGAGTACCTTGCACCAGAACCGGAAATTGTACGTTTTAAGTTGAACACTTTTCCATCATAAACCAGAGATGCCTTTTCCCCATTTTCAAAATAAGTAACTTTTACGCTTGCACCATCAGGACAAACAAATTCAAAAGTTGTTCCCTTAGATTTGATACAACCGAAACAGCATAGAATTATAACTAACAAATAAATCCGGAAATTTTTCTTATTCATATAATGATTCCCTTCGCAGGTTCATCATCTACCTTACTCCCGAACCAGAGTCGTTTTCCATTTGTTATCCAGTTTTTCAATCCTATTTCTTTGATTGCTTTCAGATTCTTCGCACAGGAATCTTTATGAAGTTCTTCCAGTGCTTTAAATTTTTCGCAAATCTCGAAATCTTCACACTCATAACAGGCATAAAAACCCTTTCCAATACAGCACTTCCGAATTTCACAGTTTGTGGAACCAATCTCTCTTTCCCTGCAAATTTCGGAGCATTTTAATCCGGATATAAATTTGAGTTTCCTGAGAAACTCATCATAATCTTTGAGTTCTTTGGAGAACATGCTTTTTGCAGTTAGCTCGAACTTATATTTTTCGATTACATTTTCTAAATCTTTTGCTCTATCTGCAATTTCACCTGAATAACCCGCACAATCTCCACAATAGAGTCCGCAATAAGCGAGTAAGTTGGAATCATCTTTCATATCTTCTTCCATTTATTAATACATCCATCATCCAGTTCATTCGAACTGATTGAACAATATTCCTAAGTAATCTTAGATTGCTCTTTCTTATAAAAGCACAATCATTATTGAAGCATTCTTTCTATTTAGAGTCCATCCGTAAAGTAACACAACCAGCCTGGTCGCGAACTTTCATAATTTATAGTTTGTCTAATACCAGCAAGTTAAAAAATAGATTATCGAGCAGGTTGCTCGATTTACGGCACTTTACAGATAAACACTATTTAGTCTTTAATTTGTTTGAAAGAAAATTATAGAGCCAGGCAAAAATAGCTCCTCCAATCAAACCATCAAAAAAGCCCCATAGTAAGCCAAATAAACTCCCAATAAAACTAATATTATAACCCCGATATACTCTTCCAATAAACGACACTTGGTAAGTAGAGCCTTCGAATAAAATAATCCACCAGGTTATAAATAAAAGACCTAATCCCCAAATTAAGCCGCATGTTAATGCAAAAGCTTTTACATTCAATTTCATTTTTACCTCCGTTTCTTATGTTAACACTTTTATCTTAGCTTCAAAACACACATCAAAAAAGTTGCCTTTTTTTCAAGATTCCACTTTAATAGCATATTCTTAACATTTTTTGTCAACTTATATTCAACCCAAAGCCAGTTCAATCATGATGATTGAACCAAACATTTCGAAGCAATTTTCAAGATTGCTCTAGCAATAAGTAAAACTTCCGCTGTAATTCTAAAGTGATCGGACCAGGTTTCCTGTTTCCAATCTTTAGATCATCAACCTTAACAACCGGCATAATTTCTACTGTTGTTCCCACAATCATCAGCTCATCTGCTTCTTTTAATTTTGTTTCAGCAATGGGAGATTCAACAACAGAAATATTCATTTTTGAGCATAAATCTAAAACTATCTTTCTGGTTATTCCGGCAAGAATATGATTATTTACAGGATGAGTGAAAAGCTTTCCATCAAAGATAGCACAGAAATTTGTATGAGTGCCTTCTGTAATGACACCATCACGCACGAACACAGCTTCATCTGCCCCATTGTCCTTTGCCTGTTGCCTGGCAAGCACATTAGGAAGCAAAGCCACAGATTTGATGTCACATCGTTTCCATCTCATCTCAGGAACAAGAATGATTTTCACACCTTTTACCAATTTTTGAGGATCATAATGAAAAGCAGAAGCAGTAACATAAACTGTGGGGATTGTTTCTTCTTCTGGAAATGAATGTGTGCGTAGTGCTTTTCCTCGTGTGATCTGGATATAAATCAAAGCTTGCACTTCTCCTAAGGTGTTAATTCGAATTAATTCTTCAGCTACTTTTTTCAGTTTGTAAATTTCAGAATATTTTATTCGCAACTCTTCCAGGCTTCTTTGCATTCTCTCTATATGTTCATCCGGTTTAAATAATTTCCCATTATAAGAACGAATAACCTCATACGCACCATCTGCAAACAAAAACCCGCGATCATCAGGAGAGATAATAACCTTTTCTTTGGGAATAAATTCTCCATTAAAATAAGCTATCATTTAAACCTAACCTTTCAATTTCATTTTCTTATCATATCCACCTCATCCCCCGTAGAAATATTCAGCAAGCTGAATTTCACGGGGTAAACCAGCCTTCTCCTATCGAGGAGAAGGAGCAAAAATTTCCTCTCTTTTAGGAAAGAATTAAGAAGAGGTGAAAAACACTCATTTTTTTACAGAACCCTTAAAAAATCATTTCTATCCTTTTAACTTCTTAACCAAAGAAGCGACTCTTTTCCCCAGTTTGATTCCATCCTGCAAAGCTTTTTCGTCCGGTTCACCCGTGCAGGCAACTCCATAGTGTCCGCTGGCATCTAAGGGGTCTCCCACTATAATCATGCCATAGATGAGCATAGCTTGAATAATGGACATTATGGTTGTCTCTTTTCCACCTGTATGATGCCCGGACGTTGCAAAAGCTGCTCCGATTTTACTTTCCATGTGCCGTCTAGTGCCGATTAGTCTATCAAAAACATCCTTTAATTCTGCTGCCATTGTTCCGAAATATACCGGTGAGCCGGCAATTATACCTTCGGAATTAAGGAAATCATTTTTATCAACTTCTGCTGCTGGTTTTAAAAGGCATTCAACTTCTTCTACTTCCTGTACACCTTTCGCAATTGCTTCAGCTAATTTCTTAGTATTTCCACCACGTGAATAATACATTACTAAAACTTGCATTTAACTATCCTCCTCAGTGTTTTATCCAAATTATAATCAATATTGTCAAATTAAAAAATCTCCAGACATCCCTAGAAAAAAATTACTTTCATTGGCTCGCTACTGAAAAGCATAAAATAAATTATTAGAAGCTCACGAATTTATTCGGAAGAAAAGTAAATCAAAACCTTTCATATTAACCATTTCAATGATTTCTGTTTTATTTAATAAACGGTTGAAACCGTTATTTTATTTTTTTTATAATTTCGATTCCCACGAATAAATTCGTGGGCTTTTTTGAAAAACAAATTTTAAGATATTTCACCTACTCATTTTACCTCATTTCAAAAAGTTAATTTTGAAGTAAAACATTTCACTTGACGATTTTTCTTATTAAAAAGATTTTCTGAAGAAAGTTTTCTATTTATTTTAGGATGGAGGAAATATGGATTATTTTTTAACGGAAGAAGAATTAGAAATAAAAGAACTTACTCGCAAAATTGCTGAAGAAAAGATCAAGCCTGTCCGGGCAAAATATGACGAAGAAGATTCATTCCCCTGGGAAATAGTGGAAGTTTTCCGACAGACAGACCTGTTTGCTGTTCTTGTTCCGGAGAAATATGGTGGAATCAGTGGAAAGGTAATCGATGTTGTCATAGTTACAGAGGAACTTAGCCGTGTCTGTGGTGGAATTGGTCTTTCATTGGGTGGTTCCGGTTTGGGAATATACCCTGTTTTGATCTCCGGAAGCGAAGAACAGAAACATAAATATTTACCTCAGATTGCCACAGGAGAAAAACTGGCAGCTTTTGCTCTCACTGAAGCTAATGCCGGCTCAGATGCTGGCGGTATCGAAACTACAGCCACCAAAGATGGAGATCATTACATCTTAAACGGAACAAAACAATGGATAACAAACGGCGGAGAAGCAGAAATATACACCGTGTTTGTGCTCACAGATAAATCTAAAGGTGCACGTGGAGCATCCTGTTTTATTGTGGAAAAAGGTACGGAAGGTTTCAGTTTTGGCAAAAAAGAAGATAAGATGGGAATCCGTGGTTCAGCTACCAGAGAATTAGTTTTTGATAACTGTCGTGTTCCCAAAGAAAATCTTGTGGGACGAGAAGGATTCGGTTTCATGATAGCAATGAAAACTCTGGATAAATCACGACCAATGGTGGCATCTCAAGCTGTGGGAATAGCTCAGGGTGCATACGAAGAAGCTGTGAAATATTCCAAGGAAAGACATCAGTTCGGAAAACCGATTTCTGCTTTCCAGGCAGTTCAGTTCATGCTGGCAGATATGGCAACCCAGATCGAGGCAGCGAGAGCATTGGTTATGGCTACTGCGAGAATGATAGATGCAGGTGCCAAAAGATATGCCAAAGAATCTGCTATGTGCAAGGTTTTTGCTTCTGATATGGCAATGAAAGTTACTATCGATGCTGTCCAAATTCTGGGTGGTTACGGTTATATGAAAGAATATCCGGTAGAAAAAATGATGCGCGATGCAAAAATTACTCAAATTTATGAAGGTACAAACCAAATTCAGCGTTCGATTATTGCATCCAATTTATTGAAGGAATTCTAATTTACACTTCAAAAAAACTTATAGAATATTTGTTTTGATCAATTGGATTTTGTAAATTATTTTTTTTTAGGAGATAATCTAAAGCTTGGACTCACTTGCCGCATGGATTAAGAGAATAAAACTTAAATTGTAAATTAAACTACTTAAAACGCTCTTAATTCGAAAATTACACCAGAGCCCTGCAGTCAAGTTGATGCTGTTGTTAGGTGTTTTCTGATACAGATTCTAATCTCCATTTTCCGTTCTCAAGTTTTGTTGTAATCCAATCATGATTAGTTAAGTTGCATAAAAAATTAATCATATAAATTAGTTTTGCTGACCATTCTTCTCGATCATAGTCAAGACATAATCCATGCAATATTCTTCCACGATTTAAAAATGTTGATGAATCATCAATGTATTCAAAAAAACGTTCTTTATTAACAAAACGACCAAATTGTCTTTTATCTACATCCATTAGTACTTTTTCAATAGTTACATTTCGGAGTAATGAAATTGCTTTGTTACCTTGAAATTTTGTAGGTAGTTTGGGCAATAAACTATTATTTATAATAAAGTCTAAAAGTATACCTTCAACATGTGGTATCAATACTGGAATTGAAGATATATAATCTTTATTGAGATGTGCTTTATAACCTCTGTTTATGAATCTCAGTCTTGATTCAATATGTTTATTTTTCTTCCATTTCATTTTTATTTTTCTTGATATACTTTTATTGCACAACCTTTTACAGAAATAATCAACCACGATTTTTTCTTTCCCATCTTTGACAATCTTTGATATTTCTTCTAATTCCCTTATAGTTAAATCTGACATGCTTATAAAAATTCCATATTTCGACAATTCCTTGTGTCTATTCATAAAGTAGTTGTCAAATAATCTTTCAATATTTTGGGGATCCTGAAAAAACTCAGCAAGTTCGTTGAAGAAAGATTGATTTTGCTCGATAAATTCTTTAAATTTTGTAACAACCGAGTATAAATTCTTTTGAAAATTTCTTATTATTGAATTAGCAATCGCCTGATAACTTATTAAAGCCTTGTCGAAATCTTCTTCAGACATTCCTAATATAGATGACCATGAATTAATCTGATCTGACATAATCTTAGAATAATTTATTATTAATCATTTATTATTAACACCCAACATCGCAATCAACTGCGAAGCTCGCAATATAATCTTCCTATATCTTCGCTTAATAACATTTCAATTATAGTTTCCTTTTTCTGAAAAAAGACACCAATTCTTAAATTTCATTGTTTGTTGGCTGTCAATAAAAAAATATCTTACAAAAAAAAGTGAGATAAAAGTCTTTTCAGTATAATATCAATATATTTGCGAGGGATTTATAGCAAAAAAGATATTAACTCAAGTTCATGAAATTGTACAATTAAAGCATTATAGTTTAAGGACTGAAAAATAATATCTGCTCCCGTTAGAAATTAATTTATGTCTTTTTTTTATGTTCTGTGGTGTCTAACGATGGAGTTCACCTGCATTTTGGATTTCAGCTTAATGTCGTTTAAGTGGAGCACATTATTAGGCGAGTTAAATTACTGCTTCTAAATTTGTCCAAAACTCTTGCAATTCTCCTTTTCTTCGTACTTTGACAAGTCCTGAGAAGATAGCTGTATCGGTAATATACACCAGCTCACTATCTTTGAAAAACGTACATGTACCTGCAAGAATGCCTATCGCCAGTGCCTGTTTGAATGCCTGTTTATCTTTTTGTACTGTATAATCTACCAATTTTTCAAAGTATTTGCGATCAATACACCCAAACCAATTATCACCTGCGATTCGCTTATTCTGGCCGCTTAATACTATTGGTGTGCTCGTTTCTGTTTTTTGGGAATTTGACGTAAAAAAGCCACTCGCGTCTATAAGAATAAAAATAACAATAAAACCAAGAAGAAATCCTATATACAACTTAGTCTTTGCTTGTTGCTCTTTCTTTTTGATTTCAGCAATCTTATCTGGGGTTAGTTTGTACCCGCATTTTGGACAATAACCTGCAATCTCGATGATTTCCTTATGACACTCGGGACACTTTATCATAGCCAATTCTATCATAGCAATGTGAACCTCCTTTTTATTTCTTCATCTATCATCGTAATTAACTGCGAGGCTTACAGTATAATAACCTGATATTTTCGTAAAATAACATTTCTATTATAGTTTCCTTTTTCTAAAAAAGACACCAATTCTTAAATTTCAAAGTTTATTAGCTGTCAACAAAAATAAAATCCTGCAAAAAAGCGAGATGAAAATCTTCTCAGTATAATATCAATATATTTGCGAAGAAGTTATAGAAATGCTCGATGAGCAATTCAGTTGCTTATAATTCAGTTTTCCCTTTCTTTTACATTATCATAAAATCGTTTTGTTTGGATATGCAAAATTTATATCTTTATGCTTTCTGAACTCCAAGATATTATTGGGTTTCCATTTTTTTAATCTAATTTATAAATTACTTCATCGCCATCACAATATGCGGAACCAAAGCAGCCGTCATTAACTATTTACAAGTGATTTAAAATAATCAGGAACCTTTGCCTCAAAGGTCATCTTCGCTTTTGTATAGGGATGTAATATTGTTATAGAGGACGCATGAAGTGTAAGTCTCTTAATACCCTTTTCCTTTTCCCCATACATTTTATCTCCAACTACAGGACAACCTTTTTCCGAAAAATGGACCCGGATCTGATTTTTCCGACCGGTAAGCAGATCTATTTCAAGCAGACTGTAGTTTTCTGA
>JABMPU010000194.1 GCA_013203665.1 Armatimonadota bacterium
CCTGTATATAGCTGGAGAGATATTTCCGGTATAGGTACAGAAGTTACTTTTATTCACAATGATCAGGGAACTGCTCTCATGCCAATTGGATTTGATTTCTTATTTTACGGCACTCTTTATGATGAATTTCGTATTAATCCAAATGGTTGGATTGGTTTTGGAGATGATAACACAGAATGGAATAATCTCTCTCTTCCTCATCCTAATGCTCCCAAACCTGCAATTTTGCCTTTTTGGGATGATCTTGATCCGCTTCAAGGTGGCAATGTTTATTACTACAGTACCAGTGATAGTTTGGTTGTCTGGTTTGATGATGTAATTCACTTTCCTGGTAATTATACAGGGACATACGATTTCCAATTAATTATATATTCAACCGGGAGTTTTTTATTTCAATATCGAGAAATGACAGGAGATATCGATTCAGCCACAATCGGCATCCAAAATGAAGATGCATCAGATGCCCTGCAAGTTGTTTATAATGGAAACTGTGTAGAAAATGAATATGCCATTTTTTTCATAAGAATTATTGACTGGTTAGATATTTCTCCCACATTCGGTTTTGTTGAATCCGGGCAAACTGAAACTATTACCCTGGATGTTTCCACAGCGGAACTTTTTGCAGGTGATTATCTATGTAATCTTCTAATGTCTACCAATGATCCTGAAGCTAATTTCGTAACAATTCCAGTAAATCTTACTGTTGTGTCTCAATTACCGGATATTGAAGTTTCTGCTGATTCTCTGGATTTTGGAATAGTTTATATTGGAAGCGATAGCACATTGGTTTTGGAAGTTTCAAATCAGGGTAGCGATCCTTTAATTGTTTCAAATATTTCTTCTGATGCTGATGAATTCACAGTTGATATAACAGGATTCACGCTTCAACCTTCTCAAAGTCAAGATGTTAATGCAACTTTCACTCCTGTTTCCGATGAACTTATTTTCGGAATATTATCGATAGCCAGTAACGACCCGAATAATCCAACCGTAGAAGTAAGTCTTTCCGGGCAAGGTTTCGTTCCAGGAGTTCCCAATATTGATGTATCTGCAGATTCCCTGGATTATGGGATTGTCATCGTGGGAACTGATAGTCTGAAAACAGTGACAGTTTCGAATAATGGAGATACGTCTCTCTCCGTAACAGAAATTTATACAAATACTGACGAATATTCTGTAGATTTGACAAGTTTCGATCTGGAACCTGATGAGTTTCAGAATCTGACGATAACTTTTGCTCCTTCCTATGAAGGAACAATTTTAGATACATTAACGATTTTAAGTAATGATCCTGACGAACCGATTGTGCAAGTTTCTTTATCAGGAGAGGGTTTTATTCCTATTCCGGTAATACAGATCTCTGCTGATTCTCTGGATTTCGGAATTGTGATCATTGGCTCTGACAGTCTGAACACATTAACCGTAACGAATGCCGGAACTTTAACTTTATCAGTTACTAATGTTTATACAAATACAGATGAGTATTCGGTAAATTCACTAGAGTTCAATCTGGAACCTGAAGAAAACCAGGTTTTGGAAATTACTTTTGCTCCCGGTTATGAAGGTGTGATCCTGGATACATTATTCATTGAAAGCAATGATCCCATCAAACCTGTAGTTAGGATTTCATTACAAGGAGAAGGAGCACCATTGGTTAATTCCGGAGATGGTGATATTCCGTTAATTACAGCTTTAGGGAAAAACTATCCTAATCCCTTTAATCCGCAAACAACCATAAACTTCGCTATACATGAACCTGCTTTTACCAGGATTGAGATTTTCAATATAAAAGGACAGAAGATAAAGACTTTAATCAATGAGTCTTTGGAAGCAAGGAATTATCAAATTGTCTGGAATGGAACAGATGATTCTGAAAACTCGGTAGCATCAGGAATCTATCTTTATAGAATGAGTGCAGATAAATTTTCCGAAACAAGAAAAATGCTTCTTGTCAAATAGGAGCAAGCGACAAGTGAAATAAATGAGTTCAGAAAAATAGAGTGTTTTTGTCATCCTGAGAAATTCTTCTTGCTTTTCCATCGAAGGAACTCCGCTTATAATGAGATTCTTCGTAAGAAACTACTTCGAAGATTTCCTCAGAAAGACAACCTTTTTTCATTTTGCAGAACCCTTGCTAGTGAAATAAAGTAACGGAGGAAGGATGAGGAGAATCCTTTTTATAATAATATTGATATTGTTTTACAGTTTTCTCTTTTCTGAGTGGATAGAAATCGATGCCAACCGGGAAAAGCTGTTTGAATGCAGAGCATCTAACCTGGAACAAACAGAATTGCTTTTTGCTCTCGATGGTTTTGAATCCGAAATAATTGAACAAGACGGACAAATATATCAAAAATTATCATATTGGAATGAAGGTGAATTCGCAGAAGTTGGTAAACCGGACTTGCCAAGATTTTCAAGATTAGTTGCTATTCCGGAGCAAGGTGAAGTGTCCATTGAAGTTACAAGTTTTGATAAAGAAGTTATCTCAGATATTACTATTTATCCCCGGCAACCTTTAAAGATTGATGGAGAGTTGAATAATTTTCCTTTTACGATTAATAATGATTTCTATTCTTCAGCAGAGATCTTTCCAGCAACGATAACTGAAATCGGTGAGCCTGCCATCATGCGAGATTTTCGAGTTGTGAGAGTGACTGTAAATCCCTTCCAATATGATCCTGAAAAAAAAGAACTTTCGATTTTTTCTGATGTAACCCTGCAAGTTCATACACAAGGAACTGGTGGAGTAAACTGTAAACTCGATACCAAACCAGAATCGAGCATATTTTCTTCGCTATATAAATCATCCATCATAAATTACGAAGAAGTAAGATTGAGAGGTGATGAATTTATATCTCCTACAATTCTCTTTATTTATCCCAGTAGTCTTGATCCACAGACTTCCTGGTTAGATTCTTTAGTACTATGGAAACATAAGAAAGGGTTTAATGTAGTTTTAGCCAGCACTGCAGTAACCGGGACATCTCTGTATAGTATAAAAAATTACATTCAGGATGCTTATAATAACTGGGATAATAGACCGGATTTTGTCTGCCTGGTTGGCGATGCGAGTGGTTCATTTAATATTCCCTCCGGTTATATGGGTGGTGGAGAAGGAGATCAGGAGTACACCCGCCTTGACGGAACAGATATTCTCGCTGATGTTTGGATTGGCAGGTTATCATTTAACAGTGTATTTGAACTTCAAACAATAATTTATAAAATCTTGCATTATGAAAGAGAGCCGTATATGGAAAATACGGATTGGTATGAAAGAGCTCTTCTGGTTGGAGATCCAAGCTCTTCAGGTCAATCAACCATCTCAACGAGCTTATCTATCAAAGAAACGATTCTTGAAAAAAACGAGAATTTTATATTTGATGAAGTTTACAGCAGCCCGTTTGTTTCAGATATGACAACCAGCTTCAATACGGGTGTGAGTTATATGAACTATCGCGGGTATGTTGGTATGAGTGGTTGGGGGAACTCAAACACTTTATCTCTTAATAATGGTTTTATGTTGCCCTTAGCAATGTTTCTTACATGTGGAACTGGTGATTTTGCTTCCGGCAATGCTGAAAGCGAAGTATTCTTGAGAGCCGGTTCACCCGGAACGCCAAAAGGAGCCATAGGTGCTGTGGGAACTGCGACTTGGTCAACTCATACTTGTTTCAATAATACAGTGTGTGCCGGTGCTTTTTACGGGATTTTTGCTGAAGATATTTATTATATGGGTGGAGCTCTCAACAGAGGTAAAATTGCTCTTTATAATAATTATCCGCAAAATCCAAATAATTGGGTTAATAATTTTTCCTATTGGAATAACCTGATGGGAGATCCTTCCTTAGAATTGTGGACTAGTGTACCGCAACCTCTCAATGTAACCTACGAAACAAACGTCAGCTTAGGCACTAACTTTCTGGAAATATTTGTAACTCATGAATTTGGAACACCATTGGAAGGTGCTTGGGTTACCATCCTCAAAGGAGATGATGAGATTTTTGCAACCGGTCTTACTGATGCTGAAGGTATAATATTTTTACCAATCAATACATTAAATACTGGAGAAGCATCAGTAACAGTTACGAAGCATAATTATATCCCGCATTTGGGAAGCTTTAACATTGAAATCATGAACCAGTTTGTGAATATTTTTAACATTACAATCGATGATGATAATTCAGGTACGTCTTCGGGAAATGGTGATGGTAATATAAATCCGGGAGAAGACATTGAACTTGTAGTTAGTCTTAAGAATTTTGGCACGAATTCTGTTTCTAATGTAATCGCAACTCTTTCTTCAAATGATCCTGATGTAACCATTACTGACGATACTGAGGATTATGGATTAATTTTACCTGGAGAAGTAGCCAGCTCTTCTGATGACTTTGATTTTTCCGTTTCGACTTCTGCTCTGGGAAGTTCCGAAATCGAGTTTGATCTATTGATAGAGGATTCTTTTGGTAATAGTTGGACTGATAAGATTTATCTTACAATATTCGGAATATATTTTGATTATACAGATTATGCAATCATAGGTGGTAATAACCA
>JABMPU010000195.1 GCA_013203665.1 Armatimonadota bacterium
ATTCAATAATCAATCTTCAATTGTCTGGGATGGAACAGATAATAATAATCAGCTTGTTTCTTCAGGAATTTATTTCTATAAATTAGAAGTTAATGATAAAATTATTGATACAAAGAAGTGCCTGCTCTTGAAATAGTGTCAAACAATCGTGTTTGTGAATGATGTAACATAAACCTCCGGTTTGTGAAAAAAAAAGTTCTCAAAGCAGAGCTATGAGTTACAGACAAGAGTATACATCCGTTCAAACCGTGAAAATCTGCTTGCCGGGTCGTAGTTTTAACGCAGACTGGTGAGCAAAAAAAGTGAGGAGAAAATGAAAACAAAAACAATTCTTATTTTAATCAGCCTTGCACTAATTATTTCTTTAAATCTAAAAAGCAACCCAAATCAAAGAGAAATAGTCATAGAAGATTTCGATGATGGACAGGTGAACCTGATTTCCTATCCAAATGAAGATATTGAGCCTGATTCATTTGCTTTGGTTTCCAACATAACTTACCAGTTTTCTCCATATTCTCTCAAACTTTTCGGCAATACCTGGAAAGTAGAGATGATAACACCGATAACTGTGAATCCCGGTGATGTGTGGCAAGTTGCCGCTTATGTAGAAAATTTGGGTGAAATTCAGGGTTTCGGTGTGATGACAAATGATGATGTTCTGTTTTATTCATTTCATGGTTCCCAGCTGCTGAACATCGAAGAATGGGTCACTGTTTATCAGGGTAACTTTGAAGAAGATCAATGGAATACTTTCCAGCTTCCCATCGCAGATGACTGGTATGCCTGGTATGATTGCTATCCAATAATTACAGGTCTGGTTTTTGTGAATGATAATGATGCTGGCAGCGGTATTGTTTATTTTGATAGCATAATAGATATTACCGAGGATCTACTAATTCCTCCTGAAGTTGAAATCACTTATGACATTGGAAGAATATACAAAAATCCTCAAAATCTGCGTGTAGTGGATGTTCAGTTCTATGGTAATGTAATCGACCCTGACAGTGATGAACATCTCTTTTATTGGAATTTCGGTGACGACTCCACCAGCACATATCAGAACCCATATCATACTTTTATAGTTGAAGATGACCACGCTTACACAGTTCTTCTGGAAGTGGAAGATGATACGGAATTGTGGGGACAGGCAACCTGCCAAATTGCAGTAGATCCGGGACCGAGCACATTTCCGGTAACAATGAATTTTGCCGGTGATATTATGCTGGCACGCGGTTATGAGAATTATATTATTCCTAATCTGGGAGTGGAAGCGATTTTTGAACCCACCCTGCCGATTCTGGGTGAAGCAGCAGATATTACGGTTGCCAACCTTGAATGTCCGCTCACCACTCATAATGAGCACCATCCTACAAAAGCTATTTATTTCAAAGGCAATCCGGAAAACGTGACCGGTTTAACTTTTGCCGGCATCGATATTGTAACTGTTGCGAATAATCATATCCTGGATTATATGCTTCCGGGTCTTCAGGAAACACAATCGGTATTAGAAGAAGCCGGTGTTTTTTATTCCGGAGCAGGAGCAAATTCTTATGAAGCATATCTCCCACTCTTCTATTCCAAATCAGGAGTCAATATCGCTTTTCTGGCTTCCTGTGATAGAACCGGTCAATACAATAATTGTCAGCCATATTTGAATGCAGGATACGACAAACCCGGTTTTGCTTATATGACTCCATATTATGTTCTGCAGCAGATAGAAGCTGTGCAGGATTATGCTGACCTGATCGTGATTGAAGCTCACTCCGGAAGTGAATACTCTACAGGTCCGGGTGCAAATTATGATTTTTCAAATGTCTTTGCAGGTTGGGATGAAAAAGATTTTTGTGAAGATGAGGATTACACACCGCGCATCGATATCCCTCATATGTGGGATATTGAAATCAGACACCATTTTATAGATTCCGGAGCAGATTTGGTTATCTGTCATCATCCGCATATTATTCAGGGATTCGAAGTTTATAACGACAAATTAATCGCTCATTCTCTGGGTAATTTTGCTTTTGATCTGAATTATGCGGAAACCTTTCCATCTATGATTCTAAATTCCAAAATAAATGAAACTGGTTTTTATGAGTATTCCGTTACTCCAGTCTATATCGACGACTATATTCCCAAACCTGCTCTGGGAAAACTGGGAATACACATTCTGGATTATCTGGCAAGACGCTCTAAAGAATTAAATACATATCTGTTTGTGAACCAGGATAATTTGACAGCAGAGATTATCCTCGATACTTTATCGATGCTAACTTATACAGAAATTTATCAGGTTGAAAGCTTGTTGGATGAAATCGGCGGATTTTGGACATCTCCTCCATTGGAATTGGAAAGATGGGGAAATATTTCATCGATAAATTCCATTCTGCCAAATAATAATTGGGAATACAGACTGGGAAGAGAGGTGCTTTGGTTCGGCAACTTTGAAGATGAAGGTTCTTCCGGATGGAATGTAAACAGCAATGATGAATGGCTCGATGATACTGTTTCTTATGAAGGTGAGTATTCACTTCGTCACAGGCGTTTCCCGGATTCCGGTGATAATATTGTCACAAATCTCGAAAAACGAATAAAATGCAATTCCGATACATTAAATTTTTCATTGCAGGGATTCATCAAAACACAGAATGGTGCAGATGTAACAATTGAAATCCGTTATTACGAAAATCGCTCTACTCCTAATTACCTTGACCAGGAAAATATCGGTGTGCAAATTACAGGAGATACTCCTTGGACATATTACCAGAAAGCATTAACTATTCCGGAAGGCACTCATTTCTTTGATATTCGCTGTAACAGTGATTGTCCTGATAACGGAGAAGCTTTTTCCTGGTTCGATAATGTTGGAATCGTTGAATGGACTGATTGGAAAGCAGTAAATTTCTTCGAAATAATTTCAAATCCGAATGATTTTTATTACATCCAATTCCGCTCACCAAACCAGGCAGATAATCTTATAGTAGAATATACCGAAATAAATTATGGAAATCCTTTGGTTTCATTTGATGAAAACACAGCAATACTTCTCCCTAATGCAAAGTTATATCACAACTATCCAAATCCCTTCAACCCTAACACAACTATTTCTTTTAAAATCTCTCGCAAAGACGCAAAGGACGCAAAGATCGAAATTTATAACATCAAAGGACAGAAGGTGAAAGAATTAGAAATTATGAATGTGGAATTAGGAATTAATAAAGTTATCTGGAATGGAACTGATGAAAAAGGCAAAAATGTAAGTTCCGGAATTTATTTTTATAGATTGAAAGTAGATGACAAAACCATCGCCACAAAGAAGTGTCTGTTGTTGAAATAAATGTAACTCAAACAGCCGGAACAAAGTGGAGACCTGCGTTAGCTCATCGTGTTTGAGCAAAAGGAGTACAACTATGAAAAAAATAACAATTATTTTTAGTTTATTATTTGTCTTCGCTTTTTCTCTTGCAGATACTCACATACCGGCAGGAAATGTAAATGGAGTTTGGACAATTGATGGCAGTCCATATATTATTGATGGTGAAATTTCTATCCAGCAAGGAGATGAATTAACCATCGAACCTGGAATTCAAGTAATTTTTTCCGGTCATTATAAATTCAATATCTATGGAAGAATCTTAGCGGAAGGAACTGCAACAGATTCAATTATCTTTATAGCACAGAACACAATCGAAGGCTGGAATGGTTTAAGATTTCTCACCACTAATAACAATATTCAGGACTCATCAAAAGTTATATATTGTAAATTAGAATTTGGTAATGCTACGACTTATCCACAACCCGCTGGTGGTGCGATCTTCTGTTATTATTCGTCAGATATTTTGATAAAGAATTGTTTAATAACTAACAATAAAGCGGTTTGGGGTGGTGGTATTTGCTGCTGGAGTAATTCCAGTCCGAGGTTAGAGAATGTTATAATAAGTGAAAATACTGCAACTTCTGGTGGTGGGATTGAGATAGAAGTCGATTGTAACCCGAGTCTACAGAATGTTACTATTTGTAATAACACTTCTCAAAGGGGAGGAGGAATTTACTGCATAAATGCAGGTTTTTATCTTGAAAATGTAACTATTAGTAGAAACATTGCCAATGGTGGTGGTTGTTATTATGGGGGTGGCGGAATTTGTAGTTTGAACTCCACTATAAGTTTAACCAATGTTAATATAAGCGAAAATACCGCTTATACGGAAGGCGGAGGAGGAATTTATATAGAAAATGGCAATACAAATTTACATAATGTAACAATCCATAGAAATATTTCTGCCTGGAATGGCGGAGGAGTACACTGTAATTGGGCTGATATAAATTTTGGAAACTGTACAATCACCGAAAATAGTGCAGCCAATAAAGGTGGTGGGATTTGTTTTTACGGAGGAACTCTGAATTTCGATATATTAAACCGCTGTAATTTATTCCTCAATTTTGCAGGTTCAGGGAATGAATTGTATTCTGCTTTCCCAACAGTTACAAATATAATTGTGGATACTTTCACAGTATCACAACCTGATGATTATTTTGCATATCCTCTCGATAATTTTACATTTGATATTCTTAATGCCAAAATAGAGCAGGTAAACCAAGACTTGTATGTAAACTCAACAGGTTCAAACAATAATAGTGGTTTATCTGCTGACGACCCTTTACTTACAATTTCTTATGCTCTTGCAAAGATTATTCCTGACAGTACTGATCCGCATATTATTAATTTAGCGAATGGAACTTACTCTCCATCTCAAACAGGAGAGATATTTCAATTAAATTGCAGAAGTTATGTTTCAATATCTGGAGATATAGAGAATTCTACTATTCTGGATGCTGAGGGATTGACTCGTATTTTGTATTATGAAAATGTAAGTTATTCAAATATAGAGAACGTTACGATTTGTAATGGATTTTCACCAAGTGGAGGTGGAATTTATTCTAATAATTCTAATCCTGGATTAGATAATATTACTATAAGTGGAAATAATGCTGACTGGGTGGGTGGTGGAATATCTTGTATAGGATCAAATCCTGTTTTATCAAACATTATTATAAAAGATAATATCGTAGATCAACAAGGAGGTGGAATTTATTTTTTAGATTCCAGTCCAATTCTGACAAATGTACTTATTAAGGAGAATTCTGCTCATTTCGTTGGTGGGGTTTATTGTGATAATTCTAATCCCAATCTATCCTACGTAACAATTTGTGAAAATACTGCAGATATTCATGGTGGAATATATTTTTCTGATTCCAATCCAATTTTTAATCCGGTAAATCGCTGCAATATTTTTTTAAATAACGCTTCCATAGGATATCTGGGAAATGATTTATATGCTGATGATTGTCTCATAATCGATGTTATCGTCGATACTTTTACTGTTCTACAACCTTATGATTATTATGCTTTTCCGATCGATAATTATACTTTTGATATTCTTCATTATAAAATAGAACAGGTGAATCAAGATTTATATGTAAATCCTAACGGTTCAAATAATAACAGCGGACTAACTCCTGATGACCCTTTACTTACAGTTTCTTATGCTCTTACGAAAATACTTCCAGATAGTACAAATCCAAAAACCATATATCTATCAAACGGAACTTTTTCTCCTTCTCAAACAGGAGAATCTTTCCCATTGTCTTGTAAAAGTTATATTTCAATTATTGGAGAGAATGAGAACACAACTATTTTAGACAGCGAAGTAATGAGCGGTATTTTATATTGTTATGATGATAATTATTTTTCCATAAAAAATATGACAATTCAAAATGGTAATACAGATTTTGGTGGTGGAATTTATCTTCAAAATTCCAGTCCCAGTTTAGAAAATGTTATTATAAGCATTAATACCGCTAACGTTGGCGGAGGTATTTACTGTTGGGATTCAAGTCCAAGTTTAACAAATGTTACCATAAGTGGAAATACTGCTTATAGGGGTGGTGGAATTTATTTTAATAATTCCTTTCCAAATTTAACTAACGTAACAATCAGCATAAATAATGCAACTGATTATGGTGGTGGAATTTACTGCTTTGATTGTTCCTCTCTTGCTTTACTGAACTGTATCCTCTGGAATGATTCTCCGCAGGAAGTTTACTTTCATAGTGCTTTTTCTCTAAACACAGTCACAATTTCCTACTCAGATATTCAGGGAGGAGAAGCTGGTATTGTTACAAATAGCAATGGAATAGTAAATTGGTTAGAAGGAAATATTGATGCAGATCCATTATTTGCAGACCCGCAAAATGGAGATTTCCATCTAACCTGGGCTAATTTCCCAATCCCTGATTCTACAATGTCTCCTTGTATCGATACCGGAGACCCAAACTCACCTTTCGATCCCGACGGAACAATTGCTGATATGGGAGCGTATTATTATGTTCAGGGAACTGGAACAGAGAATTACGAATTACATCCGGCAATTGCCGGATCAAAATTAAGCAACTATCCCAACCCCTTCAATCCATCTACAACAATTTCTTTTAATATTTCTCGCAAAGACGCAAAGAACGCAGAAATTATTATTTATAACATCAAGGGGCAAAAGATAAAACAATATTCAATATTAAATATTCAATCTTCAATTGTCTGGGACGGAACTGACAACAATAACCATCCTGTAAGTTCAGGAATCTATTTCTATAGATTAAAAGTTAATAATAAAATTGTCGCCACAAAGAAGTGTTTATTATTGAAGTAAGTAACTAATACCTCCTGGTTTGAGGAAAAGATGAGACGAAATAAAATAATATTCATAGAATTTTTCTTGATAATTCTTATCTATAATTTAGCTGCATCTTCAACCATCTTGCGAGATGATCCGGGAACCCTTGATTGGTCGTTTGAAACAAATGGATACATTCATAATTGTTCTCCTGCAATAGACACTCTTGGCAATATCTATTTTGGGAATTACAGCGATTCACTATATTCTTTAAATCCTAATGGTGCATTGAATTGGGTATTCCCTACAGGTGCTAACATTACTGCTTCTCCAAATGTTTTACCTGATGGAAGAATCTGTTTTGGAAGTTGTGACCATAATTTTTATATGCTGAATAATGACGGCTCTCTTTCCTGGTGTTTCGATGCAAATGCATCGATAGCATATTCTGCTGCCATTCGATATGATGGTATTATCTATTTCGGATGTAACTCCGGTATTCTATATGCTCTCGATTTTGAAGGAGATGTTATCTGGAGCAGAAATATATCTGAAGAAATAAATAAACCACCTGTTATCGGACCGGATGGAACTATTTATATTGCCACATCTAACCAGCTATTTGCTTTAAATGAAGATGGTACAACAAGGTGGCAACAGGATTCTACGGGAAATACTTGCCCGGTAGTTGATGGAGACAGGGTATATTATTTCAATAGTTATTGGTTAAAAGCTGTAGATTTTAATGGCAACACTATCTGGACTACCCATAGTTTTGAATTTGATAATATTCAATCCACTCCGGCAATCGGGAAAAATGGAAATATTTATTTCGGACTCATAAACGGACAATTGAGAGTATACAATCGAAACGGAATATTCTTGTGGTACACTCCCTATGAACCCGGAAGTCAAATCAAAACAGGTCCGCTTATCGATGATGCAGGCAATATTTCTTTCGGAAGCAGTAATGATAATTTCTACTCTATTGCACCTGGCGGTTCACAAAACTGGGAGTATCAAACAGACGGTTCAATAACTTCTTCTCCGGCAATCACCTCAGAAGGAAATCTGATCTTTGGATCCTATGATGGAAAGCTTTATTGCCTGTATGGCTATGAAAGCATATTGAGTAAATACGCATCTCCCATGTATGGAGTTGATGCATTTCGTACTTTCAGTTATTATTCCAATATTTATCCTTCCCAAAATCGGATTTTATTCGATTATACAATTGTTAATACAACCGAAGAAGACACATTATTCATTTATAATAATATAGATGAAACACTCGAAGTTTTCTATGAATACTATTCGGATGTTTTCCAGGTAAGTTTATTAAATCCATCCAACCAGATAGCTCCCAATGATTCTCTGGCTCTTTTAATCTCATTTCATCCGGTTGAAGAGGAAATAACCGAAGTAAATCTCAGGATTTATACTAACCATAGAAATGCTCCTGAACGAAATATCTATTTGTTTGGTAATGGAGTTCAACTCGATCCGGGTGAAATGGTCTGGAATCTGCCAATGGGTGATAGTGATATTAGCTCTCCTGCCATGGATGATAACGGAACTATTTACGTAGAGAAAGGAGGTTCTTTATATGCTGTCAATGATAATAGTGAAATCCTTTGGTACTACACTATTGGCGGAAATATCACTTCCCCGGTTATTACTCCGGATAATAAAATATTGATTGCTAAAAGATATGATAACACACTATATTGCATAAATGATAGCGGAAACCTGGAATGGATTTATGAAACTGATTATGAATTCCGTCATCCACCAGCAGTTGATTTGGATGGTAATATTTTCATCACAAACTGGAAAAACCTGATTTCTCTTTCTTCGGATGCATTTGAGAGATGGATTTATCATTTTGGAAATATCCAGGCAGCTTCTTCTCCTTCGATCAGTGCTGATGGTACGATTTACTATAGTAATTCAAATTCGCAACTGGTTGCAGTTACTAAAAACGGATTGCACAAATTTACTTTTCAGGGAGAGGAGCATTTTAATCAACCCGTTATCGATGATGATGGCACAATTTATATAACATCTCGAAGTATGACTATTTCAAAGTTTTATGCTATCCATCCTGACGGCAGCCTGATACATCAACGCAACCTCTATGGGTGGGCTAATTCCCCGGCAATAATCGGTAATGATCATATCTATTATGCTATGCAGGTTTCCGGAGGTAGCAGGATCTATTCTCTGAATAAAGAAACTTTTTCATTAAATTGGACTTCTCAACTCATTTCCGGATATAATTCTTATTCTCCTACATTAGCTACCGACGGTTCGATTTATATGGCAGGAACAGGAGGTTCCGGTACATATAATTCATACTTATCAGCAATAGATTCCCTTGGTCATATCAAATGGGAATTTAATCCTTATGAACTTGAATTTGCTTGCACGGCAAGTAAAACTCCGCTAATTTGCCAGAATGGAAATATTATTTTATCTACCACAGCTAGTTCACAAGACAATTCATATCTTTTTGCCATCGAGGAAAATGCCGCTGCTGCAGATAGTCCCTGGCATACTCTTGGTCAGGATGCAACCCATTGTAGTATGGCAAAAAATTCCATTATTCCAGGTCCTGATATTTTGGTTGATAAAGATAATCTCGACTTTGGAATAGTTGAACCCGGTTCTTCCGAAAGCTTGGATTTCACAATTTTCAATGATGGTGATTCTTTACTTGTTTATACATATGATATAAATGGTGAGGGATTTTCTATTCCAAATCTGAACAGATATACATTATCCCCGGGCGATAGCACCATCATAGAAATAGTTTTTGCTCCCCAGGAAGATGAAGACCCAATACATCAAGGTTCTTTGTTGATTAATTCTAATGATTATGACCAGCCTCAGATTTTAATTTCTCTTTTTGGAAGAAGCAATTTAGAAGGCACATTAAAATGGAAGATCCCATTAGCTGCCGAACTCCAATGCACTCCTGCTGTTGACGATCTGGGAAATATTTATATTTTTGATAGTGACCTATATTGCATTGCTCCTGATGGTGAAATCAAATGGGTGCGAGATTATTTTAGAGATAGATATTTTTATTGCAATAGTGTGACAATATCCGATGATAATGCCATAATATATGTTCCTGCCATGAGAGCTGTTGATTCCACCGGAGTTTTGCTTTTCAATACGCCTGTCTATAATGGTAATTTTACGACTCCTATTGCGTTAGATGCAAATGGGCAACTGTATTTTGGGAACTGGAAAAGCGATGGAGCCGGGTTATTTGCTTTCGATTGTAACGGTGAACCTTTATGGGATTACACAGTTACACATCAAGTTTATGGTGCTCCCATTATAGATCCCGAAGGTGATATTTTCTTTATTGGTACTCCATCTTCCGGCAATGGATCGATTTTTTCTTTTGATTCTGATGGAAACATGAACTGGTGGGTGATAGATGAATTTGCGAAATACAGTCTCGCTCTGGGATTTGATAACAAATTGTATGCGCTCGATGATGACTATGATAATGGTTTGCGGATTATCCTTAAATGTCTGGATACTCAGGGTAATTTATATTGGGAGTTCATAACTCCGGATCCGGCGGGAGGTTATTGTGCCACATCACCTGTAATAGATGAGCAGGGAAACATCTTTTTTGCTGATACTGACGGAAAACTTTATTCCATTTCTCCTGATGGAAATATGAACTGGAATTACGAGCTTTACGAAGGAGTTCAATCTACTCCGGCTGTTGGAGCAAATGGGGTTATTTATATTGGTTGTGATGACGGAGCTTTGTATGCTATTAATAATGACGGAACTTTTCGCTGGTCATATCAAACCGAAAGTGATATTAATGATCATATTGTAATCACAAATGATGAAATAATTTACTTTACAAATGAAACAGGTTATTTATATGCTATTTATGGTTTGAATGGAGGTCTGGCTGATTCGTCCTGGCCCATGATCCATCAAAATCCCAAACATAACTGCCGGCTCGATGAATATTATGTGAGCTGTGATAAGAATGATGTTGTTCCAAAAAATTACTTTCTGAAAAATTATCCCAATCCATTCAATCCTGCAACCACGATATCTTTTTCATTAACCACAGAACACACGGAGAACACGGAGTTAATAATTTATAACATCAAGGGTCAAAAAGTAAGGACATTAATAAAGGATAAACTTCAAGCTGGGAATCATTCAGTAATTTGGTATGGAGATGATGAATCGGGAAAACCTGTAAGTTCTGGTGTTTATCTGTATAAATTGAACATAAACGGCAAAATCGAAGTGATAAGGAAATGTTTGCTATTGAAATGAAAAATAGCTACTAACAAGCGTACCAGCGCCCTATTGGAACGCCACACACCGGATTAGAACTACAACGGGATTAGGAGGTTATTATGCACGATCCTTAAACTACTAAAACCTGTTGTAATTACATTTATTCCGTGATTTAAAGAAAAAAAAAGAAAAAAGGAAAAAAAGAAAATGAAGAAGATTTTATTAATGATGCTGTTGCTGACGGTATTGGCGAGTATGCTGTTAGCAGAAGATATCCAATTACAGGAAATTACATTGGATGAGTTTTTAAATGATTACCTTTCGGATTACAAAATCGAAAAACGAATCCAATTGGAAGGAGTTGGCAGAGATTTTGCTGTGGCAAAAGAAACTGGTGAAATTGTGGCTGTAACTAGAACAGATGAAAAATACATTGTTAAAATGTTGGATTTAGAAGGAAATTGTAAATGGTCTCATTCATTTGATAATAGCTATTGCAACATTAGTGCTTTAGTTTCTGATAATGCAAATACTACAACATTGTTTCTAAATGAAGGGGAAGGTCGTGGTAAAAATGTCATAATTTCTAAAGATGGTCAAATTTTATATGAAAGTCCAATTTCCTATAGTATTTTTTATCCTTCACCAGACGGGAATTATGTTTATGAAAATCTAAATATTATGGGTTCAACAAGACAAAAAGAAATTAAAATGTATAATAAGCACGGTGAGAAAATAGCCATTACTGGTTTAGAAAACTACCAAATTCGAAATATCAGGATAAGAATTACAGATAACTCTCATCTAATTGCTTTTATTGAACAAGAAAATACTGAAAGTATCATAATGTGTTTTTGTGAGTTTAATAAAGGTAATATAACTGTTTTGTGGCAATATGAATTTGAAGAAGGATATTCGAAAATATTTGACACACATAATATGGCTACAACAAATCTTCGGATATTTCAAAATAAAATCGCTGTAAATGCTTGTGATTCAGGTTTTTACATTTTTAATTTTGATGGAAATATTCTTCATCAAGATAATGAATTAGTTTCATCATTTGGTTTTTCTCAATATGGTGATTTTATAATTGATAATCAAGAAAATTTAAAAACCTTTGATAAAGATAATTTTAATGAAAAAATTATTAATTTTTCATTAAAATTTAAAACTACTAAAGAAAATGTTTTATCATTTTTAAAATTTGGCAATTTTTACTTAATAGATATCGAAAGATATTTCTTTCAAAGAATGAAATATCATACCTTATTTTATGAAAATGATAAGATTAGAATAATTAATGAAGGTTTTTATTTTCTATCACTCAACAATTTTCATATCATAATAGCATTTAATTATGAGCCAAACTCATGTATTACAATCATATATGGAGGTGGAAAATGAAAACTTTTCCCATAAAAACATCCACCCATAAACTCCATAAATTGGAACGGGACGGATGAAAACAATAAACCTGTAAGCTCAGGAATTTATTTTTATCAGTTGAAGATATCTGAAAAAATGAAGGCTACAAAGAAATGTTTGTTGATAAAGTAACTCATATCTCTGGTTTGAGAAGGCACAAAGCAGAACTTTATGTTACAATCCGGTTTAAGAAAAAGAGAAAATTCTAAAAGATAATAAATTATGAGAAAAT
>JABMPU010000196.1 GCA_013203665.1 Armatimonadota bacterium
ATCTTCGAAGTAGTTTCTAACGAAGAATCTCATTATAAGCGGAGATCCTTCGATGGAAAAGCAAGAAGAATTTCTCCAGTCTTCGCTAGCTTCGACTTGGCAAGCAGGATGACAAAAACACTCTATTTTGCAGAATTTATAAGTTTATTTATACGATTAAGAGAACACAAGAATTTAATCCTCGTATTCTCCAAATCTTGAAATCCAAACTTGGATAAAAACTATTCGGATTCTATACTTTCAATAAATCCCTGAGCAACTTTCTTATATTTCGAATCGTTCAAAAGGAGAGTAAAATCTGCTTTGGCAACATCCTTCTCTCCCCTATCGAACTTGATCATTGCTCGATAATAGATAGCGTCACTATTATTTGGTTTGTTCTCTAGAAGAAGTGCAATTTTTTCCAAAGCTTTATTGTAATATTTATTATCGTAATATTTCATGATAAGCAGCAAAGTAATATTGTTGTCATACTTCAGAGCATTTGATTTTTCATAACATTCATTCGCTTTTGTGCCATTTTTTAATTCTTCATAAAGAGCACCCATATTTTTGTATGTTTTGGCAAGCACACTTTCTCTTGGATTGGTTTGAATAAAATCTTCATAAGCTTTCACTGCTGCCTGGTTATCTCCGAGCTTAAGATACAATGTAGCGATATTTTTAATAACTTTGGAATCCTGTTTTTGTTCATAAGCCTTCTTGTACCATATCAATGAATTCTCATAATCTTCTAATGCTAAATAATAAGAACCAATTCTTTTTTCATTATTAAATGTCTGTTTGATATCTTCATAAGCTTTTAAAATTTCAATAGCTTTGGGTATATTATTTAAATATTTTTTATAAATTATTGCTTGATCTTTTACTAAATCATATTTTGTGGGAGTAAGTTTCTTTCTCTCATCCAACACCCGAACTGCATTTTCAAAATCACTTCCATTTGTATAGGAATTATAAGCGTTTGTCAGCCACAATGAAATTTTATCATTATCGCGCGGAATACCGTCTTTCTCTACAGCTTCATTTAGTTTTTGCACAGCATTTTCAAAGTTTTTACTTGCTTCAGTAAAGTTTCCTTCTGTGAAAAATGTATCTCCCTGAGCAGCTAATTCGTTGGCAATTCTTTCCAAAGATTTTTCTGCCATTAAAAGAGAATAAATCATAACAATTAAGACACTTACAATAATTACTTTTTTATACATTCTTTCCTCCAAAATTTTGGTTAGACATTTTTTTTTGTTTTCTTTTGATGTCAATAATTCTGTTGAAAATAAAGTTTCGCAGTGTGGTAGAACAACTTTCCAAGTTGTTCATTTGAGCAGGCTGGCAGCTTGCTCTACATCTTCATCAAATAATTCTGTCATTCCCGTGTAAACGGGAATCTAATTTGTAATAGATACCCACTTTCGTGAGTATGACAATGTCCAATCAGACCTGACTCGCAGTGCAGCGTGAGTTGGGAATGATTGCATGGATTTTTCGAATCGTAAGGAACGACGAGTCGAGACAAAGAATGATGGCTTGTTCACGATTCGACTCTTTCAGGGTTGGGAAAAAAACAAATAACGTGAAAGAACCTTGAAAGTGCTAAGCAGGAGACCCTGAAAAAGTTTCTTTCGCAAATTCTTGCATTTGACTCTTTCAGGATTGAAATGAAACCGATAACGTAGAAGCAACCTTGAAAGGGCTAATTTGAAAGTCTGGAATGAAAGAAGCCTTTTCAAGGTGGAAAACTCTTGCACAGGACAAGTCGCCACGAGTCAAATCCATTCTCTAATAAAACCGGAAATTTTCCAGTTTTATCTGCTTTTCCAGATCCCATTCTCCAGGCTGCCAGTTACGAACATGAATAACGGGTTTCTCACCTCTGAAATCTGTGAGTAAAAACAGATATCCTTCATCTTTGTATGTGGTTGAGAAATAGTTCTGTTTCATGGAAACACCATAAATTTTTTCTACAGGTGCAGAATTAATATGAAATGTATCAAATTGAAGCCAGACAAACTTATTATTCTTGAAGATCTCTCTTTGTCTTTGAATATGTTCCTTTTTGGTTCGTTTGAAATAGATTATTTCTTTCTCGGAAAAATCCGTTTGGATATCTTTGCTTAATTTAGTTCTGGTAACAACTTTTCCGGTGATTATGATAGCATCTTCAGAATATAGAGTTTCAATATCTTCGATATTCTTAGTTGTGTAAGATGTCTTGTAATTTTCCAGAAATTTAATAGCAATTTGACGATAATCCCAATCACCCGCAGCAGTTCCTTCAGACTCAAAAAGCTTGTGCAAAGCAGGATTAATCGTGTAACAGAAATTGTAGATTTTACCATTTTCATCGAAATCGATAACCACAGTTTCATTGCGGATTGGAAATCCCTCACAACTCACAGACACACCAAACTGACGTACTTCCCAGCCAAAATCGGTTTTATTGATATCTACTGCTTGAGGATAATCGAGCAGTTTTGTATGATTGTTATCGATTACCTTATTCATACGAATTATGATATTTTTATCAGAAAAAATGCTTTCGTCATCGATTAGCTCATTATCCAGAAAAGCAAAAAGTTTGCCTACATTATCAATGATTTCATCTTCTAAAAGACAATTGGATTTATTAGTAAACTTTATATTAGAAATTCTTTTAATCTTCCTTATGAAGGGATATTTAATCGGTTTCTTTTGTAACTTAATTTCCCTGATGATTTCCAATTGGTCGGATGCAAAAAGTTTGCTTAAGATTTCTGTTTCCTGCGAATAACTGTTATACAGGTTTTCTTTCACATCGATCTTCAAAGATAAGGTTTTCATTTTTTTATATTCTTTTCCCCAGAGTTCTATCTGGAAAAAATTCGAGTTCGTTTTCTGAGAAATATAATCATGAAGATCATAATAGTAAATGTTCAGGTCATTTACAGGTTTATTTTGATATGAGACATTTAGAATAATAGTTCGTGTTTCATACTTGTAATCATTGGAAACAAGTGAAAATTGAATCTCTTCTGCAATATCTTTTATCAGAAAGAAAATATATTCTGCAGAATATACTTTGTTTTGAAAAGAAATTTTCCTTTCCTGCAAAGCTTCGATAGCAATAGCAGCACGATAATAATTCCTGAATGTTTTCCCAAGCTGATTCATATTAAGATTTTCCTCAGCTTCGCGTAGAAATCCTCTGATCTCTTTTTTCTTCGTTTCAAAAATTTTCTTATAATCTTCTTTTCTTATGAAACGCAAAATATGAAATACTGGACCTTTCTTATAATATAATTGCCCCACATCCGGAAGCTCTCCGTAAGTATAAATATTCAGTACTTTTCCCAGATTTTCTTTGGTTTCACCCTCTATAGTTTCACCTGTTGTAGCTTTGATTTCTGAGCAGACTACAACGAAGATTGTGCTCATTAAATTTTGAAGAGCTTGCTGGTCTGTTTCTTTTCTCTGTTTTCCCTCCGCATCACCAAAATAGTAAAATTCCGGTTGGGATTGGATGGCATTCATTTGCAGTTGAATAGATTGAAAATTATCTTGCGCCTGTAAAAGAGCAGGTATTATCAACAGAATAAATAATAATTTTTTCATATTGCTTTCCTTTTTTTCATCAGACCTGACTCGTAAGCTTGCGGTAAGTCGGGAATGATTGCATTGCCGAAATGTTCTTACCGATTCATCGGGACACTGCGCCACGAATCGAGTCCATTCTTATTTCACTGAGTTCGCACGAGACGAAAACCGCGCCTGCTACTGCCGTCATCAGGATCGAACCTAAGACGATCCGCAACACGGCAGTAATAACCACTACCACCCCATCCACCACCACGCAAAACACGATATACTCCGGATGTAGCTCCTTGCGGATTATCCTTCGAACTGTTATTGTAATAATCTTCATCATACCAATCATTACACCATTCAAAGACATTACCGCTCATATCATAAATACCCAGTTCGTTTGCCTGCTTTGTTCCTACTTCATGGGTTTTACTGTTTGCGTTACCTTCATACCAAGCAACATCTTTTATTTTATTTGAACCAGAATATTTGTACCCTTTACTTTTATTTCCTCCTATCGCTGCATATTCCCATTCAGCTTCAGTGGGTAATCTTCCACCTCTCCATTCACAAAAGGCTTTTGCATCATTCCAACTAACATGGAGAACAGGATGGTCATATTCGCTGATTAATCTTATATTGCCATTGACATCACATCTCCAGGTTACGCCATTTTTTTTATTCCATTTTCCATCAAATACATAGCTGTATCCAGTTTTCTCAGCATCTGTCTTATAGCCTTTTGCATCTATGAATTCCTTAAATTCAGCAACTGTTACCTCATACTTTCCAATATAATAATTATTCACGGTAACGGAATGAACAGGTTTTTCATCTTTTTCTCCAACACCATCCCAATGTGTATCCCCCATTTTGAAGGTTCCACCTTTTACGAAAACCATGTTTTCAATTACAAGAATGTCGCTACCTTCTTCCATTTTCAAATCAATATTATTTGTTTTATCTAATTCTATTTTTACTTTCTCTGTTTTTATTTTAAATCCATCTGCTTTGCAGATTATTTCATATTCTCCCACAGGAATATCTTTCAGAATTATCATACCGGTCCATTCCTGGTAAATTTTTCCATCTTTTTTCATTTCAATTTTTGCTAATAAGGGAGAAATGTTAAATTGTAATTTCCCCTTCATCTGTTTTAATGAAAAATTTTTGGAAATGGTTTGGTCAAGTTCAATATCAATCAGTTCAGATTCAGGGAAATAACCTTGTTTCTGAACTTCAATTTTATACTTTCCGGGTGCTAATTCAATATTTGTTGTTTTTCCATATGTAGTTTTATTAATCTGTACTATTGCATCTGAGGGGGTTATTGATAATTTTAATATCCCTACATTTTTTTGTAGAACAAACTGTTTGTTTATTATTTCACCTAATTTCAAATTTATCTCATCAGATTTAGAAAGATATCCACTCTTTGATACTTCAACATTATATTTCCCGGATCTGAGTTCAAGTCTGCGCTCATTAAATTTCTCTCCATTTAATTTCAAGATTGCATTTGCAGGAGTAATACTAAAATTTATGATCCCGGAATTCTTTATCAATTTATAAGAAAAAATGTTCGATTTATTTTCAGTAATAGTGATTTGCTCATCTTTATCCAGATAATCTGTTTTAGTCAGCTTCAATACATAAGTTCCCGGATATTTAAAGATGCCTTTGTCTGTAATTCCTTGTTCCTGGTTATCAATATAAATAGTCGCACCTTGTGGAACCGAGTTTATTCGAACAGCTAAAATATCGATCTCTTCCAGTTTTATATCTTTAAAAAGAGTAGAAGACTCAGAAACGTTAATAGTATGAGTTTTACTTTTATATCCTTCTTTTTGTACTTTCAGGGTGTGTTTTCCAATAAAAAGCTTAAAGGTTTGTCCTGTTCCCAGGTTTTCTCCATCTATTATTTTTGCAGCATCAGCAGGCTGGGAAATTATAACAACATTAATAAATACTTTCTCCGGAACATTGGTGAGAACCATTTCATAAACTCTTTTTGCATTCACTTCAATCCCGAAATCTGCCAGTAATCGCACTTCCAGAGGTTCATATTCGGAGTGAGTTATCTCGATAACGCGCTGGTTATCATTCATGTAAAACTTATATTCGTGTTTTCCTTCATCATAGGTTGCTGCATGTTTAGTAGGTCGGCTTACATTACGAAAACCGAGTCCTCTCAGCTCTGTTTTCACTATCAACACAGGCGCAAATTTACCGTCACCATCTCGCTTTTCGATGTTCATGTGAGTTTCGGGCAATAGTTTAATGGATTCGACCCGGAGTTTACCGAGTGAGTTTAATGATAATGAAAAGGTAATAATCAATAAAATGAATAAAAGTTTTTTCAATTTTTCTCCAGATACAGAATTTTCATTGATATGAAACAAATTTTTCTGTTAAATCTGTAAAGATATTTTTTCACATAATGCGACCAGCTTGGTCGCAACCACATCTTAAACAACCCGGTTGATTTTTCTCTCTCGACCTGGCAGGTCGAGTTACATAATGCGACCAGCCTGGTCGCAACTTACAATTACATCTCCAAATCTTCCCAATTTTTCCTGATCCAAGAATATCTCCAATCCTGCCAATTTGATACTAAACCGGCTTTCACCGGATTTTTTGCGATATAATCAATCTCCCGTCCTAACTCTTCGGCATCTCTAACAAAATGATCATAAGATTCATGATGCCAGAATTGTCCAGATCGACGAAGAACTTTATTACATTCATTTGCTGTATAGCTTTTTATTCCGAACATTATCTTCGTTAGAGATTCATAAACATTGTTACCTGTTTTTAATGGTTTCAGCATTATATGAACATGATTAGGCATAATACAATAAGCAAATAGCAAATATCTTTTTCCGTTCCAATGATGAAGATTTTCCTCAATTATTTTTGCTACTTCAAGTTTACATAACCACATCGGTGATTTATTGTATTTATCAAGAAATTCATCAAATTTAACAAAATAGCTTTTATGAAATTCCCGAATAAATTCTTTCATATCTTTTTTATTAACGTTTTTCAATGCTTTTTCAAACATCTCTTTTTTTTCTTTAAGCTCATTTAGAATAACTTCTGGAAGTGTAAATGCTAAGCGAGTTGTAATAAAAAAAATCCCTTTTTCAGGTTGATAATGTGGTAAATTTCTACGATAAAATTCTCTATAAAATAATAAGTTTCCCATATGATTTCTTTCTCGACCTGGCAGGTCGAGTTACGTAATGCGACCAGCCTGGTCACAACACATCTTTACCGGCTTGCTTTTTGTTTCTCGACCTGGCAGGTCGAGTTACTTTCTCGGATGATACCGATATTCCTCAAAAATAAAATTCCTATCGATATTAGTGTAAATCTGAGTGGTGTTTATGCTGGCATGACCCAAAAGCAGTTGTACGGAAATTAGATTAGCTCCGCCTTCCAAAAGATGTGTAGCAAAGCTGTGGCGGAATGTATGAGGGGAAACATGTTTTTTTATGCCAGCTTCCAGAGATATTTTCTGAATTATTTTCCAGACTCCCATTCTGCTCATCTTTCTACCGAATTTGTTGAGGAATAGAATTGCTGTTTCTTTATTCTTTTTCAGATTTGTTCTTCCATTCTCATAATAATTTTTCACAAAATCAAACGATTCTTGAGCAATCGGTACATAACGCTGTTTACTGCCCTTTCCCATAACTTTCACCACTCTCTCATTCCAATAAATATCGTGAATGGTTAGGTTAATAGTTTCCGAAATACGCAATCCGCTGGCATACATCAATTCAAACATTGCTTTGTTACGCATTCCCAGAGCAGTATCTACAGAAATGCAATCTAAAAATTTCTTCATCTCTTTGATGGTGAGTACATCCGGAAGTTTTTGAGTATATTTAATGGGAGGAATTTCATTAAAGTTTATTGAGATTCCAATATTTTCTTCTTTAAGGAATTTGAAAAAAGCCTTTATAGAACTTCTTTTGCGAGCAATACTGGAACTTAATATTCCAATTTCCTGAAGATTTACAAAATAATCTACAACATCTTCTTTTGTAATTTGTTCAGCTTCTTTATGTATGAAACACAAAAAATCCGACACATCATGATAATAGGCTTCAACGCTATTTTGAGAAAGTCCTTTCTCCACTTTCAAATGATATTGAAAGCTGTTTAAATATGCCAGGTTATGCGGGGAAATCACATTATCTATTTTCATCTATTTTACCACTGAGCACAGAGGTTTTTTCTCTTGTTCCCATCAGACCTGACTCGCAGCGAAGCGTGAGTCGGGAATGATGGAATTATCGAATGTTCTCAACTCGCACTGCGTCACGAATCAAGTCCATTCTTCCGCGAGAAAACTAACATTTCTTGCTACTTCTCTTCTTCATCTTCATCAATAACTGTGAATTCAGCCTCGATCGGAACTTCCTTTTTGGGATCAAGTTTGGAAGAAGAAAACTTTCTCTTTCTCCTTCTAAAATAGATATACAAAATTACTAAGAATGGAATCGAAATAAACCAGAACCTTATTCCATAAACAATGATAAATCTGGAAAATCTGATAACAATGAAAAAAACCAGAAACCAGGTAATATATCTCAAAAAAAAAATCAAAAATCTGTTCACTATTTTTCCTCTAAAAGCTGACGAAATTCCGGTGAAAAAACAGATTCAGAGTTGGTTTTAAGGAATTCGGTTATTATCAGATTTCTTTCTTCTCTATCATATTTCAATTGGGTTAGTTTCAAAAGAGCATAATCAGCCAAAATCTCATTTTTAAATTCCTGCGAGAAAATGATTTCAGCTTGAAAGAAATCACCGGATTGCCAAGCCCAATCTCCAGCCAGAATCAGCATCTCTTCATTTTGAGTTTCTTCGTAAATGGAAAAAAGAAGATTGATTGCTTCCTCAATTTTATAGAGTTGTCTTTTCCTGAAAGCATCTAAAAAACTCTCACGGACTGTTCCCTGCAGATTTGTGATAATCAAAGAAAATAATAAAGCATTATTTACAAGTTCATTTTCCGGGAGATTTATGATGAGCTCTCCCAGCAGACTATCGGCAGCTTCATCATTTTCCATCTCTGCAATCAAAAATGAATAATAATAACCCAGTTTAAAAATTCCAGAACCTTGCTCTTCTTCAATCAGAAGATTTCTTAATTTCTCTTTTCCTGGTTCCAGTTGATCTGTCATAATCAAAAAATGGATGATTTCAAATTCAACTTCTTTTTGCTCTTTCAGATTAAAAGCAAAGAACTTAGCTTCATTCAAATAGTTTAGAACCAAATCATTTGATTCATTCCGACGAAGGGCAATATCTGCCAGCATTTCCCTGCAAAAACGATTTGCTTTGGTGCGATAACGATATTTAACCTTTTGCAGTTCCTTATCATTATAGATTTGCAGGAGAATTTTTTCTGCTTCCTCCAAATTGTTTTGTAAAATAAAGATCTGAGCGATTTTTATTCTGGCATCTGCAATTAAATTCGGTTCCTTTATTTTCTGAATATATTGATTATAAGCTTTTTCAGCAACATCATAATTATCAGATGCAAATTGCTCATCAGCAAAATTTCGGAGTTTATTCTTATCGAGCAAATTATATTGCAAAAGTGCTTTTTCGAAATTTCCAATATAAGCAAGAGAAAGAGCAAAAACTTCGATAACCTGTTCATTTTCGGAATTTTCCGTAAATTCTTCAACAGCTTTTACCTGTTTTTCATCGTCATCCAGAATCCTTTTCACCTGGTTTACCACATAATGAAAATATGATTTATTCTGCTCGAGATGCTTCAAATACTCCTGAATCGCTTTATCGTATTCTTTTACGCTCTGATAATTGAAAGCCAATTCTCTTGTAAACAGGTATTCATCTCCTGCAATATTTCTGGCTTTAATCATAATTTTTATGGCATTTTCATTTTGTCTGTTCTGCTCAAAAACAGATGAAATAACTCGATAATAATTGATTTTACCGGAATTCTCTTTTAAGAAATCTTTGGCTAAATTATAAGCTTTTGCCGGTTTTCCTTTGCGGAGCAGAATTGTAATCCTCAGAGTAGTTTCATCGATTTCCGGAAAAATACTTTGATGCTTATCCAAAAGGTTTTCTGCTTTCTCAAGTTTGGAGGTGATGAGAAAGTTATTTATCAGTTTGCGAACAACCCTGTAATCGATTGGATATTTTTCCAAAATAATTTCATAAATCTCATTTGCTTTTTCATACTGTTTTCTTTTTGTAAGATTATCTGCTTGTTTCAGATAAATCGTTTTCTCATCATATTGGGAAAATAAACTGATGGAGAAAATCAGTAATAAAAATATGAACTTGATTTTGTTAAATTTCATTTTAATTTCTCATCTTTCATTGATATAAACTGAATAAAACTGAATTAAGCTGAATATCCTAAAACTTGACACAAGCACGAAGGACTTGTGTTAAGTTGAAAAAATTATTTACCTTCTCGTTTGCCTTCGTAAAGAAATGATAAATTGATAAATTATGAACACGGCAATCAATCGGAATACAATCCACCAGATCATGCGACCAGTATTTGTGTCTTCTATTTTATCAAAGGGATTAATAAATCTTAATAATTGATTAAATCGCAAATCCCAATATTCCTTCTTAACAAATGCTTCTGAGAAATAATAGAAAAAGCTGGGAACTAGTGCTATTAAGAGTGATCTTGGCACTTTCATCTTGAATTTAATCATACTATAAAATCCAACTATAGTCACAGTTATTAAACACAAAGCGGGAATATTCTGTAATAGATTTCCAAAGTAAAGGAAACTAAAAAACAATCCCAAGACAAGATACCATAGCAAGGGCAGAATCCAACTCCGTCCAAAATCTGAAACCAGATAATTCATCCAAAATATTATTTTTTCTCGATATGGAGCTTTGCTTTCTTTTGCAGTAATCTCCTTTTTGTACGCCTCCATCTCAGCAGAATAAAATTTATTTGCTTCAATGATATTACCTTGTTTTTCATTCACATATTTGAGTTGGCGATAGGTATCCCTGTCAGTTGCTTTATCAAAGGTGTTTCTAATATCTCCCCATTTAACTCTATTGAAAATAGTAAAACCGTTATTACTAATAAACGAAATATTTTTGAATATTTTATAAGCATGCTCAATATCGAGGTTATAGAATTCAAAATTAGAAATATCTGTATATTCAAATCTAATCTTATTATCAATTTTTGTATCATATAAGCAAAATGCATCTGAAATATTATCGTTATCAATTATAGAGAAATTATTAAAATTCATTTTCTTTATGACGATATAAGATCCATCGTTAAAAATACAATCATTAATTTCAAAGTCACTTCCGATATCATATTCATCAAAACACATTTGCTTTTTATATTCGCCTAAGATAGCAACAGTATTAAACTTACATTTCCCCTTAAAAGAAAGTACATCAATTCTTTTATTTGATAGTTTTAAATGGTCAATAATCGTTTTTTGACCTATTTCTATTTCATTGAATACTTTATTCTTACAAATATCTACAGAATCAATGTTGCATTCTCGGATACATATTTTTTTTATCTTTGGACTATTTGCTATTTCCAGTTTCTTCAGATTTTTTAAGTTACGAAAATATGAGATTCCAGAAAATGTTGAATTATAAAATTCAAGTTCTTTACAATTAAGTAAAATAAAATCAGTTCTTTTATCGAAGATTACATAATTAAATTGAAGCTCGGTTTCAATCTTGACATTGTTAATCTCTAATTTACCAAGAAATTTTGTGTTTTCAAATAGAATATCATAAAATTTAAATTTGCAATTTAATTTAAAATCATCGAGAAATGTGGAGTTAGATATCTTTAGAAAATGATTAAATTCAAATATTATTCCTTCCTTTGTTTTTAGTTCACTGCCATCATTAACATTAGATAGTTCATCTGAATCGTCTATTCGAGGAAAAAAAACTTTTGTTAACGATTTACCACTTCCCCACAAATCATAAATTACTCCCCAAAACTTTTTTAATTTACTTTTATTCCAATACTTTTCCCCATTTTCATCGATTTTATACCAATTATGCTCTTTATCTTTTTCACAGTGGAGAATACATTTTCCATTTTCATAAGCTTCACGATGACAGTCTGGAAGTAAGCATGTGTTATTTCGTTTTTTAATTTCGGACATAATTATTCCTCTTTTTGGTTAACCCCGCTGTCCTTATGAAGAGGAGTTAAATTTTTCATTTCTCATTTTTAATTTTTAGTTTTAAATTTCTCAAAGCGGGAGCTTTGAGTTACACAATCGCTTTAATCCTATCATCAAAAAGTTCCAAATATCTTTTTTTCGCTTCATCACTCAAAAAAGAAACTTTTATCAAGTCATAAACTCTTTCTTTCTTCATCACAAATTCATCCAAAAATCTTTCTGCTCTAACTTTTTTTATCTTCAGTTTTTGGGCAAGTTCCAGGAAATCTAACCGTTTATAGAATCCATTAATCTTGTAACTTTCAGTTTCGAAATCTGTAAAAAGATCGAGAGCTAACCTTGATTCTGCAGGAAAATGAATGCTGGTATTTAAAACATCATAAGCTGGAGAAAGAACATAATCTTCATCATCGCTTTCCAGAATTGAAAAGTTCTTTAAATGAGCATCACCATTACCAAATACATAATTGAAAATGACCAAATGGAAATATTTTTCTATCTCAATCATATATGCCGGAATGTGTTTCAAAATTGATTTTCCGATTTGTTCATAACTTCCATCATATTTAAAGTTCTTCCCCACATTTTCCGGGATTTTATTCAAAATCTGGCAAAAATCTTCCTGTTGTAGTTTCTTGTTGTTTTTTCTATCGAATCGCTTAGAGATAAAAGCTAATTCTCCATCTGAAAAGTAAATCAGAGAATTCTCTGCTATTTTAATTTTGAAAACCTGTTTAGCAATCTGAAGAGTAATATGTTCATTTGCCGGAACATCATCATTAAATTCCGGAGTTGGATTAATTGGAATCGGTTTTAGAATAAATTCACCATCTTTATCAGTGGGAATTAATTCATTTTTATGAATCTTCAAAGATATTTTATCCTGAACTCCTGAAATCGAAAACTTATCAACCAATTCTGTTCTGATTTTCAAAAAATCCTTTTTATTGAAATTCAAAACCGGATTCACTTTTCTTTTATTGAATAATGATTTCAAGCATGAATTACAAATTTTAATTTTATCTAATTCTTTTAGGCACGAAAGACATCTATTCATTCGCTTCCTCGATCGTAACATTACCGATGGTATCAAATTTCGTAGTTTTAAGAAGTCTGGAAAAATGATCATTAACATCTATTTTGAATTTCCTGCATTGAATTTCCTGCAAAGTTCCTTCTGCTAATAATCCGAAGAAAAAAGGAAAAAGATATTTTGAACTAAATTTCTTCCTGGTTTTGGGAAAATTCAGAGATATTGGTTTAAGGTTTTTATCTTTTAAAAAATTTTCATCATAAGTAAATATATATTCAAACCCTTCCTTTTCAATTATTCCTGCAAAAATCCCACTTTGAAATACTTTTCCTTTTCGTGCCATTATTCAGAACCTTTGATTTTTATCCTCATTTCCAAACCTAAAACATCAAAAATTTTATTTAAAATAGAGAAAGTCGGATTCCCTTTTCCTGATTCAATATCACTCAATGTATGATGTGAAATATCGGAGATTTCACAAAATTCCTGCTGATTGATCTCTAAAGTTTTTCTACGTTCTTTTATTAATTTAGCCAAATCATTTATATTCATCACATCCTCATTTTTTCATTTTAATGAAAATCGAATCAAAAATTTATATCGAACCAATTAATTGCAAGCTATTTTTTCAGTTTAATGAAAATAACCTAGCTCCGAATTTCTTTTTTCCTTTTTACTTCTTGTCAAGCCGTAGCAATATTCTTCTTGCTTTTCTTTGCGTAGGTGGATTACTTTTTATTTTTCATTTCTCATTTTTAATTTTTAATTTTTAATTTCTCAAAGCGGGAGCTTTGAGTTACTCTGCTTTCTCATTCAATAACTTCAAATATTCTTTTATCAATTCCTGGTATTCTTTGGGAAATGATTTGTAATCTTCATCAAGAAGAGCTTTCTGACGCATTTTCTCAAATCTTATTTTTATCTCTTCCGGCAAGTCCCAATCTTCGATCTCACTTATTTCTGCTTTTCTTTTTTTGGAAAATTCTCGTTTATGAATAGATTTTTGAGCATCGAGAAGTCGAGACAAAATTCTCTCCTGGTTATCTAAAAGCGATTGGTCAATTCGATTTCTTTGAAGCTGGCGGGAAATAGATTCCAGGTCTTCAACAATCTTATTTAACGCAGAAACCTGTTTCTGAGCTTCAGGATTATTTTGTAACATCCTCTTCAGATTCTCTGCAAGTCTCTGTTCATCCCTTGCCAGCTTCTGCATCTGAGAACGCGTTTCATTACTTATCATTCCATCCTTTCCAATTTGCTGTAAAAGTTGTTGAGTCATCATATTCATCATCATCTGCTGCTGACCCATCTGCTGCAAGCTCTGCATCAAAGACTGCATTCCTCCACCGCCACCTTGCTGCATATTACTGCTTGCCTGCATCAAATCGAAAATCATCAAATTTATTCCTTTCTGAATATTGCTGAGATATGTTTTTATCTTATTATTTTTTGCATCATTAATATCAGTGAATAAATCACGATAATTGGAAAATGTGAAATTAGCATCAAAAACAAATTTCGGTCCGATCGCGAGAATTATCATGGGAACACTATAAAGTTTTTTCAGGGTCAAATCTATTCCTTCGAAATTAGCAATTTGCTGAGATAAAATGGCAAACGGATCTTTCACATAACTTTGTGCAGACTCTTCGTGTTTATCAGAGAAAATCAGCAGTCTCCTGATGGTTTCTTCAATTATTTCTCCCATTTCCATCATTGATGAAGATGACATCATCTGCTTCATTTCCTGTAATTTTTGTGTCATTTTTTGCATCTTACTGGATGCATTCTGCTGACTTTGTTTCGCCTGATCGAATTGCTCGGATTGCAAATTTTCAGAGCTTTCCTGCAAATCCGAAGAAAGGCTGTCTTGTTCCATCTGCTCCTGAAGTTCTTCCATTTTTTCTGATATTTCTTTATCTTTTTTCTCATCCAAAAGTTCTTTAGCTTTTTCAATTTGCTCTTTTAAATTTTCCAGTTTTTCGGAAATCGTTTGCTGATCTTCAGCTAATTCGGAACCATCCTGTTTCCCGGATTCACTTTCTTTTTGCTCTGTTTTTTCATTCAGTTTAGATTGCATCTCTTCCATTTCTTCAGATATTTCCAGAGCTTTTTGAATAGCTTGTTCCTTCTTAATATCCTCCAGAAGATCTATGGTTTGTTCCAGTTTTTGAATAAAATCTTCCATTGAGAATTTGAGATCTTCCATTGCTTTTTTCATAACTTCCGGGTCCATATTTTCCAGAGATTCGCGCAATTTTTCCATTGCTTCCTGTAATTGTTCATTAGAAATATCTTCCATCAAATCCTTGATCTTCTGCATCTTTTCCAGGGTTTCAGCAGAAAGAGCTTTATTGCTTTCAAATTTTTCAATCAAATTCTGATATTCTTCTGTAATCTGCTGAATATCTTTATTCATATTCTCCTGGTTTTCCAAAAACTTTTCTAATTCCTTTTTATCATCCCAATCGAATTCATCTTTTTTCAGCATTTCACGACGCTTCTCTTCAAATTCTTTTTCCAATTCTTTAGATTTTTCAAGTGTATTTTGAAGGATGTCAGTATTCTCTTGTTCCTGCTTTTCAATTTCCTGATAAATCTCTTCAATGGAGGGAAACCTGGCAATGTACTTCCGGCTTTCCGCTATTTGTTTTTCCGGTGAATTATCTGTGATTTCTGTCCAATAAACTACTTTATCTCCGGGAATCAGGAACATCTGATTCAAATCAAAAACATATTCTAAATTCAATAAACTTCCTTCAATCTCATTCCTAATTTCCAGATATGTCTCTTCTTCATAATTAATGAAATAAAAAAGTTTAAGATTTTGCAAACCAAAATCATCCGAAGCAAATATTTTGAGAGGAAGCAGCATATTCTGAGTGAGCAAAGTATCTTTCCCGGGTGATACAATCCTGATTTCCGGTGCTTTATCCAGAACAACAGTTATTGATTTGCTGATTTTCTGAGAAACATTTCCCAGAATATCAACCAATCTAAAATGATAAGAACCATTTTTAAAAATTTTAAAATTAGTTTTGAAAGAAGACTTTCCGAGTCTTTCCATCACCTTCAATTCACCATCAGAAAAAATGATATGAGCAGTTTGAATGGGATTATTAGCTTCGATCTGCAAAACTATATTTGTGTTTTTGATAGCTTTGATATGACCGCTGCTTTCAGTTTCAAGTTCCGGTTTGAGTCCGGTGTATTTAGGAAAATCGTATCTAATGGAAATGGTTTTCACAGCAGGATATTCAAAAACATCTACTCTAAATGTATCTGAAGTTGCAAAGGGAGTTTTGATGAAATAGTTAAAAGAAAAATCCAGGTTGTTAAAAGTCTTTTTAAAATCGAAAATTTTGATTTCTCTCCATTTTTCTTCGATCTTATAAAAAAGAAAATGTTCCACTTCTCGTTCCGGATTAATAACCTCGATCGTAAGATTCTCATTTCGTGAAATCGCAATATTTCCCGGTTCAACTTCCACAAATTCCTTGTGAGCAACTGGAGGTAGTTTGTTCATTAAAAAGAAGTTTAGTGTTTTGGAAAACTTCTGAGGATTCAAAACAAAAATTAGCAATGAAAATATTAGAACTGAAATAAATGGAAGAATAAGATATTTTGTTTGAGACCAATCCGGTTTGATAATCTGGTTTTTTGCTTTAACATCAGCTTTTTTAAAGATGAGATTTAAAATATTTTCATCATATTTTTCATTAAGAAGTTCCAAAGCATTCTGATAAGTATCGGTTTTATCTTTGTTGAATTCATCCAGGATTTTTGCAGCCTGAAACTTGTTTATTAAAGATTTTACAGTTTGAAAGATGAGATAAAACAGGATCAGAACTATTGCAATTTTCAAACAAAAAGCAAAATAGAATAATTCGTTTTGATGACCCACCGAAAAATTAAAGATAATGAAAAAGATATTGAAAAGCAGGAAAAGCAAAGAGATAATGAGAATCAGGAACTTCAAGATGAACAGCGAGTTGCTCATTAATTGCTGCCTTGTTATCTTTCTTTCGAATAAACGCATTATTACCTAATTCTTAGCCTTAACTAAAATAATATTATTACACTTTAATGCAATATAGCGACATTTAAAAACCATCTATTTTTTGCAAGATTTTTAAAAAATTTGACAAATAAAACTTCTTTTTATCTCTTCAGTCCCTCTTTTGTTTATCTAAATTAATTTTAAGAATATGTTATGAAGCAAGGATATGTTGATGAAACTTATCAGTTATTTACAAAAACTAATCATTGCGATCAATAAGATTGCAAACCAGTCAGGAGCACCAGAACAGCAATTATTGATGTTCGGAAGGTTGCTGTCAGAGACTGTAAAATCCAAGAAACGCATAACTTCTTTGAGCGAAGTAGAATTCAAGATTTTTTCCGAGTGGGGTGACGACGGAATTATTCAATGGCTCGTTAATAATCTAGAATTTCCGAATAAAACCTTCATAGAATTTGGAGTGGCGAATTACCAAGAATCCAACACAAGATTTCTTATGATGAATAATAATTGGTCTGGTTTGGTGATGGATGGATCTGAGAAAAACATAGCACAAATAATCAATGCTGAATACTTTTGGAATTACACACTATCAGCAAAATTCGTATTCATCGATACTGCCAACATAAACAATCTACTTTCATCATCTGAACTTGGCAAAGAGGTTGGGATTCTACATATCGACCTGGACGGAAATGATTATTGGATATGGAAAGAAATTAAAGTAATATCCCCGATCGTAGTTATACTGGAATACAACAGCGTTTTCGGAATTGATAGAGCGATAACAATCCCTTACGATAAAACTTTTTACCGAACAAATGCTCACTACAGCAATCTGTATTTTGGTGCATCCCTGCGTGCTCTTAATCAATTATCTGAGGAAAAGGGTTACTCTTTCATTGGCTGCAATAGTGCCGGTAATAATGCATATTTTGTTAGAAAAGATAAGTTGAATGGCAACGTTGCACAAACATCATTGGAAAGAGGATTTGTGGTCTATAAGTTTAGAGAAAGTATAAATAGAAAAGGTAAGCTGACCTATTTGACCGGACGAGACAGATTACAGGCTATTAGGGGAATGCCTGTTTACAATGTTGAGACAGACCAAATAGAAGAGTTGTAAGTCTCGTTCCAATGCTCTGGCGTTGGAACGTAAAACCTGACGCTCTGCGTTGTAAAACCAAATGTTCCCACCCGGGAACAAGCAAAGAGATCATCTATTTTTTGCAAGATTTTTAAAAGATTTGACAAATAAATCTTCTTTTTATCTCTTCAATCCATCTATCGTTTATTAAATTAATTTTCAGAATATATGGAATGAAGCGAGGATTTAAGGGATTATCTTGCGTCCATTGATTGCGGTGCTGTGTATGGGCTAAAATCTGATTGAACTTTTATAAAGGAGGACAGAATTGAATCAACATATTCTGTTGGAAGAAGAACAGAAGCAACTGCTCGAGCTTCTTGTAGAAGCCTCTCGTAACGTTAAGCGAGAGAAGCGACGGAAGTTCGTTTTCTTTGGAATGCAGAGTAGTGCTATAATTGATCATCCTGGTCTTCTAAACGGGGGTGTGGAAGCCTATATGGGTGATATCGAAACCTTAGCGCGAGAAGGACTTATTGCACTTTCAGATGGAAAAGATTCTGTACATTCTTTTTATGTGACTTCTGAAGGATTCAAATACTACGAAGGCATGAAACTCAGCCAAAGCCAACCTGTCCAGAGAGTGGAGAACGCTGTTAAACATTTTATAAGCACCGATCGTTTCCGACATAAATATTCTGATGCATACATAAAGTGGGCGGAAGCCGAAATATTACTATGGTCAAGTGACTCGCAAAGACAACTAACAATGATAGGTCATCTTTGTCGCGAGGCTCTCCAGGATTTCGCTACAGTGCTTGTTGATCAACACAGACCATCAAATGTTGATGCTGATAAAGCCCATACAGTGGCTCGCATCAGATCTGTTCTTGAACTAAGAAGAAATCAGATAGGAAGTACTGAAAGTAAATTCTTAAAAGCACTTCTTACTTATTGGAAAAGAGTAAATAACCTTATTCAGCGCCAAGAGCACGGTGGACAGAAAGAAGGTGAACCATTGATATGGGAAGATGGTCGACGTGTGGTTTTTCAAACTGCTATTCTGATAATGGAGATTGATAGCGCACTCTCAAAAGTGACATAAGCATACTGCTGTACACAATATTCACTGTAGCCGACTCTGCTTTATCCTCGTTCCTACATTCTGACGTTTGAAACTTTCCACAGATGTTCCCACACCAGAGCATGAAAAAAAAAGAATCTAACAAAAATCTGAAGGATTCTCGAACTTATTTAGATGTATTCGTTACAATAAAATTGAAAAAAAGGAGTAAAAGAATGGCAAAAAGAGTAGAAGAGTTTTGTGGTTATTCTGGTGGTATAGAAGGAAAAATGTCTGGTTTAGGAAATTTTTTCTTCATTATTGGAATTATTGGAATCATAGCTTGTGTTATTGAATCAGGGAATGTCTCTAAAATATCTACATCCTCTGGTTGGGGTGAGGATGGTTTTTCTACAATTTGGATAGCCTATGGTGTATATATTCTTATTCACGGAATAGCACTATTCATATTAATGAAAGCTGGAGCTGAAGTAATTAGGCTTTTAAAAAAACTCAATGAGTTAAAGTTTGGTGGCAAGATTTCAGAACCTGAAATTGAAATCCAATTACAATGTTCTGAATGTGGACAAATTGTAAGCGAAGATGATTTTAAATGCACTAAATGTGGAAAAGAATTTGAAGATATTACTAAAGATGATGCTTAACTTCGTATAACAGCATTTTTGAAAGAGAATTGTTATTTCTCGTTCCAACTCTCTAGCGTAGGAATGCCAAATGTTCCCACGCGAGCAAGCTTCATAAAACCATTTGAAAGTTCACAAAGACAACTTTATGTTACTTCCTATATTTTGGTTTCCAATGAAGTTCAGGTTTTTCCAGAGTAAGATTCCATAGATATTTTTCAATTTTTTCTTTCAAAGATTCATCGATTTCTTTCTTAACCGGATAAATTTTGGCATTAAGAACCCTATCCAGAAAATTTATCGTCGCTTTGATCGTATTTTCAAAACCCTGCCTTGTTACATGTTTTGGAATATCATCCGGAGTATGAATATAAAAATTACCCTTCCCGCCTCTACGAGAGATATTTACAGATGGAATTTCATAAACTGAAAAAGGCATACAATCGCTGCTGAAAATTCGAAGAAAGTTTTGGAAAGCAATTCCAATTTCTTTGGTAACTCCATCAAAATATCCCAGCAGTTCCTTTGTTCCCAGAACACTCGTTGTATCAAAACCAATCGCATCACCGGAAACATCCACATTCACAACCAGGCCTGCTCTTTTTTTGAGCTCTTTTAAATGTTTCTTCACAAAAGCCTGACTGCCTAAAAGTCCCAGTTCTTCACCGGAAAAGAAAACGATCCGCAAATCTCTTTCAGGTTGGTTTCGGGAAAAATACTCTGCGACTTTGAGCAAAGTAACTGTTCCTCCGCCATTATCAGATGAACCTGCACAAAGAGCCACAGAATCGTAATGAGCAACTACCAGAGTTAAATTATTATCAATTCCTTTTCCTTTGATATCCACGACAATGTTATTTGCTTTCAGATTCTTCACAGTTTGAATGATTTTCAGTTTTGCCTTCTTTTCGGAATACTTCATAAGTTTGATGCCATCTGCGTGTTTAATCGTGGCAGAAGCAACATAACCATCCTTAAAAGATTTCTGACGATGAGACCAACTCGGAGCTTTTCTTTCAGGATTTCCAACTGCAATATAAGCTGCTACTTCATTCTCTTTTAAAGAATGCATTAGATTCCTGGAATAACCATAAGAAAGAACGATTTTTCCTTTAAAGGCAGCTTTATTATAAATGATCACATCAGGATTATCAAGGTACAAAAACTCTGCATAAATTTCTGTGTCTTCATTCAAACCAAAAGGCTGAATTTCAAACTCTTTTTCTTCAACTGTGAGTGTAGCTTTTCCAGGTTCGAAAGAAACCAGGTCGAAAGATTCCAGTTTTGGTTTTAGTCCAAAACTTTTAAGATGGTTTATCAGAATCTCAATTGCCCTTTTCTCTCCGTCTGTTCCAGCTAATCTTTCAAACCCGATTTCTTTGATAACTTTATAAGGATTTAACATTTTCCCCCCTCCTTGTTAATTACGAATTACGAATTAAGAATTAAGAATTATTATTTTTATTTTACAACCCTGATTATATTTTTTTTCATTCAGTTTTAAACGCAACTTATTTAACCATTCCGGTTTGCTTCCTTCATAAATTGCTACTGCTATTTGCGACTTTCTTATATTGGAAGTGAACAATCTTGAAATCACAATATCTTTACGTAAGAAAGGAATTAACCCTGATAAAATGTCAATGTATTCATCAATAGAAAGTAAATGGATATCTTTCATTTCTGCCAATTTTGTATTCTTATAAACCACCAGGTTATGGAGTTTTACTTGCTTGATGAAACTGTTTGAAGAAACATATTTTATGGTTTGCAACATATCATTATAACTTTCATCAGGGATTCCAATTATCAGATGAACTCCCACATCCAAACCTGCTTTTCCACAAATTTCAATTGCTTTTTGGGTTTGCAAAAAATTATGATTGCGATTGAGAAAATCCAAACTTTTATCATGAACAGATTGCATTCCAATTTCGATTGTAACAGGAACTTTAAAAGACTGCAACATTTCCACGATTTCATCATTCACGAAATCCGGTCGAGTGGATACTATCAAACCCAATATTTCATTATGAGACAGAGCTTGAGAAAATTTGCTTCTAAGAAATCCAATATCTCCGGCAGTAGAAGTTTCATCCTGAAAATAGGCAAGCAAACCTACATCTCCGCAACTCTTTTTAATTCTGGGAATGGCATCTTTCAATTGTTCTTCAATACTTAAATTCTGAGATTGATACTCGCCGGTAAAAGTCTCTGGATTGCAAAAGATGCATCCTCTGTTTTGAATCCTGTTCGGGCATTTGATACCGGTGCTCAATCCAACTCTGAAAACCTTCCTGCCAAACTTCTTTTCCAAATAAGTAGAATAAGTATAAATTCTCTGTTCAAGATTATTTTTCATGAATTTGAAAAAATAAATTGAGATAGTTTTGTCAAATTAAGAAATTGAATTTCTTTAGATGAATTGTTTAATCATAAAATTCAAGCTTGCTTTTACTGTGTTGCTCAATTCCGGTTCATTTATTTCTTCGATGCTTTCCGGTTGGATAGCAATTAGAAAAGTTTGCTTACTTGCATTTTGAAGCAATTTCATGTATAACTTCAAAGGTATTTTGTGAAAGTGTTTTCCAAAATCTTCAATTTCGTCATAAACAGTAATCCTAATCTCACCTGCTTCTGCTTGAAAATCTGAGCTATCAACAAAAATCACTAGACCTTTTTCATTATTATTACAAAGATTCATGACAATTTCAGTTATATTATCAAATTCGGTAAAAGCGTTTTTAAAGTGATTTTTAATTTTTGAAATGAACTTAATTCCAACACCATCGTCACTTCGATATGGGTTTCCAAGTCCGATAAAATAAATTTCATCTTCTTTATATTTTTGGAAAATATTTTTGATAAAATCTTCAGATTTCATTTGAAATTACCTAACCCTGATAAACCGGAACCAAAAAGAATTTAGCAACTAAAAAAACTAACAATACGAACAATATGATTTACAAAAAGTTCACACTATTTTCATTCTCGTTCCAACGCTCCCCAGTCTGTGTGAAAACAGATGAAAAGCACGATTTTTTTTAACCCCCTCTAACTCCCCCTATTCAGGGGGAGAACCTATC
>JABMPU010000197.1 GCA_013203665.1 Armatimonadota bacterium
AAAGCCCTTTTGATAGTATGAATATCGAAAATAATGAAAATGAATGAGAAAGTCGGGATGGAGTTATTGCGAACAAGAAATTGGAGTTATTACGAATTTCATCCAAAACTATAGTTTGTTATGCGAACTTTTCAGTTGGCGTGGCATACAGATGTTAGCGGAAATGTGTATAAATTTAGATGGAGTATAAATGATTGAAAGTATCAAATCATTATTTTTGCGCAGATTTCACGGTGCAAGTAGTATTAATGGTTTTTATTATCAAATAGTAAATTCGGTATTAATCTCCTGTGATTTGTTTAAAGATAAAAATGCTATACTAACTCTTGAAGGAATCGAAGACATTGATTATGCAAAATCAAACTCTTTATACATTCAAGTAAAATATAGAAAAAATGGATTATCGTGGACTGAGTTCATCAAAATACTGAAGGGCTTTGCACAAATCTATGAAGTTGATAAATATAGAACATTTCAAATAATTACTAATAAAAACTTTGCTTCATCAATAATGGAGTTTAATAATAATCAGAAAAAGAGAAATAAAACTAAAAAGAATTTTATTAACAATCCCAAAGTAAATCTGACTTCCGATGAATATGATGATTTTTTTAACTTAATTGATTATAGAATATTTTCAATTGATAAATTAGAAGAAAAAATAATTAATTCTATCATTGTTGAATGGAATTGTTTAAAAGAAACTTCTATTTTAATTTATAAAAAATTGATTACCGATTATATTGAAATTGCAATTAATAGAGGAAATGTAGATTATCAGTTATTAAATTCGATATGCAATAATATCCTAGAAGTAACGTCTACCGAAGAGTATAATGCTTTTGGAAAAGGTTTAATTGAAAGGATTAATTGGAATAAAACAGGAAGTGCTGATTCTTTCTATTTAGGTAAAATAACACAACCAGAACATATTGGACAAAATCTTGATATTCGTAGAGAGAAATGGTTAAATATCATTTTTGAAAGTTTTAAGAAAACCAAAACGACGATTATTAAAGCATCAAGCGGACAAGGGAAATCAGCACTTTTATATCGGTATTCTAAAGATAATGGTATTGAAGAAACAACATATATTATTCGAAGATTAAAAGATGAAACTGATATAGTTAATATTGAAAGATATTTAACTACTATTTTGAAAATTGGATTACCACTTTTGGTTTTAATTGATAATTTGGATAACAATACAAAATTATGGTCAAAATTAATTGCTCGATGTGAGTCCCAAAATATTAATTTTCTTATATCGGTTAGAGAAGAACAATGGTATAAATATTCAAAATACTCTGATATTAGATTTGAAATCGTTTCTCCCTTTTTAGATATTGATGAAGCTAAGGAAATTTTTGATTTGCTGAAAAACAGAAAATTAATTAGAAACCAAAATTCGTCAGGGTTAGAAATATTTGACTTTTTAGGTGAACCCAAATTACTAATTGAATTTATGTTTCTTTGCACACAAGGTCAAATGCTTGAAGAAAAATTAAAGGATCAATTAGCTGAATTATCTAAGCTAAATAAAACTTCTACAAAAATTAAAATTATAAGATATGTTAGTTTAGCTTCAGTAGTTGGAATAGAATTAACTTTTAAGCAAATAAGAAATCTAATTGATTTAAACGAAGATATACAAGAAATAATTGAATCTCTTAAAAATGAATACATTGAAGTTAATGATAAAACTATTTCGGGATTTCATCTTGTTCGTTCAAAACATCTTGTTGTATTGTTACATTCCAATTATTTACCAATTATTGAAACAGCTAAAGAATTAATTCAATTCTTGGACAGTAACCAACTACAAACTTTTTTTAGTAATCTTATTATAGAATTGAATATTAATTATTATGACTTTTTATATGAATTCAGAAATATTATTGATAAACTCCCTTTAGATAAAATTATCGAATTAATAAATGCCGTCTATAAAGCAGGAATTCACAATTATGTTCAACAAAACAAACAGATGATAAATGAAGCTTATGATCTTATTGGATTTAGTGCATTATCTTTATTAGCTTATGAAATAATGCCAAAGCGTGAAGAAAGTGGCTTTGATTCAATATTTGAAAAATTATCAAAACAAGGTCATTTTCCAAAATTGAAAGAAATTTCGCAAAAAGAAAATAAAGTAGATTCTGGTATTGAATATGTAAAGAAATTGATTGAAGTAATTGAACCTGAAATTAGATTAATAGATTACAAAAATATTGGCATTTTCCTGAATTGGTGTAACTATGTTAATTATGAAATAACTAATTTGGATAAAATGAAAGAAGAAATAATTTTTAAAATAAATTATGAGAATATAGAAATTGAAGATTTATGTAGATTTACTTTCGGGCTATTCTGTTATGATGATATAGTTTATCATCAATTTATGGAGATAAATGAAGTAGAATTATTAGACTTTCTAAAATTAGAATTAGAGTGTTACAAAATAGAGCTAACATCTAATGAGATTACAATACACTTCATTCCTATTTTATCAAGCTATCCTGATATAACAGATCAGGCTGTCATTAGGCTTGAGAAAATATATATGCTATTTCCCTATCTCAAAAAGTATAATTCTAAACCTAAAGAGGAATTATTTGAAGGACTAAAACCGTCAGTTTCAAACAATGAAAAAATGATGAATCCTAAATATCTTTTACCGTCTATTGATAAAAAAAGAAACAGTGATTTTTTATTAATTCTTGAATTACCCAAAATTCCAAAAACCTCTTATGATATTCAAAAATATTGGTATGATTTAAGATCAAAATCAATTACATTTATGAGTTTTTATAGTGATTTTATAATTAGAGATTATAAAGGATTAAATCCCAAAAGAGAAGAATTTGATTACGCTGGAATTGGACAAATTCTAATTGATATAATATTTTTATTAGAGCACTCACCATACATTGGTAAAATTAATAAAGACATAATTAATCTTCACAAATCAGTAGAAATTATTATAAGTTCAAAAATCTTGAATGATTGGTCTACTTCTATTCTTAATTATTATGGACAATTTTCACAATTTGCAAATGGTAAAAGTGACCAAATTAAATTGTGCTTACACAATTTTAAAGATGCCATAAATTATCTCTCTGAATTTCATTATTTTTTTGATAATTATTTTCAAAGCACTCCTGACTATTTTAATCAAGATTCACTGAAGATAAGTGAATTAAAATTTTCCAATGATTTATACGATCTTCTTGAATTAAAATTTATTGAAAAATTTGATAAATTAATCGATAATCCAATAAAGTATATCCAAAATATTAGGGTAAAAAGAAGAAAAGAAAAAATTAAAGTGATTATGAATCAAATATCAAACAAGAATATTTTTGTTTCTGACAACTATTTGGAAGACAAGCATCTTACTTATCTTCCTATAGTCTATGAATGTAGTAAGCCTTTAAGTTTTCCAACCGAATTGAGTAATTTACTTTTAAAATTATCAATTATTGAGGAAGAGATTTTTCATTATTATTGGTTTATACCTGTATATAAAGGTAAAAGGTACAATGAGTTTGGGAATTTAATATCAACAAGTACAATTATGAAATTAAAGGCTGATCCCAATGATTACCGTTGGGAAAGTTTTATGCCTCAAGTAGTTCCTGAAAATATTATTGCTTTAATTCCAGATTACAAAACAATTGTTAATAATAAAGTATATGATTCTTACGCAAATATTGAAGCCATTAAAGCTAATGATTCTTTTCTTACAAATTTGGAATTATTTGTATCAAATTTACCAGAAGCAAATAAATTCGAAAAGCTGTTAAAAGAAAAATACTTTGGTAAAATTAATGAAATGAAACAAGAAATCTTAAATAGTCAATTGAGCATTTAAGATGATAAAAAATCTAAAGAAGATTGATTCCGCTAACACACAGCTCCACAGCAGAGCAAGAGGAGAAGCAAGAAGAGCGTGGCAGCTGCCAAACATTATCGCTAAGATTTTGGAGAAAGATTAATAAAAGAGAAATGTGGAGGGAATTATGAAAAATAAATTAACTGAATTTACAAAAAAACATCCAATAATGGTTTACTGGATATTAGCTATTCTTCTTGTTCTGGTTATATTGCCATTTGCTATTTTAATTTTTACAAAATATCCTAATTTTGGGAAGGATATCGACACGGTCACCGATGGTAAAGGCTATAATACAAATATTCTTTATTCGCTCCCCATTTCCTTGAAGGTATCAGGTGGGATATGGTTTGCAATAATATTACTGGTTCTGCCTGCCACAGCTTCAATCTCAGGAATTATTACATCTTTCATTCTAAAGCAAAAAGAAGGGATTAAAGAATTATTCAAAAAATTCAGATTCTGGTCTCCGGAACTATCAACCGGAGAAGGCCTAAAAATCTGGTTTCAAGCGATTTTGCTGATCGTGGTCATCAACTTTTTATATTCCGTATTGAAAAATTATTTAAGTGATATTGAATCAGCTGCTTTTTTCAAAATTCATACCGTATATTCTATCAAAGAAATCGTCTTTATTTTTTTAACAAGCTTGTTTTTTGACGGAGGTGGATTGATGGAGGAAATCGGTTGGAGAGGATTTGCACTTCCTCGTCTGCAAAAAAAAATCTCACCTCTCAAATCCAGTATTATCCTGGGAGTCATGTGGTCATTATGGCATATTCCTGTAAAAATGAATGTTAGCCCTTTTTCCGATTTCATAAGTTTTTATTTTATATTCACAATTGTCTGCATTTTGTATTCGATTGTAATAACCTATTTCTATAACAGATTGGGCGGCAGCATTTTAATCGGTGTCGCTATTCATGGGCTGGTTAATGATTCAACAGGAATAAAATCTATTATAAATTCCGATTCTCTGGAAGTGCACGATTTTACTTGTATGTCATTGATCGCTGGCATATTTACTGGAGTTGTACTATTTATACTGTATAAAGAAGGTTCAATGTTGGGCAAAAAGAAGGAACATCCGGCAACAGCCGAATCAGGATCGTAGAAGAAATTGTAATAATAGCAAATCATATCCACAGATCAATTGTTATCAAAAACCAGCACCGAAAAAAGTTGCGTAAAATGTGTGGAAAAAATTTTCGTCATCATCTAATAAAGAGTATTCATTATTTTATCCGGTTTAAGGATCAAAATAATTAATTTGCAGCAGGAGAATAAATGCAGAAGATAAAAAATATCGCTATTATTGCTCATGTAGATCATGGAAAAACAACGCTCATCGATGCTGCGCTTCAGCAGATGGGAGTATTTCGTAAGAACGAGAAAGTCGATGAGCGGGTTATGGATTCCAACGATCTGGAGCGGGAGCGGGGGATTACTATCTTTTCGAAGAATGCTTCTCTATATTACAAAGAGTATAAGATAAACATTGTCGATACTCCGGGCCACGCTGATTTCGGTGGAGAGGTTCAGCGGATCATGAAAATGGTGGACAGTGTTCTACTGCTTGTGGACGCCTTCGAAGGACCAATGCCGCAAACTAAATACGTTCTCAAAAAATCTTTGGAACTGGGTTTGAATCCCATTGTAGTGATCAATAAGATCGATCGTCCGAACTGCCGTCCCAAAGATGTGCTGGAAATGGTGTTCGATCTATTCTGCGACCTGAATGCTAACGACGAGCAGCTGGACTTTCCTGTTATTTATGCTTCCGGAAAAGCAGGAATTGCCAAGCATGAACTTGATGATGAATCGGACAATCTTGAGCCGCTATTTGAGACCATTATCGATCATGTCCCCGATTCTACAGGAGAAATTGATAAGCCTTTACAGATGCTGGTTTCTGCGATAGAATATGATAATTATATCGGTAAGATCGGAACGGGAAAAATCAGCAGTGGAACGATTTCTCAGGGAGAGGAGATTGTGCTTTTGAAGCGTGACGGGGAACGTCTTCTGTACCGCATCTCCAGAATTTTCCAATATGTCGGATTAAAGAAGGAAGAAGTGAAAAAAGCAAATGCCGGAGATATAGTTTCTCTTGCCGGAATGGAACGGGTGGATGTAGGAGAAACTGTTGCCGACAAAGAACATCCTGTACCTCTTCCGTTAATCGAAATCGATGCACCTACATTGGCGATGCGGTTTCGAGTCAACGACTCTCCTTTCGCAGGACGCGAAGGACGCTATCTTACATCCCGAAAGATCCTGGAACGCCTTCAAAAAGAGATTCAGTCCAATGTCAGTCTTGTAGTGGAGGAAACCGGTTCTCCTGATGAATTCATCGTTAAAGGCAGAGGCGAGCTCCAACTATCCATTCTGATAGAAAATATGAGAAGAGAAGGATATGAGTTTCAGGTATCCAAACCCAAGGTAATATTTCGTGAACTGAAAGGGAAGCGGACAGAACCAATAGAACTTGTAGTTGTGGATACTGCCAATGAATTTTCCGGAACTGTCATCGAAATGCTGTCTTTGAGAAAAGGCGAAATGCTGAATATGATTCATGGTAACGACGGTTATACACGTCTTGAATACAAAGTACCGGCAAGAGGTCTCATCGGTTTCCGCAATGAATTTTTGACGTCCACGAGAGGAACCGGCATCATCAATCACAGTTTTTATGAATATGAGTTTTACAAAGGAGATATTTTGCACAAAACACGTGGTGCACTTATCGCAATGGAGAATGGAACATCTACAGCTTATTCCCTGAACAGTTTTGCTCCGCGGGGAACCATGTTCATCGAACCGGGCACAGAAGTTTACGAAGGTATGATCATTGGAGAACACAGCCGGGGAAATGATCTGGTTCTCAATATTTCACGTGGGAAAAAACTCACCAATGTCCGCGCTGCCGGATCGGATGATACTGTAAAACTGGCTCCTCCACGCAGATTTTCCCTGGAGCAGGCTTTGGGATATATCGAAGATGATGAACTGCTGGAAATTACTCCCAAATGCATGAGATTCAGAAAAAAGATACTTAATGGAATGGACCGGCAAAGAATGCGTAATATTGAATAGAAGCTTTCTGTGATTGAAAAACAGGTCGTTGTTTCTGGACTACAACAATTTCATTTAATCTCACCACAGAGCACGCTGAGGTCGCAGAGTTAATAATCTATAACATCAAGGGTCAAAAGGTTAAACAATATTCAATAGTCAATACGTCAAATGCCTGACAAGTTTTTCAATCTTCAATAATCTGGAATGGAGATGATGAATCAAATCAACCTGTTTCATCCGGTGTCTATTTCTACAAATTGGAAACAAAGAATATCTCTGAAATTAAGAAATGTTTATTGCTGAAGTAAGTTATCTTACTCTCTTCTGCTGATTCTGATTTTTCAAAAGCCCGAATCGAGTTAAATATAACCGACTCGGATTTTTCATCTTTTAATTCCTCATTTACAATTCCTAATCCCTAATTGAATCCCTGTTCCCTTTTGTCACACTTTTTTTTATATTGACTTAATTATCGTGAAAATCAATTTTCTTCACGGTTTTTTTTATTTTAAAGTTCGTCTCCTCTCCCCAATCGGTAGTATTGTTTCCGTTATTTGAATTATCCTCGAACTTGTTTATTAATCTATGTTTGAAATATTTATCTTTCTAATGGAGGTAACAATGAAAAAAACAATTATTCTATTAATTCTATTTGTATTTTTTTCAATTCCAATTTTGGCACAAACAAAAATTCCAAGTGATTACATCATTCGAACATTTATCGATGAAGATGGAAACTCGATTGATGAGATCATTGTTCCAGGTAGACCACCAGTGGACCATAGAGAACCTGCAGTTGAACTACCAGATCCATCATTAAGTGATGAAATTAACATTCTATCAAATGTTCCGGCATTCGACTGGAGTTACGGATGTTCTGCTACTTCTGGAGCAATGATAGCAGGTTTTTACGATAATGGTTCATATCCAAATATGTATACAGGACCCACAAACGGTGGAGTTGTACCCATGAATAACAGCATTTGGGGAAGTGGAGAATGCCCTTTAAGCGCAACTCATCAGGGATATGATGGTTTGGCTGTGAGAGGGCATGTAGATGATTACTGGTACTCTTATCTCTCAACAATTGATCCGTATTATGGTAATTGGACAGAGCATGGTTATGCTGACTGTACTGCAGATTATATGGGAACAAACCAATATTATAACTGGCAGAATGTTGATGGCTCAACAACGTTCTATTATTATACAAATGGAGCACCAACATATGATTATACTGCTTGTGAACCAGCTCAGAAAGATGGATGCCATGGTTTTAGAGAATTCTTTGAATCGCGCGGATATTCCATTCAAGCTAATGGAAATTATTCACAATACATCTATGGTTACAATGGTAATACACAAGGTTTTACTTTTAATCAATTCAAGGCTGAAATAGATGCAGGACGCCCTGTGATGTTTCATGTTACAGGTCATACAATGGTTGGCTTTGGTTATAATGATAGTACAAACTTAGTCTACCTTCACGATACTTGGGATTACAGCAATCATACAATGACCTGGGGAGGTTCTTACAGTGGTATGCAACATTATGGTATGAGCGTTTTCATCTTGGAACCAGAGACGACTACTCTGAATCCCCCAACAAATCTAAGTGTTACAGATGAAGGTTATGCTACTTGGGATGAACCAAATGGTGGTACTACAGGAATTCTTGCACATCACAGTGGCTATGATAACAATGGTATTGGAACAGGGAGTGCTGCAAGCTGGATTTGTGCTTCACGTTTTGATACAACTGATTTAGCCACTTATTATGGTTCAGAACTAACAGATATTAATATTCACATTCGTACTTCTGATTTCAGTTATGTAGAAGCCCGTGTTTATGAAGGAGGTTCATTTGGCAATCCAGGAAATTTAGTTTATGCACAAGATATTACATCTTCTGTATTAATTGAAGATTGGACAAACCATGTTCTATCGACTTCAATTCCCCTTGTAGCAGGTTATGAATATTGGATTGGTTATTATATGGATGCAACTGGAGACCATCCAGCAAGTACTGATAGCGGTCCTGCAGTTCCGGGAAAAGGTGATTGGATGTTTTACGGTGGATCTTGGGTAGAAATCAGTGTTGCTTTTGCTTTGGATTACAACTGGTGTATCGAAGGAGTTGTAGGTGGAACAGAAAATATTAGATATAAAACGATTTCTACAAAAAATATCTTCTCGCAGCCATCTGGAAGTATGATTACATCCGGAATACCAGAAGCTGCATTTTATCGTTCAAAGCAGAGACATGATAGAGCAAAGGATTCTCGTGCTTTATTGGGATACAACTTATATCTTGATGGTGTTTATATTAATTTCACAACCGACCTGTTCTGGCAATATACAGGTTTAACATCAGGAGTAACATATACCGCTGGTGTTTCTGCTTTGTATGATGAGGGGGAATCAAATATTATTGAAGAGATTTTTACATATATTCAATTGACTGCCAACTTCTCCGCAGATCCAACTACCATTGTGGAAGGAACAGCAATCTATTTCACCGACCTATCCACCGGAAATCCAACTTCCTGGGAATGGGATTTTGAGAACGATGGAACTATAGATTCAACAATTCAAAACCCAACATGGACTTATAATGAACCCGGATTATATACTGTTTCCTTAACTGTTTCCGATGGAATAAATACTGATACAGAGACCAAACCTGATTATATCGATGTCCGTGTTAATATCCCTGATGTAAACTTTAAAGCAGCAATTAACGATAGCCTTGGACAACCACCGGAATATAATCCGACTGTTGCAGATTTAAACGGAATTACGGGAACTTTTGATGCAGATAGCTTACAAATCTCTTCTATTGAGGGTGCTCAATATTTAATTAATTTGACTGATCTTTCTTTGGAATGGAATCAAATCAGCGATATTTCAGCAATTTCCGGTTTAACGAATTTGACAGTGCTTAATTTTGGGGGTAATCAAATCAGTGATATTTCTGCAGTATCCGGTTTAACGAATTTGGCATACCTTTTTTTGGGATTAAATCAAATCAGTGATATTTCCGCAGTATCCGGTTTAATGGATTTGGCTGGTCTTAATTTGGGTGCTAATCAAATCATAGATATTT
>JABMPU010000198.1 GCA_013203665.1 Armatimonadota bacterium
CTTTACTACATGAATAATTACCTGATATTTTTTCATTATTAAAAATTGGACTTGAATCCCAGCAATAAATACCACCACCACCATCAGCTGAATTTCCTGTTATTGTGACATTTTTCAAACTTGGACTGGAATTATCACAGATAATACCACCACCACCACCATCAGCTGAATTTCCTGATATGGTTACATCTTCTAGACTCGGACTGGATTCATAACAGTGAATTCCACCTCCATAAGATGCTAAACCATTTTGAATTGTAAATCCAGTTAAAATTGCAGTTGAATCTTCACCACTTTCAAATATGACAACACTATCAATACTATCTCCGTCGATAATTGTCTGTGAAATATAGGTTGTATCTTGAGTCGTAAGAAATAATGAAGCAACAGTAATGTTTTTGCCGTTGTAGTTGATATTTTCTATGTACGTATCTGGCTGAACAAGAACGGTATCACCATTTACGGTAACGTTAATTCCTTCCTGGATTGTAGGTTGATCGGCAGGAACGTTGATGATGGTTGAGAATAAACAAGTTGATAATAATAAAATTAAAAATAAAATAGTCTTTTTCATTTTTCCTCCTTGTCCTCCATTTGTCATCCCCGACTCTGATCGGGTATCTCTGAGATTCCCATTTTCATGGGAATGACATTGCTATTTCAGCAAAAGCATTTTTCTGATTTCTGAGAAACTTTCCGATTTTAATTTATAGAAATAAATACCTGATGAAAAACTTTCAGCATTCCATTCAATCGAGTTCTGTTCATTGTATATTGTCAATTTATCAACAATTTGACCTTTAATGTTATAAATTATCAATTCGGTGATTTCAGTGTCTAATTCAAAACAAATTGTTGTTGTTGGGTTGAAAGGGTTGGGATAATTCTGAAGCAACTTGAAACCATTATCAGGAAGTTCAGATTCAGCATTTGTTAAGGTTTTTTCAAGAATATTGGAAAAAGCAGGAATCGATTCTACACCATTTGTATGGATGGAAGTAACTGCGAACTGATATATTTCCAGAGGAAGAGAATTCCAAAAAGTATCGATATAAAAGGTATCAATAATTCCGGTAGAGAGCAAATCCCAATTTTCCGGATTATTATTATTGATTTCTAAAAAACGATATGTATTATAGGATTCAAAATCTCTTAAAAATTCTATAAAAGGAGGAGCAAACCAGGAAATTTCTGCTTCGGTTTGCGAAACACTTAAAACTGCCTGAACCATTGCCGGAGCAAAGGATTTTTCATTTATAATAATTACACCCAGATCCAGGTTAAAATTCTGAATGATGACCTCATCAGCATACAATGAATAATCCGGATGATTAATATTTAGAGTGTAATCGTTATTTACATAAACATCCGGCAACAAAAAATCACCGTTTGCATCTGTAACAGTTGAGTAGTTTTCGTAACCTGTTAAATTCACATTACAGTTTTCAATACCGATTGCCTGATCATCGCTTCCTACCACTTGTCCGCTAACAGATATTGTTGAGATAGCATTAAGTTCAAAATTTAATTCAGTTGTTTGATCTATATAAATAGTAGCTTGTTCAGTTACAGAATTAAATCCATGAGCAGAAGCTGTAAAACTATATAATCCTTCAATTATATTTCCAAATAAATAATATCCGGAACTGTTTGAGAATTTTTGAGTCTGACTTTGTTCCAGAATCACATCAGCACCAATAAGAGGATTACCGACATCATCAGAAACAATCCCTTCAATAGAACCGGTATTATTGACGGTAATATAAAAAGTTGTATTTGGCAGTCGACTAAAAAGGTAACCGGTTGGAGGATTGGTCGGGCTAATTGTAGTATTGCTATTTACAGCTCTTGTTCTATCAAAATAGGTTGTATTAATCGTCGAATAAAATTCATCGGCTTGGTCATAAGTATCATCATCCCAGGGTCGGTTGCACATTACCACCAGGTTTCCTCCAGTGTATGAAAATGGAGGATCGAGAGTGATTAGAATATCATTTATTCCGCTGAGAAAATCTACATAATCATCAAATACAGGAGTTAAAGATGAAGCATTAATCCAGCCATTTGTAAGATTACTCTGATTTGTGTTTCCCATCCAGAGTTTTGTGTGGATATCAATCAAATTCGAGTTGAAATTATTTTTATAAGAAATTGCTGTAATTTCTCCAGCATAACCTAATTCTGCAGAATAATATATTGTTTCAGATAAACTGTTATGGAAAGAGAAGTTCATAGGATACCATTGAGTTAATATATTTCCATAACCTACTGTAACAGGAGTTTGACCGGAAGCTAAAATATTAATGGGAAAAATTCCTGAACTATTATTTGAGGGATCTTCATCTTCAGGGAATTCAACTTCAACCCATAAATACGTTTGGAACATACCATTATCCGGTACAATCCAGACCATTTTATGAATTGCTTCAGCTTCGGAAGGAAGATTTTCTGTAATTGTGATAGAATCATATTCTATGTTATTTTCACCGAATAATCTGATGATATAATTATCTTGTTCAAGATTTCCCCAATTTTTGATGACAACATCATAAGCAGCAGAATCTCCGATATAAACGATTGTTTGTCCGTAAATGTTTTTTGCAGCCAGGTCATTATCGAAATTTGTGGTAGTAGGTGGAAATGTGATGTTATCGATCCATCCAAAATCCAGATTAGTTGAACCGTTTTCACCTTTTTCAAAGGTCCATTCAAAAGTATGTTCTCCGGGATTTACAGAAACAGAAAAGAATTGCCAGGAACTTACATAAGAAATGAAATCGATTTCAATCCCATCGATATAAAAAATCAGTTTATCATCAAATTGCAAGTTGGATTTCCAATAAAAACTGATATCATCAATATAAGATGTTTCCATAGAAATCGATAAAGATGAGGTGAATCCATCATAAAGATAACCTGTTTGAGCACAGAAATTTCCTGCAAAAGGTTGATAACTTGTTACAAGCCAATCCTCATCTCCATCCGTTTGCCAATCTAAAGATAAGAAATCACCTGTTTCAAAATCCTCCGAATGTTGCGAATGTAAAAAAGAAAATACTAAAAATAAAATAAAAAGAATAATTGTTTTTTTCATAAGATCTCCAATGTTTTAATGTAGATGAGATTAATTGATTTGATTAAAATTTGTAAAGCAGAAAAATCAAAAAAAATATTCTATCTATTTCAGATTCGATTCGCAGCGACTTGTCCGGACGTAATAAAATGAAGACTGAAGTGTGAACAGGGGGATGGAAAAGAAAATATTCTTAAATGAGTATTGGGATCAGATAAAAAATCGCTCCGATGATCGAAATTATCATGAATACGATGGAAACAAGGTTTTTCAGTCCAAAGAAGATAATTTGCTCAATAGCTCGCATAAACCAGAAAAGAGAAATAATAATAATGAACACTTTTCCAAGTTGAGTTGAAATCAGACCCTCTTGATGAAAAATCGAAACATAAGCAAATACAAAAAAGATGTAAATTAAACGAATATTCAGAACTTGCATAATTGCTCTATCCATTGGTAGAAGACGACGCAGACTTCTTTTCCATTTGAATATCTTCCAGAATAAAATATGAAATACGGCAAATGCCAGATTATAAAATCCACCGATAAATAATAAAGTTTCTTTCATTTAAAATCCTTTTTTTATATTTTGATAAATATTGCTATTTATGTTAACATTGTCAAATATTTTTTTTATTCCAAATTTGAAAATATTCTTTAATCTTTCTCAGCAAGATCGATATTTCTGCTTCTGAAGCCGTAACCCATTACATCCGAAACATCAGTCAGTAGAACAAAAGCTGTAGGATCAATATCCTTTACAATATCGCGTAGAATAGCTACTTGTCTTCTGTTCATAGCGCAAAAGAGCATGTTAAATTCTTTATCTGTATAACCGCCTTCTGATTTTATAAAGGTAACTCCCCGTCGAATTTTATCGTAGATTTTTTCTTTGATGTCATCTGTTTTATCTGAGATCACATAAACACCTTTTACATAGGGAAGACCTTCACTTGCCAGGTCAGTTATTTTGGTTGTGATGAACAAATTCACATATCCCCAAATAATGAGTTTAAGGTCTTTGAAAACTATTCCAATTGTCATGATGATTAGGGATTCAACTACCCAGTAACCCATTCCAATCGAGATACCGGTTTTTTGTTTAAGAAAAGCCACAGGAATATCTGTTCCTCCGGTTGAACCTCTGAATCGGAAGATAATTCTCAGACCAAGACCGAGAAGTACGGAACCTGTAATGGCAGATAAATAGATATCCTCCGGACCTAACATAGCGTAAAATATTTTTCCGTTTAATTGAAAAGTATAAGGAGCAAGATCCTTTATGAATCCAAGTTTATAAAGAGAGGTGAAACTAAGAAAGTCAGCAAAAAATGAAGTACACAACATTCCAAAAATCGAACGGACTCCAAATCTTTTTCCCATAAAAATAAAACTGAGAATGAAGAGCGGAATGTTGAATAAAATCATCGAAATTCCTATGGGAACATTAAAAATATGAAACAGGATTTGACTGAGACCACCGATTCCGCCGGGAGCGATCTTATACGGAACTAAAAACCAGGAATAAGCGATAGCAAAAATTATCGAACCAAAGATTATCCCTGCATGTTGCAGCGATATTTCTGTTCAATTTATTCATTTCTCACCTCAGAGGGACGCAATTAAAATCCGCTATTTTAAAGTCAATCAAAATGATGAACTGAAAAATGAATGGAATGATGACAGATTCAATTGGAATTTAGCTTTCAAAAAACTTGACTTCAAAATTCATTAAAAAATATTAATTTTGATTTAAATTTAATGAGTTATGCAATATAAAGGAAATTTCAAAAACCATTAAAATGGTTGAAATTTTCATGTTGGAGTCGGTTAGTTCCTCACAACTGAAGTTGTGGGTTAATTCAATGTGTGTTGTTTTAAACCCACAGTTTCAACTGTGGGCAAAACATAATACCAACCATTCAACAACCGCTTCAGCGGTTTTCTTATTTGCAGATCTCTTTTAATTTCATTTTTTTGGAGGACATATTGTTTAAAGTTGAATTAAAAATAAATGGTAAGCATTATAAAACTTTGACATTGGCTAAACCTGCATCAATAAAGAAAATTATTAAAGATATTGATATTGAAATCTGTCAGATTATGACTTGTAAAATTGATTATGAATATGCAAAACTTGATGATATAATTTCTGATGATGTACGATTGGATTGTATTTGCACAAATTCTTCTGAAGGATATCTGATTTACCAAAACACTCTGATATTTGTGATGGTAAAAGCTTTTTACAACCTTTTCACACAGAATTTAAAATTTGTTGTAGAGCATTCTATCGGTGTAGGGGTTTTTGGAGAAGTTTTCGCAGGATACGTAATTACTACTGAGGATGTGAAAAAACTTAAAACCGAAATGCAAAAAATTATAAGTTTAAAATTACCAATTGAAAAAATAAATGTTTCACCAACAGAAGCGGAACAAATTTTTACAAAACTGAATCGGGAAGATGTAATAAAAAACCTGAAATTTGAGAATATCGATATTTTTAAATGTGAGGATTATTACGATTACTTTTTGAGTGAATTAGCTGATAATACAGGAATTTTAAAAAGTTTTGACCTTGTTTTTCATGCTCCTGGAATAATCTTAAGATTTCCTGAAAGGGAGTCATTGGAAATTAATGGAAATTTCAGTTTTCCCAGAAAACTTTTTTCAACTCATCAGGAGCATGATAAATGGCTGAATATCTTGCAGGTTCATAATGTCAGTTCTCTGAATAGAGCTGGAAATGATTACAAGTTAACAGAGCTTATCCAGATTGAAGAAGCGCTTCATGAGAAAAAGATCGTAGATTTTGCTAATCAGATTTCACATAATAATGATGTGAAGATAATTTTGATTGCTGGACCTACTTCTTCGGGAAAAACATCTTTTGCCAAAAGACTTTCAATTCAATTAAGAGTTAATGGAATTTTCCCGGAATTAATTGAGATGGACCACTATTTTCTTCCGCGTCGTCTATCTCCTAAAAAAGAAAATGGTGAATATGATTTTGAAGCTTTAAATGCAATTGATTTGGATTTATTAAATGCAGACTTGCAATCTGTTTTAAGAGGCAAGGAAGTCCAGATTCCCAAATTTAATTTTATTACTGGAAAGAGCGAAAAAAGCCATAAAAAAATTAAACTCGATAAAAATGAAATTCTAATTTTTGAAGGAATTCATGGATTAAATGATAATCTCACTTTTTCGGTACCTTTCAATCAAAAGATAAAAATTTATGTAAGTGCTTTGAATAATCTTAATATCGATGCGCACAATCGAATTCCTACCACTGATTCCAGAAAGTTCAGAAGAATTATCCGTGATTATAATTTTAGAGGATATTCTGCAGGACAGACATTAGAAAGATGGGATTCGATTAGAGAAGGTGAGGATGAGAATATTTTTCCATTCCAGGAAAATGCAGATATGATGTTCAACAGCACACTTACTTATGAACTGGGAGTGCTGAAAAAATATATTGTTCCGCTTCTACAAAATATTTCCAAATATTCTCCTGTTTACCTGGAAGCAAAAAGACTGCTGAAAATGTTAGCTCATTTTTCCAATATTCCGGATGACCTGGTTCCTTCAAATTCGATTTTAAGAGAGTTTATTGGAGGTAGTATTTTTAAATACTAATTCACAAAAACCCAGTTCACACCAAAATTATAATGCCTTTCCGGAATTTCTTCCCCAATAAATTCTGTAGAATTTAAAAGATTAATTGCATCGACTTTTATTTCAAATCTATCGGTAATTTTAAATGCTAAATATCCATCAAGATTTGCGTTATTTTTCATAGGAATATTTAAGTCATTTCGATAATCTGAATTGTAGAAATAGCTTAAACCAAATTTGATAGCATTATTATATTTCAAATTATAAACTAAATCCAGAAATACTTTGCTTTGCAATTCCGGATAGTTCTTCAAGTTTTCATCTGGTTTCTGATATAAAGTCCATTTTTTAAGGTTTATATTTAAGTTATTGAATTTGAATATAAAAGCAGTAGCAGCTTCAGCATATATTATTCTAATTTCTGCAATTCTCTGTTCACCAATAAGCAAATTGCAATCAGCTAATGAAGGTGAAATATTCAAACCAATCCCCTTTCTCTCTAAGAACTTCTCATTCTTTATTTTGGAATATTTTCCTATTAAACTAAGGAATTTGTATATTTTTCTATCAATTTCAGAGGAAATAAGGAAATTATCATCATCTTGATAAATAATCGTGTTTCCAATATTTATCGATGAAATATTGGAATAATTATTTATACTAAAGATAGAAAAACTATTATCTTTTGGTTCTGATTGAATAAAATATTCGATTGAACTTTGAATTTTGTGTTGCTGGAAAATTAGGGTTTTATTTAGAAGAAAATGAGTTTGTTTTCTTTCCATTTTATTAACTTCATAATTTTCTAATTGAATGCCGGCATTAAGGATTTTATTTTCCCATAAAAAAGCATTATCAAAACTTTTTTCCAAAATCATAGAAGATGTTGATGGATTTTCCAGTAATTTATCGCTCGGGATTTCCTGGTCTATAGTAGTATGATAATAATGAAATTTGCCGAATTTATGGTCATAAAAAAGGTGCAAATTAAAATTAGAAGATTTTTCATAAACCGAATACCAGTAACCATCCTGACCGAAGTAATCTGCTTTTACATTCAAATTCCTGATATTGAAAACATTCCCTTTTTGAAATCTGACAAAAGCATGATTCATATCCAGATCTCCCAAACCTAAAATCGCTTCAGTCATGGCAACCGGCAAATTATAATTAGTCTGATAAAAAGAAACCTGGTTCTGAGAAAAATCAGTTTGGAAAAGAGGAGCAAAATTATGCAGCAAATGAGTTCTCGATGTTGTAAATGGTAAAATTAAAAAACCATTTTTCCTCAGCCAGATATCCGGTTCAAATACGGATTTCAAATGGAAATTTTCATTGTAAATAAAGTGGGGTAGAAGCTCATATTTTTCAATTTCTTTTCGCTTTGAAATCAGGGAATCTACCTGTTCTTTCAATTTCTGGATATCGATATAAAATGTATCAACAGGTTCTTCCTCGATTAGCTCTTCAACAAAAGTCGAGTCTATCTCTACAAAACTTGAATCGATAATTGTGATAATTTCAAGAGAATCAGCTTGAGTGGAATCAATTATTGAGGCGATCTCAAGCGAATCAGCTTGCTTGGAATCTGAATTGTTTTCCGACCAGATTGGACCAATTATCACAAATGAAAAAAATAAAATGAACCAAAAGATTTTCCTGAAACTATTAGATTTGCTTTTCACATCCAACCTTTTTCCTTATACCATTCATAGGTTTTCTTCAGATTTGTTTGCAAATCTGAGGAAGCAGTATAATTTTGCAATTCTTTTACTTTTTTATTACTGACAAGCCAATATCGTTGTTTCATTTCCTTCACTTTTTCCCGATTAAATAGAGGTATTTTTTGTCGGTGAAATGCACAGAATTCTGAAATAACAGCCGCAGGGAAAAGTAAGATTTCAGGAATCCTGAATCGGATAGAAGATGTATTCAAGGCTTTTTCCAAATTTGAGATAAAGGCATTCCAGGTGTAAGCATTTCCATCAGAAGCAAAAAATACCTGATTATAAGCTTTTTGATTTCCCATTGTTTTAATGATAATATCGGTTAAATCATCAACCCAAATAAGATTCAAATATTTTTTGGAATAACCAGCAAAAATTGAAATATGTTTTTTTACCATTTTAAAAATTTGTAGGAAATCCTTTTCTCCGGATCCAAAAACAGCTACAGGACGAATGATAGTCCACGGTTTTTCTGCTTTTTCTTTTATGATATTTTCTGCGGTTAATTTACTTTTTCCATACATCGAAATGGGATTACAAAGGTCAGATTCAGTTTTGGGAATTTTATTTTTTGCTGGTCCTGCTGCTGCTTGACTGCTGATAAAAATGAATTGTTTGAGACATGGAGTTTTATTGTATAAGTCTAATAATTTTTCAGTAAGTTCGATATTTATCTTTTTGAATTGTTCCCATTTTTTTGCCCGGGTTAAAGCTGCTACATGAATTATGATTTCCTGATTCTGAAGAAGGTCAGATAATTCTTTATCATTAGAGTAATCCACATAAACGATTTTGCTGTTTTCAGGAAGGAGTTCAGTATTGGAATAGTGACGAACAAAACAGGTTACATCATATTTTTGTTGGATTAGCTTTTTCGCTAAAAAACTACCTATAAAACCATTTGAACCTGTTATTACAATTTTCTTCATACAGGTAAAATTTAGAATTTAATTTATAAGTCAAATGTTTTGTTTTGGTGGAACCTTGAAAAAGACCTTGCGAATGGTTTCGACTTGTGACGCAGTGCGAGTTGAGAACATTCAGGATGTCATCATTCCCGACTCGCTGCAAGCTTACGAGTCAGGTCTGATTCTGGTTGGATCAGTTGAATATTCTAAATCATGTTTATTGTTTTTCTTTATAAGTCCGAAACGGAATTTCTCGATCATTGTGTTACCAAAGAGACTTTGGTAACAAGTAGCAGAACCTGAAAACCCTGCAAAAGTCTCTTTCAAATTTTCTTTTTATTTGACTTTTTCAGGGTTGGGATGAAACTAAAATCTGAATGAAACCTTGAGAGTGCTAAGCACGAAGAAGTTTATAGAAAGAAGCCTTTTCAAGGATGGTTTTTCGTTTTCGAGAAACATTCCGATTGAATGAACAAAATTAATTATATACTTTGAGCTTTCTTAATGGTTTTATAAGTGAAAACAGGAGCATGATCTCCCAAAATAACATTTTTGGAAATCATACATTCTGTAATATTTTCCTGTTCAGGAAGGTCATACATGATGTCGATCAAGAATTTTTCCATAATAGCACGTAATCCGCGCGCTCCGGTTTTGTGAGATAGAGCTATTTTGGCAATTTCCCGAAGTGCATCTTCACGGAAATTAAGATTTACACCTTCCAATTCAAAAAGTTTTTTATATTGATTGCAGATGGCATTTTTGGGTTTTGTAAGAATTTCCATTAAGGCTGCTTCATCCAATTCATGCAAAGAACTGGTTATTGGAATTCTTCCTACTAACTCGGGAATTAAACCATATTTCACAAAATCTACAGGAATAGATTTATCAAATAAATCCGGAGATATTTCGCTTTTAGAAACAATATCTGCATCAAAACCGATGGTTTTTTTGTTCAGCCTGTTTTGAATGATTTTTTCCAATCCGAAAAAAGCACCACCGGAAATGAATAAAATGTTTTTTGTATTAATTTCAATAAAATCCTGATGCGGATGTTTTCTTCCACCTTTTGGAGGAACATTAACTTTGGCACCTTCCAATATTTTCAGAAGTGCTTGCTGAACACCTTCACCGGAAACATCCCGCGTGATCGAAGGTGTTTCCGATTTACGAGCAATTTTATCTAATTCATCGATGTAGATAATACCTTTCTCAGCTTTTTCTACATCATAATTTGCATTTTGTAATAATCTTACCAGGATATTTTCTACGTCTTCACCAACATATCCGGCTTCGGTTAAAGTGGTTGCATCAGCAATTGCAAAAGGGACTTTAAGCAGTTTTGCCAAAGTTTGTGCAATCAGAGTTTTGCCGGAACCGGTTGGTCCGATCATCAAAATATTGCTTTTTTCAATTTCAATATCATCATTTTTCTTTTGCTTGAAAATTCGCTTATAATGATTGTAAACAGCTACTGAAATAATCTTTTTTGCAGATTCCTGTCCGATTACATATTGATTGAGGAATCCATGAATTTCGCGTGGTTTGGGAAGTACAAAATTATCCAGTTCTTCCTGCTGATGGTCAGATTCCACAATGGTGGAGCACATATCAATACATTCATCGCAGATGTTTCCATTTATTCCTTTTATCAAATAATGAGTTTCAGTTTCGGAACGTCCGCAAAAAGAACAGCGATGCAATTTATCATTTGCCACTTTTTTCTCCTTGTTTTCTGGAAGCAATCACTTCATCGATAATTCCGTAATTTTTGGATTCTTCAGCACTCATAAAAAAATTTCTGTCGGAATCTTTCATTATTTTTTTTAAAGGTTGTTTTGTATGTTTTTGCAGGATTTGATTTAATCTTTCTTTATGATGCAGGATTTCTTTTGTTTGAATCTCAATATCAGATGCTTGACCTTGAATTCCTCCTAAAGGTTGATGAATCATTATTCGTGCATTGGGAAGAGCAAAACGTTTTTCCGGAACTCCTGCTGAAAGTAATAATGCTCCCATGCTTGCTGCTTGCCCTATACAAATAGTGCTTACATCCGGACGGATATATTGCATTGTATCATAAATTGCCAAACCGGCAGTTATTGAACCTCCGGGACTATTAATGTACATATAAATATCTTTATCGGGATCTTCTGCTTCCAGATGAAGGAATTGAGCGATTACTACATTAGCAACATTATCATCTATGGGAGAACCCAAAAAAATAATCCTATCCTTGAGCAGGCGAGAATAAATATCATAAGCTCTTTCCACTTTCCCATTTTGCTCTACAACTATTGGTACATACGGCATAAAAACTCCCTTTTTTTACACTGATTACTTATGATTATCTATTTAAATAAAAAATATTTAAAAATATTTTTTATCATAATTTCTTTCATAGTAAATCACGTTAATCTGCGTCTAATTTACCTTCTAAAGAAAGATAAATTTTATTAGCTATTAAATCAAGTTTTTTCTTTATCTTTTTTTGGATAGGGAACGAATTTGGAACTTTTTTCTATCAATTCAAACAATTTCTTTTCTTCAGCAGCATACTTAAAATCCTCACTTTCGATTTGCTTTTTATAAAGTTCCTTATATTTATCGATTTCCATTTTCAGATTTTCTGCAGCTTCCTTGATGATCTTTTCTTTATCAGCATCTGTAATTTCTATTTTTTCTATCTTCTTGATTTCATTAAGAATATAATGTGATTTCATTTGATGTTCTGCAATTTTTTCATAAATAGGAATTACCTTATCAATATCCATTTTATAAGATTCAGCATAATTTTTTGCCATTGATTCTGCATAATTTCGAATCATGGAGGGAGGAATTTCCAGAGGATTCGCTTCAATCAATTTTTCGATAATTGCATTTCGAAGCATTTCCGTATTCTCTTTTTTGATTTTCTTTTTTAGCTCTTCTGCAATTTTTGTACGTAGGTCTTCCACAGAATCATATTCAATGTCTTTGGCAAATTCGTCGTTCAGTTCCGGCAAAATTTTTCTTTTGATGGATAACACTTTGACGAGAAATACTCTATCTTTAATATTTTCAGTAATGTCTTTATCATCAGTTTTTTGAGATTTGGTGAATAGCCTGGTTTTGATTTCATCACCGACTTTGGTGTTTGTAAGGTTTTTATTGAATGTATCCGAATAAACATTGTCTCCCAAAACAAATGTTCTTTTGATATCTTTTGTGATGTTTCCATTCTCATCCAGAAAGTTGATTTCAGCTTCGATAATATCACTTTTTATAGAGGGAGAATCTGCATCGATTACAGTTGCCATCTGGTTCCTGAAATCTTCGATAGTATCAACAATCATCTTAGGTTTGAATTTAGTTTTCTCATAAGGAATTTCCAGGTTTTGGTATTTCTTAATTATGATTTCCGGCATCACTTCATATTTGAAGATAGCAACCAAATTTTGTCCTTTTTCCCATTCGATTTTTGTAGCTTCTCCCTGATTAACCGGATTTATCTTAAGTTCATCGAGTGCTGCTTTATAATAATCACCCAATTTTTTATTGTAAAATTCATCTTTTGCATGTTCCTGATAATTTCGCTCAACCATTGCCAGAGGTGCTTTCCCTTTTCTGAAACCGGGAATAACAACATAATTTCTAAATTGATTCAGCACTTCTTTGTAATCTGACAAAGCTTTTTCAGAATCGATTGTAATTGTCAATTCTTTAACACTTTGAGTAATATCTTTTATTTCTGTTTTCACTTATTCCTCATTAATCATGGAGTTTTGTGGTGCGAAAGAGGGGATTTGAACCCCTACGAGATCAGCTCTCACTGGATTCTAAGTCCAGCGCGTCTACCAAATTCCGCCACTTTCGCTAAAAAAATTATTTATTTAATTTTTGTTTGGCTAAATTCAAAAGTAACTGAGCATCTTGAGATTCTTTATCCAGTTCTTGCCATTTTTCAGCATAAATCAAAAGATCTTCAAACTTCTTTGAATTGCTCAGATAGAAACAAAGGTCAGAAAGAATATCTGTTCTTTCAGGTTCGAGTTCGTAAGCTCTTTTTAAATACGAAATCGCTTCATCAACTAAATTCAACTGAGCAGTATAACCATAAGCACTAAGTATCGCATCTATGTTGTCCGGTTCGATTTCTAATACTTTTTTATATGATTCATAAGCCTGTTCAGGATTATCCAATCTTGAATAGGTAATTGCCAGGTTGTAAAAGTTATCAAGATTTGAGGGATTTATCTCAGAAGCTTTTGTATACCACTCGACCGCTTTTTCAAAATCTTCCAATCCAAAATATGTGTTTGCAATTTGAGTTCGAACCATATCATCTTCAGGTTCAAGTTCAGTATTCTTTATCATGTATTCCAAAGTTTTCTCAGTATCGCCTTTCTTATTGTAAGCGTAAGCAAGCATTTTAATGGTTTTTGAACTATCCGGAGCCATTTCATCTAAAGCTAAAAATTCTTCAATACAACCATCATAATCTTCATTTTTAAATTTTTCTTGAGCCTGACGGAAAATATTTATCCAGCAGCTTGCTTTAAATTTTTTAATTTGTTCCAATTTATCTTCTAATTTTTCTTTTTTGATATGCTTCTTATAAAATTTCTTTGCTGCCTTTTCATCTGTTTTCAAGATTTCCTGATGTTCAGCAAAAATTGCATTTATTTCAATTATTGCTTTACAATAATATGAATTTGCTTCAAAATAATCTTGGATAACATCATAGTAAATGCTTGCTACATTTTCCAGAGAAATAATATGATGAGGATTTTCTATAAGCACTGCTTTAAATAGCGGGAGTGCCTTTTCGTATCTACCACCACTCAAATGCATGTTTGCAGAACGCAGATTTTTATTACCGTCTGCTGATAGTTTCTGAGACTCTGCTAATAGCGAAACAGCAATGAATAGTATGACTACAATCATTATTAACGATTTGAAAAACAAAGAATTAAATCTTTTCATTATTTCCTCCGATTTTTTAATACAAAATTTTACTGCAAATTTTCGTGCGTTGTTTATAAGTCAAGGATTTTTTGAGGTTTAGAAGTATGTTTTGGAGAGCTTCCGAAATTTCATGCAAATTGTCATTCCCGCAAAAGCGGGAATCTAAAGATATGTTTCGGAAAGTATAAATCTCCTCGTCACTAAAAAGCCGCAAGCCTTGCGTACAATATCAGTTTTGGAAACACATTTTATTTAGAAATTGGTATCCAAGCTGGGGGTTGAATACCAGAATTCGCTATTGAGAGAAGCAGAAGCTTCTGGAGTTAGCTCCTTCCGAACTGAAAAATTCGGAAGGGAAAAAATAGAAAATTACTCGCTTTTTCTTGTCCAGGCTCCATCCCAGGCAACAGTTCTTGGTTTACAGGAGTCACTCAAAACTGTGATAATTAGTATATCTTCTTTGATTTCAAATTGGTAGATTCCAGGTTCAGGGCAATCTGCATCGATAAAAGTAATCTGATTTCCCTTAAATAAATTTTCACCGCTCGTATTGGTATGATTAGTTCCTTCATCCAACACAATAAAATCGAAAGTTTTATCTTCATTAAAAACCACTTGAGCATTGAATGTTATATCTTCAGCTTCAACTGCTCTAAGCCAGCTTCCAATAATTTCATCTTCCGGTTTTGGAGTGATATCCTGCACAATGCCAAATAAGCGGGATGGTTTTCCTTCATCATCATAAATGAGCCAGGCTTGATGACGGGTGGGGAAGATGGTGCCATCTTTGCGGATATATTCCTTTTCGTACACACCAGAATAACCTTCTTTGAGAACTTTCTCAAAAAGCTCCTGTTCCATTTCATGCCATTCTTTCGGCGTCAATTCCTGAAAGGTAATCTCTCTAATTTCAGCTATTGAGTAGCCCAGCATATCAAGATAAACCTGGTTTGCATCGAGCGTTTTACCGTCGAGAGTGTTGAGCACAATACCACTGTAGCAAGCTTGATCAAGGGAATTCAATAAAGTGTCGATACGTTCATTATTCCTTTCTTTTTGTTGAATGCATGAAATCAGTAAAATAAAAATCAAACCAAATCCCAAAAATTTTAATAAAGTTTTCATCTCTCCTCCAATTTTATTTTTTTTTCAATAAAACTTTAGTTATAGCGTCCTTTAAAGTCAAGAATAATTCTATTCTTATTTTAAAATATCGGTAAAATATTTAAAGTTTTCACCCAAAATCATTATCTCATTTCAACAGCAAACATTTCTTCACAGCTTCAGTTTTGCCATTCACATTTAGTTTATAAAAATAGATTCCAGATGTAACAAGTTTATTGTTATCATCGGTTCCATCCCAAACTACCGAATGCTTCCCGGATGGAAGCTGATCGCTTAAAAGCTGTTTCACTTTCTGTCCTTTCAGATTATAAATTATTATCTCTGCGTTCTCAGCGTCCTCTGCGGTGAAAGAGATTGTAGTTGAGGGATTGAAGGGATTTGGATAGCTTGAAATATCGATTATCATTGGATTCACTTCTTCATTGTTTATAGAAGATAAATAATCTAAATAACCGGAAACCAAAAACAAATCTCCCCAGCCCTCCGAATCATATTCTGTTCGTAAAAAGCTTACATAAATTGAATCACTTTCATCAAAAGTGATACTTATTTTAGAAAAGGGTGAAAGGTTAATAGCTGAAAAATCACTTTGCCAAGTATAATTATACTCAAAATCATCAGAATTAATGGCGTAAATGAAGTCAAAATTCAAAGGGTTATCCAAGATATTTACATGTTCATAAACTTTAATATTGGAATCCGAGATATTAAAATTATTTAAATGAATTTCATTGTATTCAAAAGATTCCAATAATTCAGCAACATTATTAATATAATCATATTTTGCAATTTCATCAACTTGAATTTCAAGCGAATATTCATAAACCAGACTTGTACCGAATAGATAAATATCATTTTCATAGATTTTTATATTTTTTAAATCTGCTAAAAGTATCGGAAGTGAATTTTCAAAATATGAATTTCCATTATCAGTAGAAATAATAATGTTCATCAAAAAGGGAGAAGATGTTCCATAAGCGATTACAACCAGGTCATTTTCCTGGTCTATACTAATATCGGTTATCATATGCTCGAAGCTTTGTTCAAATTGTGTTTGGAAGGTTATGCCATTATCGATTGAACGAGCCACATTAAAAATTTGTTCCGATCCTCCAATATTCACATGTGGATAATCAGTCAATAAATTATTCATTAACCTGCTGTCATAATGATAATCTTTATCATAACCGGTTGGAAAGTGGCATCCATCGTAATGCCAGTTATCCAGATCCCAGGGACTGGGATTTGAATATCCGTTCGGATGATTATATGGATCAGAACCGGAGCGATGCACATATCCTCTTCTTCTTTGAGCTAATGAGCCAAATAAATGAATAGTTCCTCTTTCAAAAACGATATTCTCAGCAGATTCGGGCCAAACCGGATTGTAAGCCGGCCAATCCGTGCCATAAGGGAAGATATAATCTGAGGGATTATTATTTGGATATGAATATATATAAGCCGAGCTTTCATAAGGATATCCGCAAGTACCGAAAGGACATGGAGTTGGATCTCCTCCATGCAGATTGAAACCTTCAATATTGGGTGGCACAAACGGGCTGTGCGGATAAATGAATTTATGGAAATCTATATAGGTATATAATGTATCATCAAATGAATATGGGCTCATAGCTGTGAAATTTGGAGTTGAACCATGATGATGCTGGTATTCAAAGGTAAATATTCCATCATAATGACAGGCATTAGCTCCGTAAATTAGAGTATCACCTTGTCCCAGGGCAGCAAAAGCTCCATATAAATATATATCATTACAATTGTCCGCACTTATAGAAAAATTCTCAAATGGATCGATATTTTTATACTTGATTATAATCTTTTTTTCTGAAACCAGACCAAAGTAATCTGTCATATTAACAGGGTCTTCATCTGGCGGAGCACCCATCGTTGTTCCTTGGTAAGTAATATCACCGACAATAAAAATCGTATCAGCACAACCCCAGGTTTGTTTTCCGCTTATATAACCTTCTATCCAGAGCTGTTGATCTTCCACGAAAATAGAATAATTATTCACAGTACCATTGGGACCTGGAATCCAGGTTGTATCATAAATAGCAATCTGATTTGTCCAGACTATATCAGAATCTTCAAACCAGTTTCCACCGGCATCGATAATAGCATTTGCATGTGCTGCATTCATAGGATACCAGCTATAAACATCAAAATCTTCATAATCCACAAGTTCTATTTCACCGTACCATGATTGATAAGCAGAACCATTAATTTTCACATAGACAATATCTGCGTCCGGATTACTGAACGGTTGCATACCATACATTCGTAATTCGGTTGCTATCGGTCCATAAGGATTGAGTAATTCCTCTTGATAACCTCCTAAGAATATCATATCCATCGGAGCGACATATACAAGTAAAATTCCGCTAGGATAATGAAGGAAATTTCCGGCAGTAGTTACCTTCTCATGAAAAGTGGGCCAGCCATTATTATTACCTCCTCCTCCTTGTTCGATCCAGATATCTGAATTGGAATGAACCGGACCGTGAAATACATCTGTTCCCCTGAATCTTGTAATTGGTTGATTGATATTAGCATTTTCAAATTCTTCAATATTTGTGAAATGCTCATAATAGGATAATTGTTTTTTTTTACCTGTGATATAGCAAAGCTGAATAACATCATTATTGCTTGTTACAACCGGGGCACGGAATACATTTTCAGAAATCATTTCAATATCAAATGTATTTCCATTATCATTTGATATTGCTTTATACAGGTTTGAATAGATAGTGGTATGATAGTTAGTGTAAAAAACTGCTATTGTACCATTTGAGAGAATCTCAAATACAGGTTCACCGAAATAAGCATGGGTTGTATCAATCTCAGTAAAATTGAAACTATTCCCATAATCATCTGAATATCCAAAAATAACTTTTTGATGGATACCTTCTTTTTTAAGAAATGAAACATAGATTTCATTTTCGATTACTTTTAAAGCCTGCTGCTCTGAAAATTTTACTTGAAAGTAAGGGCTATTAACCTGTATCGGTTCATTAAACTGAGAATAAAGGCTTGAACATACAATTAGAAAAATAACTAAAAAAAATAAAATACTTTTTTTCATGTCTCCTCCTATTATTTCAATAAGATCATCTTCCTTATTTCTTCAAAATTTTCTGCTTTCAATTGATAGAAATAAATCCCACTTCCAACTGGAAGATTATCATCATCTCTCCCCTCCCAGACAACCGAATGCTCACCAACTGACAATTGATCACTGATAAGCGTTTTCACTTTCTGCCCTTTGATGTTGTAGATGGAAAGTTCTACATTACTATTATTTTGAATTGAGAATGAGATTGTTGTGGTTGGGTTGAAGGGGTTGGGGTAATTTTGGATAAGAAAGCAATGAGAAGTAATATCATTATTCTCTGTACGGACTTCTGAATCCAGGAGCACCAACCAAGCATCACTAGCACCTGCTCCATAAGAATAAGTAAATCCTGCAATAATATAACCTTCGTCTATGGTCTGTTGTACAGAAAAAGCCCTTTCATTATCATTTCCACCAAAGGTTTGATTCCATTCATCATTACCATCCTCATCGGTTTTTACCAGCCAAAAGTCATGTTCACCTGCTCCATAAGTGCCTGTACTTCCAGCAATAATATAACCTTCATCAGTTGTCTGTTGAACTGAATATACCCATTCCCATTCATCTCCTCCATAAGTTTGATTCCATTCTTCGATACCATTCTCATCTGTTTTCACCAACCAGAAATCCTGACCACCTGCTCCAAAAGATTCTGTATCTCCAGCTACAATATAACCTCCGTCTGTAGTCGTTTGAACTGATAGGGCTCCATCATTTTCATTTCCACCAAAAGTTTGATTCCATTGTTCATTTCCATTTTCATCTGTTTTTACCAACCAGAAGTCTTCTCCGCCTGCACCATAAGACTCAGTCCATCCAGCAATAATATAACCTCCATCAGTTGTTTGTTGAACCGAAGAAGCCCATTCATATTCATTTCCCCCATAGGTTTGATTCCATTGTTCATTTCCATTTTCATCTGTTTTTACCAACCAGAAGTTACCACCACCTGCTCCATAAGATAATGTACATCCAGAAATAATATAACCTCCGTCTGAGGTTTGCTGAACTGAACTAGCCCATTCATAACTATATCCCCCATAGGTCTGATTCCATTCCTCGTTTCCATTTTCATCTGTTTTCACCAACCAGAAATCGTCAAAACCTACTCCATAAGAAGATGTATATCCAATGATTATGAAACCTCCATCTGTGGTCTGCTGACCTGAAAAAGCAAAATCACTTTCTATTCCACCATAATGTTGATTCCAAATTTCATAACCATTCTCATCTATTTTCACCAACCAGAAATCCCGATCACCTGCTCCATAAGATTCAGAATATCCGGTGATTATGTAATCTCCGTCTGTGGTCTGTTGAACTGAATAAGCTGCATCAGATTGAGACCCACCAAATGTTTCTGTCCACAAGGTGTCTGGCGGATTTTGAGCGAAAATAGAATATATTAGTGAAACAAATAATAAAATAATTAATAGTTTTTTCATTTTTCAATCCTTATTTTTACTTTTATCAAGTTGCTGCAAACGGAAACGCACGTCATGATGAAGCTTGCGGGTTCAAAGTTATGTTCATAAAGAACTTGTTAAATACGATCTAAAAAATCATGAGGATTTAAAATTTCGATTTCTTTGAAAGATTTAATTTCTTGAAGAATTTTATCACCTGTTACTATGAAATCCGCTTTTGCCTTAACAGCACAATCAATAATTATATTATCATCTTCGTCTTTTTCGATAATATTATAAAATACTGTTGGAGTAATCAACTCAGAAATCAATTCTATTTCATTAATGATATTATGAACAATCTCAGGAGGAAAATCAAATTTCTTTCTCGAAAGAACATCTTTAATTTCACCCAAAATTCCGTCAGAAATATAAAGTGTAATTTTACCCTCAATAATTTTATTCAAAATGTCCCTTGAATTACCTCCGAATAAAATCCCCGATCCAATAGTTCACGGATATTCCATTTTCTCATTTCAGTAGTAAACATTTCTTCACTACTTCAGTTTTGCCATTCACATTTAGTTTATAGAAATAGATTTCTGATGGTTTGGCATTAATGCTATTGTCACTCCAATTCCTCAAAGGGCATAATTGCCTGTATCGGATCGTACTGTATATTCCTATAAAATTGAATTGCTTTCCGGGTTCCAAGTTCTTTATGGATATCCGGTGTGAAAATGTTGGCGTACATTTCAATATTAAAAATATCTTTTAAGAGCATCTCTTCAAAAGTCTTTTTCCTGGGAAAATAGATTCGTTTGTAAGATTTAATTCCAGCTAATTCTGCAGCTTTTTTAATGGCATCGCTCATAAACCCAACCTCATCGATCAAGTTATTTTCCAGAGCTTCATTGCAGCTCCACAATCTTCCCTGAGCTATCTCTTCCACTTGTTCCAGGGTCATATCTCTGCCAAAGGCAACTCTTGCTTTAAATTCATCATAAGTCTCTTGTACACCTTGCCTGATAGATTCGATAACTTGCGGATCGATTTCAGTGAAAGGGTCTAAAATATTTGCATATTTACCTTTTTTAATCACATTGGAGTGAATACCGATTTTATCACCGAGTTTCTTAAAGTTAGGAATTGTGCCAACCACACCAATCGAACCTGTAATCACAAAAGGGTCTGCAAAAATATAGCTTGAATTACTGGCAATGTAATATCCACCTGAACCGGCAACATTTGCCATGGAAACAACAACCGGCATGATTTCCTTCAATCTATTAATTTTATTCAGTATTATTTCCGACTCTAATGCACTTCCTCCTGGACTGTCAACTCGAATTACCAATGCTTTTATGGAGCTATCTTTTATGATTAGATCCAGGTTTTTATTAAATTTCTTGGCAGAAAGATTTCTGAAATCAGAAGAAGTTCCCTCTTGAGAAATATTTCCTTGAGCATAGATGACAGCAATCTTATCTTTTGTGAAGGATTTCTCTTTTGGAAGATTATAATCTTTAAAGGAAATTAGATTCTGCTTTTTGATATTCAATCTTGCCAGCAGGTTTTCCCGGAAAATAAGTTCATCTACTAATTGATATTGAAGAGCATTATCTTTATTTATCATGATGTCGGTTCGGTTTTCATAAATTGCTTTTACATCATCATAAGATATATTCCTGTTTTCTGCTACAGTCGTTAGAAGTTCATCATAAATATCAGAGAGCAAATCTTCCAGACTTTTTCTTAATGGTTGAGACATTTCATTGAGGAAATACTGTTCACCAGTTCCTTTGTATTTACCAGCATGAACCACTTTGATTTCCACACCGATCTTATCTAAAAGTTCTTTGTAATAGATGATATTTCCGCCGATTCCAGTCAGCAAAATTCCTGCAGAAGCGGATGGATTCAAATATACTCTGTCTGCAACAGAAGCTAAGAAGTAATCTCTATTGCCGGAAATTTTCATATAAGCATGTACTTCTTTTCCCTTAGATTGGAAGTTTTGCAGAGCTTTCATTATTTCATGGGTTGTGGCAAGTCCAGCTTGAATCCAGGTTGGTTCCAATAAAATGCCTTTTATATTTTCATCTGTAGCAGCACGATTGATTTTGCGGATGAGCTCATTTGAACAAATAGTTTTTTCAAAGAAAATCGACCTTTCAATTTCATTGTATTCAGTAATTTCTCCGGTTAGATTCAAATGCAGATATGAATCCGGTTGGACTTTTACTTTTTTCTTTCCCAGGTTTTTTAAGGAAAGAAATCCCCAAAAAAGTAATGCAATCACGATTATGATGGATGTTAAACATCCAAAAGCAAACCATTTTTTTTTCATTTTATTTTCCTCCTGTTTTTTTTGAGTTCATGAGTTCTGTAAAATTAAAGAAAATTTCAAAAACCATTGAAATGGTTGAAATTTTCTTTTAGTTATGGTTTTATTTCCCACAACTGAAGTTGTGGGTTAATTCAATATGTATTATGGCATTAGCCCACAATTTTAACTGTGGGTTGAAAATCACACAAACCATACAATAACCGCTTCAGCGGTTTCCACTTCTATTTTGCAGAATTTATTTTTTTATTGAATAAGATTAAGACCTGCAAAGGTCAACTAAATTCGATTTCTTCGCAAGACTTTTTCAAGGTTTTGCTCCAATTAATCAGTATTTATATTCAATTCTTTAATCTTCCGTGAAAGATTGCTGACCTGCAAGCCTAGAACCTCTGCTGTTTTAGATAGATTATTATTATTCAATTTCAGTTGAGTGGCTAAATATTTAGTTTCAAATTCTCTTTTCTTGTCTTTAAAAGAAACAGTCTGATTCCAGAAATCTACAATTTTGCCGGAAGTTTGACCAAAATCTATAATGTCCGGGATTTCAATTTTTTCTTTATTAACCAGGATATAAACTCTCTCAATGATGTTCTTCAATTCGCGCACATTACCTTTGAATTTCCACGATTGAAGCTCGATAACTGTTTCCGGCAGAAATATTTTCAGAGCAAGTTGGAGTTCCTTAGAATAAAATTCAGAATAATATTTTATCAGAATTGGAATATCTTCGGGATGCTCACGCAGCGGTGGAGTAACAATCGGAATCACATTCAGCCGATAATAAAGGTCTTCACGGAATTCACCGGTTTGAACCAGGTTTTCCAGGTTTTTATGAGTAGCAGCAATAATCCTGGTATCGATTTTTTGAGTTTTGTTTCCACCCACTCTTTCGAATTCACCTTCCTGGATAACACGCAGGATTTTTGCCTGAGCATTAAGATTCATATCACCGATCTCATCCAAAAAAAGTGTTCCGCTATCAGCTTGTTCTATTTTACCTTTCTTAGATTTATCCGCTCCTGTAAATGCACCTTTTTCAAAACCGAAAAGTTCGCTTTCAACCAGTTCATTGGGAATGGCAGCAGAATTGAATTTGATAAAAGGTTTTTTATCTCTTTTACTTTGATGGTGAATAGCAAAAGCAGCAAGTTCCTTTCCGGTTCCGCTTTCTCCGCGAATCAAAACCTTGGAATCACTCTGGGCAACTTTAGAAATCAAAAGCAATAAATCTTGAATAGCTTTGCTTTCACCTATGATTTTATATTGTTCATCAAACGATTTTTTGATTCGAATATAATCTTGAGAAATTGATTTGAATTCCCAAGCTTTTTTAACAGCTATCTTCACTTTTGTCAAACTGAGAGGTTTTTCCAAAAAATCAAATGCTCCCATTTTAATAGCAGTCACAGCTTCTTTTATGCCACTATGACCGGAGATCATAATTACGGTTATATTGGCATCGATTTTTAAAATCTGCTCCAGTATATCCAAGCCATTCACATTTCCCAGTTTTACATCCAACAGAATAACATCCGGCGAATAAATATCGAATTTTTCCAGACCTTCTGTGCCGGATAAAGCATAATCGCAGTTATAACCTTCATCTTCCAAAATGCTTTTTAATGAAATGCAAATGTTTTTTTCATCATCAATAATTAATACTCTCATTTTTTTTACTCCATTTTTTGCCACTGACTTTTTTTATCCACGAATTACACGAATTTACACAAATAATTATTTAGTCTTTATTTTTTGTCGTTCCCGTGTTTTTTTGTCATTCCCTCGAAAGAGGGAATCTCTGCAGTACTAATAGATTCCCAATCAAGTTGAGAATGACACTGTTACTTTTTTGTCTGTGTTACTCTGTCGATCATTTTATTTTTGACTCTGATTTACTCTGATATTTAAACTTAACAAGTTTCAAAAACTTGTTAAGTTTTAGTTTGGCAAAATCACGTTACCTTAAATTCTTCGATAATGATTTCAAATTTCGTGCCTTTTTCTAATTCACTTTCAGCTTTTATTTTGCTTTTATTTATTTCCACAAGCTTTTTTACAAGAGCCAAACCCAAACCGAGTCCTTTTTTCTTTTTAGAAAAATACGGTTCAAAAATTCTGGGAAGATCTTCTTCTGAGATACCTTTTCCATTGTCGATTATTTGGATTATAATATTATCATTTTTAATGATATTTATATCTATTGGTTCATCCGGTAAGGAGACATCAATAGCATTCTGCAGGAGATTAGTAATGATCTGATAGAAATGAATCTGGTCGAATTTTACCTGGCAATTTTGAAAACCTTCCAATCTTATTTCATATTTATGAATGTAGGGTCTGATGATATCTTCAATCACATCTTTTGGATTGAATTCGCTGTATTCGGGAGTAGTGCTTTTGGCGAAATTCGAGAACGATTTTGCTAAATTGTGTAAATTATTGATTTCCTGGTTTATAATCTTTACAGCTTCGGGAAAAATTTCGTAGAATTTCTTTTCATCCGTAATGAATTTATCTTCCAATCTTTGAATGGAAAGCTGGATGGGAGTGAGTGGGTTTTTAATTTCATGAGCCAGAATCCGGGAAAATTCTTTCCAGATCATCTCTTTTTCTGCTTTCAATAATTTCTTTTGAACATTATCCAGTTCTCTGGACATACTGTTAAAAGATTGTTTAAGCTGTCTAATCTCTTTGAAACCGGATTCTTTTAAATTTACGGAAAAATCACCTTTTCGGATTTTTGATGTAGCATTCTGTAATTCTTTGAGAGGATGAGAAATTACATTAAAAATTAGGACAAAAATGACAATAGATACAAACATTAAAAAGGTTAGGAAAAGGGCAGAATATATTTTTGTTTCCCGCTTTATTACTCCCAGAGACATGGATGTTTCATTGAATCTATTTATCAATTTACCTGCATTTCTTCTATCAGCTTCGGTTTCATAAGAAAGTTCGGAAAGTGCCTTTTGGAATTTCATGCTTTTAAATGTCTTATTAATTTGTTCTAATTTGTGATTAAAGAAATTATTTAAGACCATCAGGCTGGTTAAATAAAGAGCTAAGAATAAAACAATTACACTGATTCTAAATCCTAATCTAACTTTCATCAAATCCTAAATCGATCCTTTTGTTGACTTTAGGTTTTTTAAATTTCCAGAGCATCATCATATCATAATCTTTTCCCAGAGTATCCAAATATATTTCTTCTAAATAGGAAACTAAGGTTACATCAAGTTGCTCATAATTCAGTTCGTCAGCAAATTCGTATTCAACCTGGGAAATTATTTCAATGAGTTCTTCATAAGAATTTGTTGAAATTTCGATATTTTTCTCTTCCAGATTTACTGTGAAGTTCTGCTCCAATGGATCAAAAACAACAATATGTTTAAATACATTTGTATGGATAGTTTGATTTCCCGCTTTTATCTTGATATTAAAGAAAATTTCAATTTCTTTTCCACAGCGGAATATCTCTTCAAAATCATTTGCAAAAGCATCAACAAGTTCAGTTTTAACGACAATTCGATTACCATATAAAGTTGAAGTTATTTCTGCAAAACTGGCATTATTCCCTTCTGTAGTGGTAAGCACCATCATACCAAAGGAAACAATTCCTGTTAAAATCTTATCTGCTAAAGCTTGAAACATATCTCCTCAGAAAACAAAAATAGTCTCTGCCATTTTTTTTGACAGAGACTATTTTTTTAGCTTATATTGTCAATTAAAATCCGAACCAGGGACCAACCGTCAGTGTTAATCCATCCATATTTGATTCTGGAGCATTGAGTGCTTTCACGGTTTCGCCATTTCTTTTTACTATCCAATCATTGGGAGAATAGCTGACTAAATAGCCAACTTCTGCTCTGAATGCTAACCAATCCAGGAAATGATACATCAACATAACTTTTGGCTGGAAAACAATGTAATCTTTTTGCATGGTAAGTTTGCTTTTAAAATTGTAATAATCATCCATTTGCTGGCTTGATTCGGTTTCAAAATTGTAATTCGGAATATCTCCATTATCAGCAATTTGAGTTACCTTAATAAAGTTTTGTCCTGCTCCCAGCATAAATCCGACGGAACTAATGAATTTTTTTGAGAAAGCATATCTTTTATCTAAAGTTGCTCCCCAATAAGTAACTGCATATTTTGCTTTGCGAGAAACTAAAGTTGAATCCAGGATGCCATCATTATCCCACCAAAAATGTTTTGAAGACTCTTTGTTGCTGTAACCAGCACCCATTCCACCGATAAACCAGCCTTTTCCCACATTACCTTTACCACCACCACCTTGAAGCAGGAAACCATCTTCAGAGAAAGTTTCGTCTTTAAAATCAAGGCTGGCAAGAACGTCATTGATTTCAGCGATATCCGGTGTATACCAAACAGGAAGCCAGCTACCACCACCATGACCAACAGAATATTTTTTCTTGATTTTGCCATCTTTTGTGATAATGGTATCTTTCTCTTTTTTAGGATATAATGTGCCAAGGCTTACCTTTGTGCTTAAGATTTCTTCACTACGGAAAATAACAACTTCAACTTCATCACCGATATTCTTGGTTTTGATTAATGTTACAAGATGATCTTCAAATTTAACTTCTTTACCATCGAATTCCATAATAATATCGTCTTTGATAATGCCAGCTTCATCCGATGGTCCACCTGGAACTACTCCGGATACATAGACACCATAACAAGCCGGATAATGCATTTCATATGCATCTTGAAAATCTAAATCGGATAAATAAACACCCATTTTTGGTGTATCCGAAGATTTCCTTTCGATAGAAATTATTGGAATTTCTTCCATTGCTTGTTCGAGTTCTTGCATAGCTTCTTCGAGTTCTTCATCAACGTTAACATTGACTTGTACCTCTTGAGCTAAAAGTGATAAACAAACAGCTGATAAAACCAACGCTAAAACTAAAATCTTTTTCATGATTCCCCCTTTTTTTGCCTAAATGTTAATGCAATCAGTGTGCCAATCAAAATAGAATTTATAACTGTTTGATTAATATGGAATTAAGACTGTTAAGGAATTATTGAGATTTAAAAGCACATTTATAAAAATGATAAGAACAGGAAATGTATTTTATCAAAAGTATAACTTGAGACTTGAACCTTGAAAAGTTCAATTAATGACTTCTCGTTCCCATCCGGTAACTGCCGGACGGGAATGAGAGAATGTAATATCGAGCAAGCTGCTCGATTTACTTTGTATCAGCTTTTTCTATTGCACCAAAAGATTTGATAGCACCTACAGGACAACCTTTAAATCTCTTACCATCCCCATTTACACAAATTCCACAAGCTGTGCAAAGGTCAGCATCAATGACTGCAACACCATTTTCCATTTTAATAGCTTGTACAGGACATTTTATTTCACAAAGTCTGCAGCCAATGCATAGTTTGGGATTCACAATATAGTATTCTTTTTCTATAGTTTTTTTTTGCCGGAGAGGATTGCCTTTTTCATCTCTTATTGGGAAAAAAGAACCTTTCACTTGAATATTATGAACAATAATTTCTTCATCTTCTAATATTCCATAAATATTCAGACCAGCTTTAGATTTTAATTCGATTCCATTTTGAAAAAGAAAATCTTCCGGTGCTAAATTTAGTTTGAAAAAATCATCTCCAGTATTCAAATACCAGTCATCACCAATTTTTTTTAATGAACCTTTATAATTAGTTGTTTCTACTTTAGGATTAGCATTTAGAAAAATGATAAGTAGAAATATGAGAATTATAAAACTAATATACATCACTTTTTTGTTCATTAAATCTCCAGCTTAACAATCACATTTGCACTTGCCACTACAGTTTTCTTTTGCATCTTTATAGTAACGACAAATATATGTGGAATTTCCTGCGGTTTTTACTCTGAATTTTTTATTTGCTCCAATTGTGAAACTATCGAATTTGTTGTATTCATGCCATTTATCGCAATCCGGAAATTTTATTAATAATTTTCCACTAATTACTGTCATTACCTCCTTTGATGATGTGCCAAATTCATATTCTCCTTTTGCCATTACTCCGATTGTAGCATCACAATCTCCATCTTTGAAAGCTAAAGATTTTACTTTCCCCTCAAAATACTCATTTACTTTGAACATTGCTTTTTCTCCTTTTTATTTATTTCTAAAAGATTATGCAAAATGCAAAAACAAATGTCTTTCTGAGGTTTCTTTCAAAGGCAATCTTCCGAAGAATCTCATTATCAGCGAAGTTCCTTCGAGAGAAAAGCAAGATGAATTCCTCAGGATGACAAAAACACCTAATTATGCAGGATCCATTTTATCTAAGTTTCATTTTCAATATTTAATTCTGATTTCCATTCCCGGTGCGTTTTCCGGTCTGGCTTCAAATCCGAGTTTCTCATAAAATTCTTGTTTACCTCTTGCAGAGAAGAGCTGTATATCCCGGATGTTATTCTTTTTGCACTCATCGATCAATTTTTTCATTATTTCTTTCCCGATTCCCTCTCGTTGAAATTCAGGAAGTACAATCACATCAAAAAGGACAGCGTGCAGAAATCCATCAGAAAGTATCCTTCCAAATCCTACCAATTTATTTTTGAAATACGCACAATAAATGAACCAACTGTTTCTTAATGTTTGAACAAGCTCATCTGCATTCATCTTATAATCTTCATTCCAACCTGTTGATTCAAAAAGTATAAAGTATTGTTTTTTTTCAGGAAGTTCGATTCTATAATCTATTTTCATTTTTTAATTATCAATATTTTGAATATATTTTCCATAAACCCAACCGATTATCATCTTCGATTTAGCATGGTCAAAATATTCAATAAGTACCCAATCTCCTAATTCAGTCTTTTTTTCAACAATCTGATTCGCTCTTAAAACCAATATTTTCTTTGACTTCCAGTCAGGCTGTACCCTCAAATTTAAAGGTTCCAGAACAACATATTTATCAGGTTTGATGGTTTCCTTTTTTTCATTTTCCTTTTCTTTTTCATATATTCTTGATGTGTTAAAATTCTGAATAAACGCAATCGTATCATCTGTATAAGTATCAATAGCTGTGATAAAAGTTTCTAAAAGGTCAATAATATCTTTGTCCATTCCGATGTTTTCATTTGCTTCATTTGGATTAAATCTTATTGTTTTCCTAAAAGAAAATTCCCTTAAATATTTTTGTTTATTTATAATAAGTTCTACACCAACTGTTAGTTGCACAGAATGGGTGAGTGCACTCGTCAGAAAATTGTCATTTATTGTCTCATGTTCTATATCATTAATGCTGATGTTTATTTCGTTTTCTGGTTGAACATTACTTTTGAATTTTGTGTAAAACCACTCGTTTAAGAGATTTTTAAAGGGAGAACTTAAAGAATATCTGAATTTATTATCTAATCTGCGTTTTGTTATCTGAATGTTATCTGCCCTTGGATTTGAAGTAAAATGAAAAGAAAAACCTGTCATTTCTGAAGGTTTAATATTGTATCTGGCATCTTCTTGGAGGATTGGAGAAATCTGAATATTGCGGCTGCATCCAATTAAAATAATTGCAAGAAGAATAAATAATTTTTTCAAAATTACATCCTTTTTTTATCCACCACTTATAAGATGGATGATTTTTACATCGGCGTTTTCTGACACAATTTTTGTTCCATATTCATCTTTTTTTATCAATTCTCCATCAACTTTTATAACCAGCATTTTGAATGAATAATTCATTATTTTCAGGATTTTATTGATAGTCAGATTTTCCTGCCATTCGATGAGATTATCGTTAACTAATATTTGCTTTTTCATTTTTTCCTTTCAAACGTAACTCATAGCTCTGCTTTGAGAATATAAAAGCTCACAAACCTGAGGTTTATGTTACAGTAGCTCATGGCTCTGCTTTGAGATCACATCCGGCAGTTGATGCAATAATAACTCCAACACTAAGTTAGCCTGCATATTTGCCACAATTCCAACTCTTGGTGCCATAGGGGAGATGTCGTCATTTAATTTTGTTATCTCATCACCACAAATATAAAGGTTATCGAACTTTTTTGTGTGAATCAATTCAGTCATTCCATAACCTGCAAGACCTGAAGCTGCAATTATCGGTTTTTCAGGGAATTCAGCAATCCAGGTTTCAATCAGCATTTTTTTCATTTCAGCTTTATCGAATGCTTCCACAATTATATCGACATCTTTGTAGATCGATGAAATATTATTCTCATCGAGTTTGATATGATGAATCTGGTATTTCGAAAATGGATTTATCTGTTTTAAATTCTCTAAAAGAGCAATAACTTTTGGTTCTCCAATCTGCTCAATAAAGTACTGCTGTCTATTAAGGTTGGAAGGTTCTATTTTATCAAAGTCAGCAATAATGAGTTTTCCTATTCCAACTCTTGCGAGTGTTACTGCAACATTCGAACCGAGACCTCCTGCTCCGGCAATCCCGATCGTTGCATTGCGGATTATCGGAATGATTTTGGGATCGTGTTTGGAGAAGAAATCTGCTTCTAAATTTTTCATAATAATATTCTGATAAAATTGATTTTATCCTCAAGACTGTTTAGTCTCTTTCTGTAGCTCCTTGTAGCTTTTTTTAATATTGCAAGAATTTCATCATTTAAACATCTTCTATTTTCTTTTGCTCTTTTCTGTAATAAAATATAAATATCATCAGGGATATCAATTGATATTTCCATTCTATCTCCAATTTATTTTATTAATTTTAAACAAAAAAGAATAATTATCTAGTCAAGAAAAAAACTTCCGAAATTATTAAAACACTTCGGAAGTTAATGTTCAATTATCTAGTTATTCTTTACGCTCTCTTCAAAACCTCGACAACTTCCGGTAGATCCATTCCAATTTCTCTCATCTTCTCTATAGTTGGAACGCCATTATCATCCCAACCTCTTCTATTATAAACAGCGTCACAGAGTTTCTGATAATCTTCTTCTCTCATTTTTCTCAGAAAATCTCTTTTCTCTTTTGATGTTTTGCCTTCGATATCATAATTCCATTTCTCGATGAGCTGTTTATCATATCTTTCTGCACGGGATTCATATTCTTCATTTGTTACAGGTCCTGCAGAACGATAAGGAATTCTATCAGATTCCCTGTTTCCATAGCCAAGCCTAAAATTGAAAACCCGTTGGAAATTGTAAACTCTTTCCGACTGTCGAATAAGTTCGTGTTTATCGATTTCTTTTCCGGTCATTGCAGAGAAGAAATTCACATAACCTTCCACATGACCCGGAATTTTTGCGGGTTCATCGTTTTCCGCATTATCAGCAGGTTCCACATCGTTCCAGGGAAGTTTGCACAGTCCCATCAAACCGAACCAGGTTCTGAACATCGGGAAGTAATGAAGAGCTTCAGCTTTATCAGCAAAAGTTGGAATCTGGTTGTTCACCATATCCATAAAGATAAGCCAGGCTTCATCGTGCTGAGCACCTTTTAAGGCAAGTCCGTAACCTCCTTGCATGGCCAGAGATTCTTTGGTTACATATTCGGAATATTCCAGACCTTTTGCTTCCATTCCAATATCCTGCATAAATTGGATTTGTTCATCGGTCAGATCATTCTTTTCAGTAAAAATTTTCTTCATCCTGCGAATTCCCTGGCCCACAATAATTCCGAAACCATCACCTCGCCCCATTTGATGAAGGATTTCCATAGCAGCTTCTTCATTTCCAAAGTTGAGTTCCAGATCACCGGTTTTTTCTTTATCGAGAATCCCATTTTCAAAACATTCCATCACAAAAGCCAGACCTGTTGCAAAAGAGATCGTATCGATCCCATAAGTATCGCAATAGAAATTGGCTTCAATAACAAACTCAGGATTGAATATTCCGAGATTTGCTCCGCAGCCGGCAACAGTTTCATATTCCGGACCATCAACCAGTACTTTCTGACCTTTGTATGGACCGGATTTCAATTCATAATTATCAATCGATTTTGCACAGGACATCGTGCAGCCAAGCCAGCATCCATCAGGAAGACCCTGTGTAAATTTAGCTTTGAAAACATCGGAGTGAAGTTTACCTGCTTCTTTATGAGAACCAAAGCGGTAATTCGTTGTTGGAAGCAAGTCATAATCATTCATGATTTGTGTTAAATGTGCAGTCCCCACACCTCGCATATCGCATTGTTCATCATCCATTAATGTCATTTCTTCAGTAATTTTCATACCAAATTTATCAATGCGTTTTTCATCTGCAGGTTTATTTGGAATATCTGTCATATAAATCGCTCCGGTTGGGCAGATATTTGCACAAGTACTACAGCCGATGCACGCTTCATAATGTTTTTCAAAAGGCATCACAACTCTACGGTTTTCACCTCTTCCAGCAAAACCGATAATATCTTCCCAAACCATTTCCGAACATGCATTCACACAAAGTCCACAAAGAATACAAGCATTTTCGGAATAATCCACAAGCGGATGAATCATTCGCGGTTTTATAACACCATATTCAGCAGCAAATTGTTTTATCATCGGAACATTAGGCCAACGAGAAAGCATCATTTCCAAAAGCATTTTCCTGGTTTTCCGAACTCTCTCCGATTGCATGAAAACTTCGATTTCTTTATTAATGAGATAATTACATGAAGTAACCATTTTGATTTCATTACCATCATTAACATCGACCACGCAAAGACGGCAAGCTCCATAAGCTTTAACAACCTCACGGTCACATAGAGCAGGAATTATTATATTCAGTTTCTTTGCAGCTTCCAGGATAGTAGTTCCTTTTTCAACTTCTATCTTTTTTCCATCTATAATTATATTTATCATCATTCCTCCTTTTTTTGCTCATAGATGAACACAGATTGAACGGATTTATTTTTAATTTATTTTTCTTATCCGTTTTATCCGTGCAAATCCGTGAGCCATTTATCTAACCTCGATTGCATCGAATTTACAGACTTCATAACAAACATTACATTTAATACAAAGTTCAGGATCAATAATGTGCTTTTCCTTAACTTTTCCTGAAATTGCATTTACCGGACATTTTTTAGAACAAATAGTGCAACCTGTGCAATTATCATTAACAGAATAAGAAATTAATTCTTTGCAAACGCCAGCCGGACATTTTTTGTCTTTGATATGAGCTTCATATTCATCTCTAAAGTATTTTATTGTACTCAATACAGGGTTTGCAGCGGTTTGACCAAGTGCGCATAAAGATGCTAAAGACATTGTTTGAGAAATTTCTTCCATCAATTCAATATCACCATTTTTGCCTTCACCTTTAGTGATTCTATCCAATATTTGGTAAAGAGCTATCAAACCTTCACGACAAGGTGTACATTTACCGCAGGATTCATCTTTCAAGAAAGAAATGAAGTATTTGGCTACATCGACCATACAGGTTTTGTCATCCATCACTATCATACCACCTGAACCCATCATGGAACCTGCTTTAGTCAGACTATCGAAATCAACTGATAAATCGAGATGAGATGCAGGAAGGCATCCTCCTGAAGGACCACCTGTTTGAACTGCCTTGAATTTTCTTCCGTTTGGAATTCCACCACCAATATCATAAATTATCTCATGTAATGTGATTCCCATTGGAATTTCTACCAGACCTGTATGCTCTATATTTCCAACCAGAGAAAAAACTTTTGTACCGGAACTACCATTCCAGGGGCTGTCAGATACATCACCACTTCCAATATCAGCAAACCACCCGGCACCTTTATCTAAGATCACAGGAATATTTGCCCAGGTTTCTACATTATTTATGATAGTTGGTTTCCCTCTTAATCCGGAGATTGCCGGGACCGGAGGTTTTTGGCGGGGTTCACCAGCTTTACCTTGTATGGAAGAAATCAGGGCAGTTTCCTCTCCACACACGAAAGCTCCAGCTCCACGATGAGTTTTAATATCAAAATCAAAATCTGAGCCGAGAATATTCTTACCAAGAAGCCCCATTTCTTCTGCCTGTGAAATTGCAATCTCCAATCTTTCCAGGGCAAGAGGATACTCCTTTCTGATATAAACAAAACCTTCGGAAGCTCCAATTGCTTTTGCACCTATCAACATTCCTTCAATTACTGTATGAGGATCTGCTTCAACTATACTCCTATCCATAAATGCACCTGGATCTCCTTCATCCGCATTACAAATAATGTAAGGAATAACATCTTTTTCTTGTGATGTTTTAAAAGCAATTTCCCATTTCACACCAGTTGGAAATCCTCCACCACCTCGACCGCGAATACCTGATCTTTTTACTTCATCGATAATATCCTGCTGATTCATCTCCAGAGCTTTTGCCAAAGAATTGTAAGCTCCTCTGGCTATAGCATCCTCAATATTTTCAGGATTTATTATCCCTTTATTTCGAAGAGCAATTAACTGTTGTTTACCAAAGAACTTGATATTTTCCATTTTTGGAATGTAATTTCCTGTTTCGATATCTTTATAAAGAAGTTTATCTACATATTTTCCTTCTATCAATTTATTGATAATTTCAGGAATATCTTCTGGTTTAACTTTCTGATAAAAAATACCATCAGGTTGTATAACCATTATCGGACCTTGAGCACAAAATCCATTGCAACCGGTAGGAACTACCATATATTCGTTATCCAGGTTTCTTTCTTTCAATTCTTTCTCCAGAAGATCTTTCAATTTAAAAGAACCGGCAGAAACACAACCTGTTCCAGCGCAAACCATCAAAGCAGCTTTGAATTTCTTTATTTCGTGTACTCTTTTTTCCCGGATATTATTCAGATCGCCAGATTGAATTCTATTCATTGTTCCCCTCCTTATACTTTGCCAGCAGTTTAGGAACATCAGCAACCTTAACATCACCGTAGAGATTATCACCAATAGTGATTACAGGAGCTAAACTGCAGCATCCAAGACAACGAACGCCTTCTAAAGAAAATAAACCATCAGAAGTCGTTTCACCGATTTGTATTGCCAGCTCGCGCGTGAAAGAATCTAATATTAACGGAGCTCCTTTTACATGACAGGCAGTTCCAATGCAAACCTGGATTTCATATTTTCCGCGAGGAGTTAAGCTGAATGATTTATAAAAAGTAACAATATGATACAATCTCGCGAGAGGAACTTTGGTTTTGAGAGTAACTTCTTCTAAAGCTTCACGTGGAATACATCGGAATTCATCCTGAATATCCTGCATCATTTCGATCACGAAATCAGGATCTGTATTCCATTTTTGTATGATTTGATTTACTTTTTCCATATTAAGCTCCTTTTCCTGAACAAGATTGTCTCTGCTGGATATTCCATTTAGGTCTCATATTTGGAGTTTTCACGATTATTGCTTTTATCTTTTTGTTTCGGAAAACCGAACCGATTCCACCGCGACCTGCTTGTTTAATCCTGGTTCCCTGTCTTCTCCAATCCCACCAGGAAAAGTTCAAACATCCGATAAGAACATTATCTGAACCTGTTCCTGCAGAAACTACAGAAATATTCTGTTTTTCAGCGGGAGTATCTGCATACATTTCAGTGAATTCTTCAGAAGCGAGATGAGCATTAACACTCTCTTCAGGAGCTTCTTCAATGGAGATTGTCTTCTTTGTAGAATCGATAAAAATAATCACATCTTTTTCTGCTTTACCCTGTATTTCCATTGCATCCCAACCGGCAAACTTTAAGAGCGGTCCAAAATGACCTCCGACATTGCTGTCGATAATACTGCCGGTAGTGGGGGAGATGGATGTTACCAAAGATTTTCCTGCGCCGGAAAAAGTGGTTGTTCCTCCCAGAGGTCCGCAAGCGATCACAACTTCATTTTCCGGACTGTCCCATTTTGTATCTGCCTTTACTCCGTTCCATAAAAGCCAGAGACCGAATCCTTTTCCGCCAATGAATAAATCCTTCATCTGCCGGGTTACAGGTTTTTCTTTAATTTCGTTATCAGAAATATTCACATAAAGAGTTTTGTTTGTGTAACCTTTTTGAATTGTTGAAGGAGTGTAATCGAACTTTTTAAGGATTTTATGAGCATTTTTCATTTCTTTGATGTTACTCATTCGTTTTCCTCCTTCTTGTCTGATTTTTCGGAATCTTCATTCAATCCTCCATCTATTTTTTTAATAAAAAAATGCAAATTTGAAAATCGAAATTCTTAGTTTGTTTTAAGATGTCAAGCAGATTTTCAGAACCTCAATTATAAACGAATCACATGATTTAAATTTTAATAATTTCTTGACCTTGAAATATCAATTTACTTCTTTGAAACGGATTTTGGATTAAAAATAAATTGAGGTTAATATGAGAAACATATATTTAAAAAAGGAAATTCAAAGAATAATTGAATTCATCAGAATAGAGCTTTCAAAAACTGGTTTTTCCAAATTAATTATTGGATTATCCGGCGGCATAGATTCAGCAGTTACGATTGCATTGAGCATTGAAGCTATTGGAAAAGAGAATGTGATGGCTGTAATGATGCCATATAAAAGCAGTCATCCGGATAGCTTGAAACATGCTGAAGAATTTGCGAAAATTCTTGGAATTCAATATGAAATTATTGATATATCTCCAATAGTGGATGCCTACTTCGATAATTATGCATTAAATGCAGATATTCTGAGGAAGGGAAATCTGATGGCACGCGAGCGAATGTGCATTCTATATGACCTTTCAGCAAATTTTCAGGCTTTAGTTGCTGGTACAGGAAATCGCTCTGAACTAATGGTTGGATATTGTACACAATATGGTGATAATGCTTGTGCATTCGAGCCAATCGGGCATCTTTACAAAACTGAAGTCAGGGAAATGGCAAGAATATTAAAGATTCCCGGATATATCATCGATAAACAACCTTCAGCAGATCTGTGGCAGGAGCAAACAGATGAAGATGAACTGGGAATTACTTATGATGAGCTTGATGAAATTCTTTATAACTTGTTTGATTTGTGCAAAACTAAAAAAGAAATGATTAATAAAGGCTTCTCAAAAGAGAATATCGAGAAAGTATTGGATTTGAATAAAAAATCAGAATTCAAACGAAGTACGCCACCCATGTTGAAATGAAATGGGAGATGAAAGTAAGGTTGTTTGTCATCCTGAGCGGAGTCGAAGGATAAAAAACAGCTTTTGTTTTAGCGGATTGGAAAACTTAAGTCAAGTCAGCTAAAGCTAACTTAACTCAAGTCTTCAAGGTTTTTGTACAAACACAAAATAATTAGGAGATAGTTTGAATATATTAAAAAATGACAGATGCAAAATATGCAAAGTAAAACGTGGGAACCGTTTCTGCTTGCGAATAGGCAAAGATATCTGCTGGCAGTGCTGCAATGAAAAAAGAATCGATTTTAAATGTTCCGATACATGCCGCTATTCTCTGCAAAAAACAGAAACATTTGAATATAAAACAAATACGGATTCTAAAAAAGAATATGAAGACCTTCTGAAAAAATCGATTGAACGCTGGATGAATTTATCACAGGAAATTTTCCAAAATAAAATCCCCAATGAAATGCTGAAAACAGAAGAAGGCAAAAAAGAAATTGAGGATTTCTTAGTGCAGCTAAATATTTCAAATCCAGTTTTATTAAATCTTTTCAATGTAATATTTAAGCTCGATAATCCTAAAGCGATTTCTAAGACGGAAACTCACGAAGATATCGCTCAAAAATATCTTGATAAGATCATTGAACAGGATTGGCAGGGAACCATGAAATTTCTTTATAGAAACCAGCAATATGAAAATCAAGAATATAGAAAAAATTACTTAAAACGTTTATCAACAAACAATATTCTAAAGAAACTTACTGATTATGAACTAATATCATCTGCTCTTTCCGAAGATAGAAAGCAGGCTTTGGTCTATTTGGATATTAACAGGAAATACGACTTGACTTTGCGTCTGGGTCTGGATGAAAAAAGCTGGAAAATCGATTCTAAGATTTTTGGAAAACCGGAAATTTGCAATGGAGAAAATGATGCTATAAAGCAAGTGGCAATGCTGCTTGCCAAAAAAGACTTCTCAAAAGCATTTACACTGATAAAAAAATATTCAGCCATTTTTGTAGATTCAGCAGATTTTCAATATTATTGGGGACTTTATTACACTTTCACTCATAACAACAAAAAGCTTAAAGAACATTTTTGGAATGCTGTGGAGATCGATCCCACTTTTGTGGAGGCAAAATATAACCTTGCCTATGTTTGTCATTCCGAAGGAGATATTGAAAGAGCAAAACAGCTATATTATGAAATAATTGAAATTTCTCCCGAAGATATTAAATCTCTCAATAATCTAAGTTCTATTCTCATTGATGAAGGAGAATATAAACAAGCAAAACAATTTTTGCAGAAATGTGTGAAAATCGATAAAGATTTTGAGATTGCTAAGAAGAACCTGAAAAGACTGGAAGAATTGGTGAAGTAGAGAGGTTTATTCCTCGCTCCCAAGTTCAACTTGGCAACGAGCCAGTGATTAACTAACCTTCCGAATTTTCGCACATCAGATAATCCGAAAGAAGGGTTCGGAAAGAATCCTAAATTTGGTAATGAGCTACCTAAAGTGAAAGTGGAACCGAATTTTAAAAAGAACTCCGAAAAGGATAAAACCATCTGGAGTGATTGGTTAAAAGAGAAGAAGAAAGAATTGAAATAAAATCAAGCTACTAGACATTCAGATCAGGTTCATTGTTTGTTAAGTGATAGGACACTTTTGTCACTTAGATATTTCATTTTTTATATGTTCTCTTAACATATGCACAGGTTCAGCATCTGCAATACCAAGTGGAATTTTAATTATTTTGCTATAGTTTATTAGTTTAATTTTTCTTACTTTTCCAGAATTCAATACACCAATCACTTCACCATTTTCGAGTTCAAAGATAGGACTCCCGCTACTTCCAGGACCAGCTGTTATATCTAAGACTAAACGAGTTCCCAAATAGACATCTCCCAAACTAATTGGAAATACAGAACTGATGTAACCGACTGTAAGTATATCCTTAATGGTTGTTGTAGTTCCAACTTTCTTAGATGCACCTCTTTCAAAGAATCCAATCATTGCAATTTGTTCTCCAACTCGAAAATCCTTTTTCCCACTAAGTTTTACAGGTTTTGTATCTTTTGCATCTATTTTAAGTAAGCCTATATCCCAATTAAGTCTTTTACTTATATCAGGATTATCTTTATTCACAGTAAATTGTTCTATTATGACTTGGCATTTATATAATTTATTGTAAAAGGAAGCAAATAATTCAGGGATTTGTGCAATGTGAGAAGCAGTTAAAATGTGTCCATTTCCTGATACATAAAAACCAGTTCCAACTATTTTTAAAGTATCATTTATATTACCAAGTAAGGGTACAATTGAATTTGAGTTTAATTCTGCTATAGATATTAATCCGTTATCATCACATAAAGTGATGTTCACACATTGTGCTAAAGAAATAAATAAACATGCTAAAGAAATAAATAAACAATAGTAGATAATTCTTCTTATAAATTTCATTTCTTCTTATTACATAATGGTCAGGCTAAACTGCGTTTTTATGCAGTTGATCTTCTATAAATTTTACAATCCATCCGTACATCATTTTCACTTCACTTGCTGAGTATCTATCAAAATGACCATGAGCAGCATTATTTCTTAGGTCAGCCCATGTGATTATCTGTTTATGAGTTAGACTATTGTAGGCTTTCTCTTTAAGAAGGTTGTTGAGTGGATTGATAGTGTCTTTCTGACGATACTCAATTCTATGTTTGGTACATATCTTTCTCAGAGATACTTCAAGAACAGCACCTATCAATACAGCAGCAGGATCTTTATAGTCATTCTTTATGAGCATTTCTGCTTGCTGCAGGATTTCTTGGTAGTTTTCTGCTGTTAATAGGAGCTTCTCATCAAAAAAGACATCATTTACTAAATCATCACGAAGCGCAATGAGAATAGCTCGTTTGTAATACAACTCAACCGAATGACTGAAATAACCACGACCTTTTCGACTAGGTTTTGCAAATCCCCTGTTATCTTCCTCTTTGAACCTCTTGTAATGAATAGTTTCTCCACTCATTATTCTTGATAAGAGGTTATGACACCTAGTATCCCATATTATATATTTCTCAAAATCAAAATTGTCATCCGTCATTTTTCCGAATCTACCAATCTCTTTTATTGTATCTAAAGTTGTAGATATTTGAGCCACTTCATCAATTATCCGTTGAAGCTCAGCTATGATTTTTTCCTTATTCAATTTAATACATCCTTAAATTTTTTGAAATTGACACCCAAACTATGTATTAACCTGTGAGTTTGCTTTCTAAAACTTATAATTCTAAATTAATATATGCATAACATACATAAATCAAAGGTGAACATGAATCTTGGCAACCTTCTTTTGTGAAATCAAAAACATCATATATATTTATCATCAATCTGTTTTATCCATTTATCTAATCTTTTATCCTTAAAATAGGAATTTGTAAAAAATAGAAGAAAAAATAATGATACTAATGCCAATCCACCAAAAAAGAGACTAGCATTGACCAAAATCCCTTTAAGTTTTTTGTTTTTTTCTTTTTCTGATGTCAAGATTTTTTGTAGATTTTCGTCAAAACTATCAGCAAGACTATCAGCTATGGTGACTTCCCCTGGTTCCAGTAAGATCGAATCTTTCATTAATTTATCTGTGTCTATATTATAAGTGTATATATTTGGAAAAATAGCAAATAAAAGTGTAACAATCAGCACAAGTAAAAAACCAAAAATGGCAAATTTATACTCACTTAATGATGATAAAATAAATTTTCCTATATCTATAGATTTTAAGTTTGTTATTCTCTGACTGAATGTAATTTTTTTGGATAAATTCTCTGTAATATTTGAGATACCTAACTGTGATTCTTCCTTGGGTGATTTTTCCGGTTTATATTCAATAACTGAATCAAATGTGAAAAACTCATTTTCTTTTAAAATATCCCATGAAAACTGTAGTTCATTTGGTTTTTTTTCAAACTCGTATTCTAAGTTTACATCTTCTGACTGATCTATTATCTTCACTTTTTTCCATTCGTAATCATCAGGCAGTATAAGCTTTACTGGTCCATAAATTAGATTCTTATCAATATCAATATTTCCCGAATTAAAGAATGTCCCTTTATAGATAATCAAATTCTCAGTGACAGTCTTACCTTTATATTTTATTTCAAGTTCATCAAGTTCTTTTACTACTGATTTAAACAGCGAAAAACAACTATTCTCGAAGAACAATAATCTGGTCCTTGTTTTATATTTAAAAGTGTATTTTATCCCAAAGTAACCAACAATTATCGTAACAATTATTCCTAAAATCCAATAAATTAAATTCATATTCATTTTAATTATCCTTTTAATTTAATTCCAATTTACATTATAGCAAGTTGTTGCTAACATAATAATCAATTCGTATATTGTTCAGCCATCATACAACTGTCGTTAAATAAATTAACGGCTTCAGTCATAATTTATTCTCCCAAAAATATTGTTTGGAGATTGCTTTTGGTGTATTTTTTGTCAAATAGATTTTTCAGTACTTTATTAAATTTTAAAAATAATATCGAGTCATCCAATACATATTATTTTGTAACAGTTACAGTACGACAAGTTACGGAAACTGCACTTGTAAAACAGCTGATTAATCCATCAAGAAAGCTTTGCTCTGTTTTGATTTCATAATCTATAGCATTTCCAGCCATTTCATGAGTATTTACTTCGTTCAATGGAACTAATCCATACAGGATATACCATTGCCTTGCTTCTTGCGAATCATTTTTTTGTGGACCATTTCCGATCGTATGAATATTTGTAGAACATCCAATGACAAAAAGCAAAACGATCAAAATGATAGCAATGAACATTTTTTTCATATTTTCATCTCCTTTTTAATTGACCGATGGATGACTCGATAGTTCTTAAATTTTTATTATAATAATCCATTGTGACCAAATAATCAATAACATAAATACGATTAGATGGTTTAAGAATTAGTTTTAAATTGAGTAAATCCGCATTATATATCATTATTTGACATATATTCAGTTCATTATTAGAAAAATAGTCTATTTTCATTTTATCAGATTTTAGTTCTTCTTTTATATCATTTTTGTATATATCGATAAATGTATCTAAATTTTCTAAACCGTTATAAATTGATACATAAAAAATATTGCTGTTCAATGAGTCTTTACAGGCAAATAAAGGAGAAATATCTTTTATTATATTGTTTTTTGATTTCATATTTTTTTGTAAAGTTCTGATATTATCATCCGAAATCTTCTCCCAGCCTTTGGGAACTGCTACTTGAATATCTATAATTGAATCATCTCTAATAATTTCAGTTAAAAGAGTATCAACATAGAAAGTTATATCTTCAGCGTATTTCTTCTGCTGTGTTTTGCTACAACTCAGAACTAGGAATATTATCAATAATATAAAGAAAAACTTTGATTTCATAATCAATTCTCCCAAAATATTGTTTGGAGATTGTTTTTAGTGTATTTTTTGTCAAATAGATTTTTTCAGCAACAGATGTTAATTTTCTAATATACAGAAAGATATTAAGATAATAACTACTGTTAAGTCAGCCATTAAATGACGTATCTCGCAAACAGAACTGGCTTGGTATTGCGTTCCCAATCAGGGGATTGGGAACGAGTTTACAGTTGACTTAACACTACTATCTGGTAATCAACATATTTTCTTTTTCGCTTCTTATAACGTGTCTGCATGTTACGAGCGAGAGAACCAAAGTTTGAATCGGAACGTTTCAGACGACACGAACTACTAACATACCCTTAGGATATATTATTATGGGATTTTTTTATTCAATAATGAATTTACTCAGAGCAGTATCTATAGCAATTTTCAAGTCTTTATCTCTAAATGGTTTTATGATATAACCAAAAGAACTGGTAAGCTTTGCTTTATTTATTGTTTCTTCATTTGAATCGGCAGTAACGAATATCACAGGTATGCCGTTATGGTTTTTGACTTTTTGTGCTAATTCAATACCGCTCATCTTACCTTCCAAAACAATATCAACTATAATTAAATCCGGATGTTTTTCCTCAATTATTCTTAATGCCTGCTCACCGGATTTGGCTGTGTAAGTATTCTTACAACCCAGTTTTTTTAACTTGATTACCATATTTTGAGCAATAATATCTTCGTCTTCAACTAATAAGATAGATTCCATAACTAAAATCCTTTGCTATTAAAAAATCTATTTTCACAATTATTCAATTCTAATCTTCCTCGTTTCCAAGTTCATCCGTAAAGCCGGAGGAAACACTTGGGAACGAGGAAGTCTTTATAAACGCTGTTTAAGAACTTTTCTCAATTTAATTACAAAAACTGCACCATCAGGTTGATTATCTTCATAAGAAACAAATCCACCATAACTTTCGATTATATTTTTTATGATAAATAAACCAATTCCTGAATGCCCTTTTTCACCGTAAAAGAAGCCTTCATCAAATATCTTATCTTTGATATCCTTTGGTATTCCTTGTCCATTATCCTCAAATCTTATCTCAATAAAATTTTCATGAGATGTTATTATGATGTTAATCATGGAAGAATTACCGTGTGTTATAGAATTTGTAGTAAGGTTTTTAAATACCGAAAATAAAGCTTCATCAGCAAAAACATAACCAGAACCCTCAACATTGAATTTTACTGTTGGAAATTCGTATATGATTTCATTAATTAATTCGTTTACGTTTAATTCTTTCAGTTCTGCATTTGAATCGATAAAGGACTCGTATTCTCTGTAATTTTCAATTGTAGCTAAACTTTTCTTTACCCTTTTTTCTATCTCATCCAGCATATCTGCATTGGAATTTTCTTTGAAAACATAAACTGCACTTTCTATTACTATGAAATCATTTGTTAGATCGTGCTGTATTATTTTGTTTAGCATTCTTAAACGTTGTCGATTAATCTTTGATTCTTCTTCCACGTGCTTGCGTTCGGTGATGTCAAGAAAGAACCCGTCCCAGAGCATGCCTCCGTCCGCTAGGGGCGTTGGCGTACCACGCGCCTCGATCCATATCACTTCCCCGTCTTTCAGGCACCGGAATGTTAGGGGGAAGGATTCGAGAGATTCGGCGGATTTTATGATGCCTTCGC
>JABMPU010000199.1 GCA_013203665.1 Armatimonadota bacterium
ATTTCAACTGGTAACTTTTCAACTGAAATAACTGGGGAATTTTGAAGTGAAATATACAGCTGATTCTATAACATAGGCTCCAAATTTATTTGTTTTTCTCAAAGTACCTCCTTATTTCGTGTAATGTTTGGCAGCTGCCACGCTCTTCTTGCTTTTCTCCTTGCTTGGCTGTGGAGCTGTTTGTTAGCTGCAAATTACTTAAAATTATTATCCTGATCTCAATTCTGCAAGCTCGAGCTTATGCCCCTTTATGGATTCATAAGATTCTATTAACTCTAAGGCATTATTTAGAAATAGTTCAGCTTCACTATTTCTTTTAGCTCGAACTAAAGTCGTATATTTTGTTTTCATCGCAAATAAAATTTGCTTTGTTGGTCCATTCGATCTTGTAAGCTCAAAATCTATTATACAATCAAATTCTTTAATTGCTTCATCAAATTTACCTATTCGACTTAATGAGAATCCAAGTTCATGTCTCGCTACATTATAAGTAGGATCAAATTCTAAAGCTTTTCTTAAACATTCTATTCGTTTATTATCATCTCGCATTTCTTTATATATTTTGAAGGATGCATGATAAATATAAAATCCATTTTTTTTTGTTACATGTTTTTGAGCTTCTTGAATTAAAGATAATGCTTTAGTATATCTTCCATTACTTACTTTGAAATTTGCATATGAAACCAAAGTATAAATTGAACGAGGATCTGTATCAAGAGCCTCTTTATAAAATTTATTAGCTGCTTCTAAATGCATATTTTGTATTTCATCTTCAGCTTGAATAGATAGTAATATTGCTTTCTTTTGATGATCCGATTTCGCATCAAATTTCTTAAATTTTCCATCGTATCTTCTGGTTGCAAAATCAAACAACTCTAATTTTCCAATATAATTATTATACCTATGGATACTATTTTTTTCCAAATTCCCCATATTTGATAATTGTTGTTTAGCAAATAAAATTGTTATCGGCAGAGCCGTATAGATTTCTTTACTTGATTTAACATCTATTCTTCGGTTGATGAAAGTAGCTAGTTCTAACTCGTTGATTGCCTTTTCTAATGTTTCAATAGCCCAATCTAAAGTAGAACTCCACAATTGAATTGTTGGAGAATTGTCGAAAATTGAAAATACCGCCATTGCTTTTTGTGCTGTAGTACTTAAAATATCCCAAGAATTTCTAAAACTAAACTCTAAGAGAGGTGAACTTGATTGGCTTTTCTTATTAAGTGCAATTGCAATGTCTTTAGTTTTATTATAAATGCCTAATGTCCATTGAATTGCAAGAGGAAGACCACCAGTCAATGTAGATAATTTATCAATTGAAACTTTATCACTTGGGAAATCTATCATTAGTTCTTCATTGCGGAATTTAATAAATTCAATAATTTCTAAATTTGAAAACTCATTTAATTGGATTGGATACTCCCATTGGGGAGTTCTAGTCCGACTTGTTAATAGTACTTTTGCTTTAGTCGAAGGAGGTAAATTATATACAAAATCTAATATCCTTGCATCGGAAACAGATTCCATGTTATCTAATACACATAACATAGTGTAAGCATCCATTATATCAATTACTGTTTTTTTTCTTTTGTCTAAGCTTGAATTGCACATTTCTTCATGTTCAAATAAACGTAATATGTTATCCAAAAAGTCTTCTACCGATAATAGTGATGGTGTAAGCGATTTGACTCGGCAATCTGTCGTTGATAATTCCCTTTCCTTAGCAGATAATTGTATAATTGATTCAAATTGCCTTTTCTCATAAGCGTTATATACAAGCCAATTAGCTAAGGCTGATTTACCAACACCTCCCGGTCCATATAGATTATATATCCAGATTCTTGGATCTTTCTCAATAGCTTCTATTAACTTTTTTTTGGCATCTTTACGTCCGATAAATCGCTCATAACCTTGTGGAAGAAGTCTATATAAGCCTGATTCTACGGCAAATGGTGACACTTCGATATTTGATTCTTCCAAATCACTTTGATTATATTGCATTTCTAAGTAATCCAATAACTCTTCCATTTCAGCTTCAGTTTTAATTCGTACCGTTGATTCACCTTTTCTTATATATCTATCTCCAGCTCTTATTCCCCACTTCTCTCTTGCATTAAAACTTATTGAACATATTGAAGGATTTCGCAATTTTGTTCGTTTTATTGTTGATCTTACTAAAATTAAAGCAAACAAGAGTTCTTCTTCTTTAATGTAAACTTTATGATGAATGATATCTACTACTAAATCTAAACCAGTACTTCTTCTAACCTGATCTATTAATTTCTTTGAGTCATATGGCATTGGAGAATCAATCCCTACTTTTTCCCAAGTTTTATCTTTAACACCTACAACAATAAAACCTCCTCCAACATTTTTCATCGCAACCACATCTTTTCCAAATGAAGCACAGGCATGGTCAGATTTTAATTCTATCTTTTCCTTATAATCAAGATGTTCACATTCACTATAACAGTTTAGTAAATATTTAAGTGTTTCTTTTGAAACATTTCCTTCATGAGCAAATTGTCTAATTTTAGAGATATTCATATATCCTCCATCAAAAAATTGCAGCTAACATATGCACGCCACGTCCATTTTTTTGTTGTACATAACTAACCTATAGATATGACAAAAACCGGCATACAATAACTTTTTAGTATAAATCCAAAAACGTGAAGAAAATTGATTTTCACGATTATTAAGTCAATATAAAAAAAAATGTGACAAAATGACACAGTGATTCAATTAGGAATTAGGAATTTTAAATGAGAGTGCGAGGAAAAATGAGCAATTAGCGTTTTAGCCAAGATAGAAAAAAAAACAGCTCGAGATTACTCCCGAGCTGGTCATATGACACTATTTTAGAAGCAAACATTTTTTTACAGCTTCTGTTTTACCATTCACATTCAACTTGTAGAAATAAATTCCTGAGCTGACCAACTTGCCTGTCTCATCATCTCCATTCCAGATGATATGATGGTAGCCTACATCTTTAAATTCATTAACCAAGGTATTTACTTTCTGCCCTCTGATATTATAGATTTCCAAACAAATATTACCAGGTTCTTTTAAAGAGAACTCAATGGTTGTTTC
>JABMPU010000200.1 GCA_013203665.1 Armatimonadota bacterium
CACATATTATGCAGGCTCGTCTCCTGCGAAACTTGAGTAAAATAATAAGATGAAGTTGTAAAGGTAAATTTATCATCCCTACTGCCAAATTAAATTTGGTAACACAATTGTAAAAGGAATTGTGTTCCAGAAAAATCTAATTTCTCAAAAAAATAAATCAAAGTACAACTTAAATGAAAAATTACCTGCTCGAATGTCCCCTAAGTATTTGTGAAGAACGAGAAGTAATCCTGAAATCTATAATGTATGAACCGATGAATTTGGTATTTGAAATTTGTCATTATTGGAAAAGTGTGACAAAACCGCACGAAAAAAAAGTTCGAATTTCAGAATTTATTTTTTAAAATGAAAGTACCATAATTACCCCAACATTAAAAAAATGACATTATTGAAAGGACAAATGAATCATAATGCTCGAATAAAGCCTTTTAGCTCACATCTCAGGCTGTTTGACAAGCGATAATCTTTCATTAGTATAAATCTACATTATTGAGATTATCGTTCATAATCAGACTGATAGAATTAATGTGAATTCTCAGGATAGTTTTCTTACACAATAAAAAAGAAGAAATAAATAAATATTTTATAATTTACAATCATTATTTTTGATAAAGAAGGTGGAAAGGACTCATTCCCATACACCCGCATTATACACAACCTACTGATTATAAACGTCAAATAATAATAATAATTACTTAACCGTGCGGTTGAGTAAAACATCAAAACTTGTAAACAAGCATTATTACAGCAACCCAGCGGGGTGTTATGCTTCCTAAAAGTCTGAAAAAGGGTGTTGGGTATCACCGAACCAATTTTTTACTGAAAATTTACCCGTATTATTCAGAGAGTTTTTTCGCACAAAATTACAGAAATTGCAATTTAGGTGTGTTAGTGGAGCGGCACACCAATTTTTAATGTATAGTTTTAGCGTAGTTGTGAAAGATTCCTGTTTCTTTGTTCAAAGGTATATCACAATATGAGATTTTATTAGCAGTTGGGAAAGTGTGACAAAATGATCCAGAAATAAAATTGATTTGACATTTATTAGATGAAATATTTATTAGAAATTGAAATTAATATTAAAAAAAAAATCCGACTTAGTTCCGAAAAATCGGAGCTCCGCTATGATAAAGGAGAAAAGATGAAAAAAAAATATTTAGTTCTTGGATTTATGTTAATAATGTTCTTTGTAACGTGCATGAACCTGATGGCTGCTGGAATACAACCTAATGGAAGTGGAACAGAATTGTTACCTTATCTAGTTGCGACCTCAGATCACTTATTGTGGATCAGCACAAATTCTGATTCCTGGAACAAAATTTTCGAGCAAATCGCAAATATTGATGCATCCGGCATATCATGGACTCCTATCGGAGATTGGGATGCAAATTTTACCGGCACATACGATGGGAAAGATTACACAATTGATGGTTTGGTTTATTCTTCTGGAAATACAGGTAAAGGTGTGTTTGGTGCTGCAGTCGGTGCAGTCATTAAGAATCTTGGAATAACAAATGTTGATATGACCGGATATAATCAAGTTGGTGGTTTGGTAGGATATACATATGGTTCTACAAATATCAGCAATTGCTATACCACCGGTAGTGTTAATGCTACCAATCAAACTGGAGGTGGCTTGGTGGGTGAGAATAATAATAGTACCATCACTAACTGCTATAGTACTGCTGATATGAGTGGTAGCAATACAAGAAGCAAGATCGGTGGCTTGGTGGGTACAAATAATAATAGTACTATCACTAACTGCTATAGTAGCAGCACTGTATCCGGAGGAAATTGGTTAGGCGGTTTAGTGGGAAATCATACAGCAAGTGCCGAAATCAATAATTGCTATGCCACCGGTGATGTTACAATGAGCAACAATACTGGTGGCGGTTTGGTGGGATATACAGAAAATTCCACAATCAGTAACTCCTACAGCACCGGCTCTGTTAATGACGATGGTTTGATTGGAGCAAATTATAGTACTACCGTAAGTAATTGCTTTTGGGATACTCAAACCTCCGGACAAAGCTCCAGCTAAGGTGGAACCGGTAAAACCACTGCAGATATGACTACAAATGCATTAGTTTATAATTATACAACAAATATATATTTAAATGGTGGCTGGGATTTCAAAGGCGAAACAACTAATGGCACAGATAACATATGGAATATCGGTAATGGAAAAAATAACGGTTATCCCTATTTTGATTGGGAATATCCGGACGATCCGGCAACACTTCCAGTCATTCTTTCCACCTTCACAGTACAATACCTAAACGAATCACCAACTTTATGTTGGACGACTCAATCTGAAAGTAATAATCTCGGTTGGAATGTATATCGTTCAGAAACAGATATCTTTGAAGAAGCTACACAAATAAATACAGAACTTATTCCCGGAGCAGGAACCACTTCCGAACCCACCGATTACATTTATGAAGATGAATCGGAACTAATGGAAAACACTGAATACTGGTA
>JABMPU010000201.1 GCA_013203665.1 Armatimonadota bacterium
AAATCATTAACCCACAGTTTTAACTGTGGGATGAAATGAAACCAAACTCGCACTGAACCACTTTAGTGGTTTCAATATGAATTATGCAGAATTCTAAAATAAAATCAAAAAATTGGAGGGAAAAAATGAGAAAAACGTTAGGTCTATTAGTAGTGCTGGTACTATTTCTCGCTGGTTGCAGCGACGACGGCACTCTCAAAATTAGCGATGAAACATCAAGCGTAATCTGGTTCTCAATTAATGATGGAGCCGAGATAACTCTTGATGTAGGTGAAAGCTATTCAAAAAGCTGGGAACTTTCTACAAGCATCTTTGGCAATGAAGAAAAAGATGTCGATGTCGCTTATACTGGTATGCATGTTTTCTATGCCGAAGAAGAAAAAACTGTGGAAGCAGGTTCAACTACCAAGCTGAGAATCTTTGCAGATGGTGGTGCAATCGGAATCTGGAACAGTTCTGCTGCGTTTTATATTGAGGAGGTTTACATCACTACCAGCGATAATCCAGACTGGGGAATCAACCGGATAGCTGCTCCGATCGTTCCCGGAGAAACTGTCTTCTGGACAGTAACACCCGGATACTGGGATGTTCAAATTGTGGATGATTATGGAGATGTTTTTGAATTACTTTGGAATTATATTGCCCTGGATGAAACTACATTATTCGAATATACCGGATTTGATAAAGTTGATAAATCTCCCGGTGGAATGAAAACTGAAATTTACACAGGTACATCGCGAGAAGAATCTAAAATCGAACGAAAGAAATAGTAGATACAAAACACAAACGGCGGTTTTTTTACCGCCGTTTTTTTTTATCGATCGCTTCCTTATCGTTGTTTCAACCGGGACGGTTGAAACCAAAATTTTTCTGATTTCCGACTGGGACAGTCGTTGCAAACACCTCCTTCAACCGAGACGGTTGAAGGAACATTAAGGTGAATAGATAGGATAACGTTTCTATCTATCGATCACTTCTCGAACCGGTCTGTAAGATTTTCTATGAGCTGAAATAATCCCATATTTTGAGATCGCTGCCAGATGTTCTCTGGTAGGATATCCTTTATTCTTCTTAAAATTATACATCGGGAATTTCTCATGAAGTTTTCTCATTATTCTATCACGATAAACTTTTGCTAAAATTGAAGCTGCTGCTATGGAGGCGAATTGACTATCACCTTTTATAATTGCCTTAGCAAAATGTTTCAATTTTTCCGAAAGCTGGTTACCATCAATTAAGCAGACTTCCGGTTTTACTTCAAGGTTTTTCACTGCTTTTTCCATTCCCAGAAAAGTAGCCTGCAGAATATTTATTTCATCGATTACTTTTGAAGAAATAATTTGAACATTCCAATCGATCGCAGTTTTCCGGATGATCTCAAAAAGCTCTTCTCTTTTTTTTTCAGATAATTTTTTGGAATCGTTCAAACCTTCAATTTTTATGTCAGGATTTAAAATCACAGCAGCAACCACCACAGGTCCTGCCAATGGTCCCCTGCCGGCTTCATCCACACCGACAACAATTTTGCTTCTATCCCAATATCTCATTTTATTTATGTAACACAATCAATCTTGATTGTGTAAAACCTTGCGAACTCCGGCAATTGACGGATCCGCCACGGTTGAACGTCAATTCTTCAATTAACTAACTCCCCTCAATCCCCTCTTTAACAAAAGAGGGGGCTTTTAAAATCTCTTCGAGATTTTCTTCAGTTTCTTCTTGCTTCTCTAAATCTCCCTCTCTTTTTTCAAAGAGAGGATCGGGAAGAGTTCTTTATTTCTTCTCCAAAACAAAAAATAACCTCGTAAACAAATTATCCAGAGTTTCAGAATCTTTTCTCAACAAGTTCTCCTCTTTCTCAATACAGTAAATTCCAATCAATTTGAGATTACTTTCTGAAATCAGAGAAATTATTTCTTTCACTTTGTATATTTTTTGTTTATGAATCTCATCCTTCCTTTCAAAAAGATAACCCTTCTTAAGAAAAAAAGTCAACTTTGTTGTCTGAATATTACTAGAATAATCCAGATCGCTCTGATGGACAATATATTCATTTTCAGAATCTTTAATATCGATAAACCCATCGAAGTTTTTTTCACAATTTTTCTTCGTGGAAATATCAAAGATAAACATTCCGTCATCATTTAAAGACTGCTGAACATTTTCAAGCAATTGCGATATTTCTTCATCTTTAAGAAGGTAATTCATACTATCAAACAAGAGCAGGATAAAGTCATATTTTTTCTTAATCGGAGAAAGCATATCTGTCCGGAACAGTTTTGGTTTGAATGGTTTTTGCGATGCAATTTTCAGCATTTCAGATGAAACATCCGAAGCATCCACATTCAATCCTTTTTTTACTAATCTTGTGGAAATATTGCCGGTTCCGCAACCAAGTTCAAGAATGCTTTGCGGAGACTTTTTAAATTTTTTATGATATTGATTCAAAACAAATTTTACCCATTTATCATAATTTACATGATCCATAAAATTGTCGTAATATTTGGCAAATACGGAGTAGGTTGTTGTATCTTCTTTCAGCTTGGGTAAAATCATTTTTTCAGCAAAATGAATAGCTTTTTCCAGGCTTTTTTCCGAAGCTTTGTTTTTACCGGCAATATCATAAGCTGTTCCATGTTCTACAGAAGTTCGAACAAAAGGCAAACCCAGAGTAACGTTTACACCTTCTTCTGCAGAGATCATCTTAAAAGGAATCAAACCCTGATCGTGATATGCGGAAATTATCAAATCATAATTCGCTGCTTTTAAGGCAAAAAAAGTATCCGCTGGAAACGGTCCGTCGATTTTAATGTTTTGAGAAATTAATCTTTTTAAAACAGATTGAATCAGAATATCTTCTTTTCCAAATGCTCCTGCTTCGCCGGCATGAGGATTTAATCCGAGCATTGCCATTTTTGGTTTTTCAATAAGTTTTGAAACTTCTTTATGGATCAAATTCAATTTAGAAAATAAAAACTCTTCTGTTAATTGATTCGAAATATTTTTCAAGGCATGATGAGTAGTTAAAAGAGCCAGGTTGAAATGTGGTCCCCAGAAACTCATAATCACATCTTCTGTATTAGATTTTTCTGCAAAAAATTCGGTGTGTCCGATAAAATCAGGATGAGTTTTTTGAATTGCTTCTTTGGAAATCGGGCAGGTTACAACTGCTTCCAATTTTCCCGCATTCAAATCCTGAGCACATCTTTCTAAAATGGAATAAGCAATTTCTCCTGAAATTTTAGATGGTTTACCAGTTTCCACATTCGGTTGGTCAATTTCAATCCAGTAAATTTGTCCAGTTGATTCAGCTTTATCAATGTCATCAATTTTCATAATTTCATTTCCATCATCAAATGGATATAATTTACCGTAAACAATGTAAATAACATCTTTCTTAAGATGATAAAAACGTAAAGCTTTAGAGATGATTTCCGGTCCGATTCCTGCTGGGTCACCGGAAGTGACAGCAATTTTTTTCATTTTCATAATTAATCCCAATTGAAAAAGTAATATTTAGTGAAATTAGAAACCGTTAAAACGGTTAATGCTTTTATTTGTTTCATTAACCACCAACTTAAGTTGGTGGTTAATAATAAGATAGCATCTTTTAAC
>JABMPU010000202.1 GCA_013203665.1 Armatimonadota bacterium
CGGCATGGCAGGCGAATTACACGAATAATCGCGAATTTCTTTTGATAAAATAATTCCCTTATTTTATTGTCATTCCCGCGAAAGCGGGAATCTACTATTTTATTATTCTACTAATTCCCGAAACTGCGGGAGAAATTACATTTTTTACTTTTTTATCTGTGCCAATCAGTGAAATCCGTGTCATCTGTGTTCCTTTTTTACCGCTGACTTACACTGATTATTCATTGATTTCTTTTCCTTGCTTTAATATGTTTTTGATGATCGATATAAATATACAAAACTATAAGAATTATCACAGGCAACATGATATACCAGAAGTGAATTAATGCTTTTAAAGCACGCATAATCCATCCAACTAAGATCATAAAATTTATCATAATTTGTTACTGTCCAACTTCAGCTTGGTAGATTGATACTTTTGCTATTTTTAATAAATTTCTTTTCATAATAAATCATAATTAATCTGTGTTTATCAGCGTCTAAATTCTTTTCCTTTTTTGTCTGTGCTTTGTCTGTGTCAGTCTGTGGCAAGATTAGAAAAACTTCGCTGCCAAATCTGCTAATGCAGAGCGTTCACCTTTATCTAATGTAACGTGCCCAACAATTTTTTCTGCTTTGAATTTTTCTACAGCAATACTCAAACCATTACTTTCAGAATCCAGGTAAGGAATATCGATCTGATAAGGATCTCCGGTAATCACGATTTTCGTATCTTCTCCCGCACGAGTAATGATCGTTTTCATCTCATGAGGAGTCAGGTTTTGGGCTTCATCGATAATTATAAATTGATTGGGTAAACTACGTCCGCGAATATAAGTTAAAGGCTCCAGTTCGATAAATCCAAAATCGAGATAATCTCTTAACGAGGGTTGTTTCTTACCAAAAATTTTGCCATTTTCATTATTTTCTTTTTCGCTTTTGCCGGAAAGAAGAATTTCCATGTTATCATAAATCGGCTGCATCCAGGGATTGAATTTTTCTGCTTTAGTACCCGGAAGATATCCGATATCTTTTCCCAGAGGAGAAACCGGTCGTGAAACAACTAATCGAGAATAATTGTTATTTTCTACAACTTGATTCAAACCTGCAGCCAAAGCAATCAAAGTTTTACCGGTTCCTGCTTTTCCCACTAGACTCACGAGCTTAACCTGAGGATCCATTAAAAGATCAAATGACATCACCTGTTCTTCATTGCGAGCTTTAATGCCAAAAATTTCCTGGTTATGATAATATTTTAAAGGATAAATGGTATTATTTTCCATAGAATAACGTGCTATAATACCATTTTGGTCATCCTCATTTCTACACAGCATAACAAACTGATTTGGATATATCTCACCAAATTCGTTTGTTAAGAATTTCTTTTCTTCAAAATCCCTTAAAGTACCTTCATCAACAATGAATTTCATATATCCGCTGTAAAGTTCCTGGAAATTGATTTTATCCGTTTCATAATTTGCAGCTTCCAAACCAACAGCATCTGCTTTGATGCGCACATTTGCATCTTTGGAAACAAGTACAACATTTGTATTTGGATTTTTTTGTTTAAGATATAAAGCTGTACCAATGATTAGATTATCGTTTGTATCTGTAATCAAAATTTCGCTGGTAGTATCTGAAACTTTGCGACTGAGTACAACCTGAATGAGTCCGCCTTTTTCAGTTTTAACACCTTCTTTAAGACTGCCCTGTTCACGCAATCCATCTAAATAGCGTCCTATCTGACGAGTATTACGACCTTTTTCATCAACTCCTTTCTTGAAATTATCCACTTCCTCGATTACGGTTATGGGAATGGCAACAAGATTCTCATCAAACGAAAACATTGAATGCGGATTGTGGATTAAAACATTTGTATCCAATACGAAGATTTTTTTATTCATGAAAACTCCTTAACATTCTAAAAACTAACAAATTCTTAAAAAAACATTCAGCATTGTTGTCAAATATAAAAAAATAAGTTGATTTCAAAGTCCAAAAAAATCTTGCTATAAAGATAAAGTAAATTTTCATGGCGTCGGTGTGAAAGATGATTGAGGAATGAAATAGTGGGAATGAGAAGAAAAGGACGTGAAATTGCTGTTCAGACGTTATATTCCCTGGAATATCTCGGTTCTGTAATTGATCAGGAAGCACCTGATTTTATAGAACATTTTTCAGATAAATTATTGGAAATTACAGCATCCAGAGAGATACAATCTGAAAGCAAAATTTATGGATTTGCTCATGAAATCCTGGAAAATCTGCTGAATAATCTAATAGAAATTGATAAAAAAATCCAGGAGCATTCTTTAAACTGGAGTATGGATAGAATAGCAAAATTAGATAAGTGCATTCTGCGGATCGCTACTTATGAAATGCTGTTTACTGAAACTGCTCCGGCAGTAATCATGAATGAAGCAATTGAAATTGCTAAAAAATACTGTTCGGAAAGTTCCGGTAAATTTATTAATGGAATTTTGAATTCGATTGCTGAAGAATCCAGAAAAATTAAGAGATAATTTATCTATGAAACTGAAATGTAGTATTGGGATCATCGTATATAATGAAAAAGCGAATATCGGAAAGTTGCTCGATGCTTTGCTTTCTCAAGAACTGCATCACGTTCAAATCAAGGAAATAATCGTTGTTTCCAGTGCTTGTACTGACGGAACTGATAACATTGTTCAAAAATATGAATCTGAATATAAGAAAATAAAGCTTATCACTGAATCGGAAAGGCGTGGAAAATCCTCTGCAATTAATAAATTTTTAGCAGCTTCAAAATCGGATTTATTAATTATTGAAAGTGGAGATACAATCCCTGCAAAAGATACTGTAGAAAAATTAATTATTCCTTTCCAAGAAACAGAAATTGGCATGACAGGAGGAAGACCAAAGCCGGAAAATAATCCACACTCTTTTATGGGATATTGCGTAAACCTTCTCTGGAATCTCCATCATGAAATGGCTCTGATTTCTCCTAAATTGGGTGAGATGATCGCTTTTAGAAGAATCTTTGAACAAATCCCAGATGAGAGTGCAGTTGATGAAGCAAGTATTGAAGCGATTATGCGTGATAACGGATTGAAATTAAAATACATTCCAGACGCAATCATTCATAATAAAGGACCGGAAAGCATAAAAGATTTTATTATTCAAAGACGAAGAATTCAAGCAGGACATCTCTGGCTTAAACAGATGCAGAACTATTCTGTTCCCTCCCAAAACTCAGGTCTGCTGATAAATCTTGCTTTGAAAGAAATCAAGAGAAATCCGAAAAAAATATTCTTTCTAATTGGAACAGCTTTAATCGAGATTTGGAGCAGATTTCTTGGCTGGTTCGATTTTAAAATAAAAAAGAAAAATCCTTTTAAATGGAATATTGCTGATTCAACCAAAAAATTGAATCACTGTTAAAATTATGTTGGAATTAATACCGAAAATTATCGTTTACAAACTTTTCAGGAATTTTGGATTTCCCAAAATTCTACCAATGAATTATACGATAAGTGCACTATATACTTGCAATTCCAGGTGTAAAACCTGCAATATATGGAAGAAGGAAGCAGTAAATCTTACTATTTCCGAGTATAAAGAAATCTTTAAGAAATTAGGGCATTCTCCATATTGGATAACGATCAGCGGTGGTGAGCCATTCCTGCGTGATGATATTGTAGAACTATGCAAAATCATCTACAAATATTCAAAACCTGCAATAATAAATATTCCCACAAATGGTATTTTAATAAATAAAATAGTTCAAGAAGTGAAAGAAATCGCTGCTTCCTGTAAAAAAACTCAAATCATCATTAATCTTTCGATTGATGCGATCGGAAAACATCATGATAACCTCAGAAGAATTCAGGGAAATTATGATAAAGTAGTTAATACATTTAAAAGATTAAAGGCATTGAAATTGGGAAACCTTTCAGTTGGGATTCATACTGTGATTTCCAAATTTAATGTGAAATATTTCACAACAATTTCTAAAACTCTGATGGATATGAAACCGGATTCTTATATTACAGAAATTGCGGAAAATCGTAATGAACTTGATACGATGAATGCTGATATCACACCGGACATTGTTTCATATTGTTCTGCTATAGATTATCTGATTCATAGGATAAAAAACGATAAATTTACAGGAATGAATAAAATCACGCAAGCGTTTCGCATTGAATATTACAGTTTAGTAAAAAAAATATTACGGGATAAAACGCAAAGTATTCCTTGTTATGCTGGAATCGCATCCGCACAGATTTCTCCTGATGGAGAAGTCTGGTCGTGCTGCATCAAAGCACAATCTATTGGTAATCTGCGTGATTTGAATTATGATTTTAAGAAAATCTGGTTTGGAAGAAGAATGAATAAAGAGCGTCAGCCCATCAAAAATAAAGAGTGTTATTGTCCTTTGGCAAATGCTTCTTACACAAATATGCTGATGGATTTTCCAACTTTGTTCAGAGTATTCTTTCGCAGCTTTATCAAATGGTAGATATAAAATGCGAGTTAGGATTGTTGCGATAATTTTTGGAATTATTATCATTTTAGCTGCTGTTTATGTCTTTTTTGGAAAAAACTGGTTTTCTGAACAACAATTCATTCAGAAACAGAAAAATACAGAATTCATGAAAAATGAATTAATGGAAAAGTTTCTCACAATCCAGGAACAATCTCAGGAAATATTGAATGAAATTCTTAATAAGAGTTATGAAATTGAGTTTTTCCCACATCAAGAAATTTCATTAGAAATAGATTGGAAACGTAAATTAAATTTCAAACTGACAAAAAGACCTTTTTTTGATTACAAGCAGATTTATCTGATTTCCAATAATGAACTCAGGATTTTAAATAAAAAAAAAGAAAGAATTAAATGGGTAAAAACCTTTGAAGGAATAATTTCAAATTTTGAACTTCTCGATGCAAATCGCTTGCTTATTCTCACAAAAAATGAAAAAGCTTTTTGCTTGAATCGTGATAATGGGAATATTTTATGGGAAAAAGAATGTGGTTTCAGTCCGGATGATTCTACTGAAAACAGAACTGTATTTCAGATTTCTCTTGATAAATACAAACGGCTTGACAGCAGTGTCATCCTGATGTTTGCAGAGAATGAAATTGTGTTGCTGAATAATATAAATGGAAAGATATTATCAAAGTATGTTTCTGAGAATAGAATCCATTTTATAAGTGATTTTGATTTTCTGGAAAAAAGCATCTATATTGCAGAAGAAAAGAGTATTTCAAAAATCGTAATAAGAGTAAAGTAACATAAACCTCTGGTTTGTGATCTTTTATTTTCTCAAAGCGGAGCTATGAGTTACAGAAGAGCTAAAAAATGAGCATAAAAAAAGATTCTTACAAAGATATAAATTTTTGTATTCGATGTGGAAACGAGCTTTCCATCCAAAATGATAATGAGGATAAATTGCGTCCTCATTGTGATAAATGCAGCTGGATATTTTATAAAAATCCCATTCCAGCTTCTGCCTGTGTAATTTTAAATGATAAAAATGAAATCGTAATTATCAAACGAAAAGTTGAACCACAACTCGGAGCGTGGGCACTTCCCAGTGGATACATCGAAATAAATCAGAATCCTGAGGAATGTGCGATTGAAGAGATGAAAGAAGAAACCGGATTGAATGGTGAAATAATTGAGTTTCTTGGCTATTATCCCGATTTTTCTCCATTATATGAGAAAGTGATTTCTTTCGGCTTTCTAATGAAAGTCATAGGAGGTAAGCTTCAGGCTGGCGATGATGCTACTGAAGCACGTTATGTGACTTTTGACGATTGTCCTGAAATTGTGTTTCCATCACATCGATATTTTATTGAAAAAGTTAAGAAAAGAATAAGCCACGAAGAGTTAGCCACAGACTGACACAGACAAAGCACAGACAAAAAAGAAATTGTGTTATTCCCAACTTGATTGGGAATCTATTTGTACTGTAGAGATTCCCGTTTAAACAGGAATGACAAAAAATTAAGTGAATTATTTTATTAAAAGAAATTAGTAATTATTTGTGTAAATTCGTGGCTAAAAAATAAGTCCGTTTTGCACTTTTCCTTAGTGGAACTTAGTGTTCTTAGCGGCTAAAAAATAAGGATTTATCATGGAAATAAATAAACAATATGAACCACAGAAAATAGAGAAAAAATGGTATAAATCTTGGATTGAGAAGGGTTATTTCTCACCAAAAATAGATAAGAACAAAAAGCCGTTTACAGTTTTGATTCCACCTCCGAATGTTACAAATATTCTGCATATGGGACACGTTCTGAATAATACTCTTCAAGATGTAATGATTCGTTACAAAAGGATGACAGGAGTTCCCACACTCTGGCTTCCGGGAGTTGACCATGCAGGAATCGCAACTCAAAATATGGTTGAAAAGCAATTGGCAAAAGAGGGTAAAACCCGTCACGAAATTGGTAGAAAGGAAATCATAAGACGAATCTGGAAATGGAAAGAAGAAAAAGGCGGTTTGATAATAGAACAACTTAAACAGCTCGGTTGTTCCTGCGACTGGAAGCGTCAAAGATTCACTTTGGACGAAGGACTTTCTGATGCAGTTAAAGAGGTTTTCATTAAGCTTTATGAAAAAGGACTTATCTATAAAGGTAAGCGGATTATCAACTGGTGTCCTCGCTGTGTAACTGCTCTTTCCAATGATGAAGTTGAACATGAAGATGTAAAGGGTTTTATGTGGGATATAAAATATCCTCTCAAAGATGGAAATGGTTTTGTAACTGTTTCCACCACCCGTCCTGAAACAATGCTCGGTGATACTGCCGTGGCTGTTAATCCCAAAGACGAGCGATATAAAAACCTGATCGGCAAAACTGTTATTCTACCTTTTGTAAACAGGGAAATTCCTATTATTGCAGACGAATATGTTGATTTGGAATTTGGAAGTGGTTGTGTAAAAATTACACCTGCACACGATCCCAATGACTATGAAATTGGTTTAACTCACAATCTTGAGCAGGTTGTAATTATGGATGAACATGGCGTCATGAATGAAAATGCTGGAAAGGAATTTGAAGGATTGGATAGATTTAAGGCGAGGGAAAAGATAGTTGAACGTTTAAAAGAAATGGAACTTTTGGAAACGATAAAACCGCATGAGCTTGCTGTTGGGTTGTGTTACCGCTGTGATACTCCCATCGAACCCTATCTTTCAGATCAATGGTTTGTGAAGATGAAACCACTTTCCAAAAGAGCAATAGAAGTTGTAAAAAATGGTGACGTTAAATTTCATCCTGCCAGATGGACAAAGGTTTATTATCACTGGATGGAAAATATTCGTGACTGGTGCATTTCTCGTCAGATCTGGTGGGGACACAGAATTCCGGTTTATTATTGCCTGAACTGCGGAGAAATTGTTGTTGCCAAAGAGGAACCGAAAACCTGTCTCAAATGCGGACACAATAAATTCAAGCAAGATGAAGATGTGCTGGATACCTGGTTCTCAAGCTGGCTCTGGCCATTTTCTACTTTTGGTTGGCCCGATGAAACTGCAGAGCTTGAATATTTCCTTCCCACAAATTTACTTGTAACAGGTCCTGATATTATTTATCTATGGGTTGCCAGGATGATCATGGCTACACTTGAATTCAAAGATAAAATACCATTCGATACAGTTCTTCTGCATGGAATGGTTCGCGATGAAAATGGTGTAAAGATGAGCAAATCTCTGGGGAATTCACCCGACCCGCTTGACATTATTGAGACCGTCGGAGCAGATGCTCTTCGATTCAGCATAATCTTTGCCAGCCCTAAAGGACATGATAGTTATTATTCCAGTTCTATCCTTGAAACTGGAAGGAATTTCGCTAATAAAATTTGGAACGCATATCGCTTCATTATGATGAACGTAGAAAAAATCGAAGAAATTCCTGAATATGTCATCCTGAGCGGAGTCGAAGGATTGAAACTGGAACTTGCTGATAAATGGATATACAGCAGGTTGAATGAAGTTATTGCTGAAACACAAAGAAACTATGAATCTCTTCGTTTTAATGATGCTGCCAACACTTTGATGGATTTCATCTGGAAGGAATTCTGCAGTTGGTACCTGGAACTTTCCAAAGATAGAATTTATAATGAAAAAGATAAACAAGCTCAACTTAATGCAAAATATATCCTTTTAGATATACTTCAAAATTCGATGAGGCTACTCCAACCGATAATGCCATTTATTGCAGAAGAAATTTGGCAAGGTATCAGGAATTATTTTCCAATGGATGAAGAAACAATTGTTCTGGCTGCCTTTCCAGTACAAGATAAGGATATGATAAATGAGAAGATAGATAAGGATATGAAATTGATACAAGAATTAATAACTGAGATCCGTTCTATGCGAAAAGATATAGGTATTCCAATAAGTATTAAAATAGGTTTTCTTTTTGATGATATTTTTTCTGAACAAGAGCAAGTTGTTAGAAATAATATAGATTACTTTTCGAAACTTGCAAATGTAGTTGAAATTACATTTAATTCCGGTTCAAAATTTGGTGAAGAATATGTAGCTTCCTCTGTGAAAAATATTGAAATATCAACATTACTTAAATATGTTCCAGTAGAAATAAAGAAAACTTTTAAATTGAAGAATATAAAACAGCTTGCCAAACTTGAGAAAGAACTTCAAAAGATAAACAGTAAGCTATCTAATAATAAGTTTTTAGCCAACGCTCCAGAATCCATCATAATAAAAGAAAAAGAAAAATATAAGGAAGTTAAAACCAAAGCTGATAAAACTAAGGAGATACTCGTAGGACTCAAATAAGAATGGAAAAATGAATGACACTGATTAAACGGTAAAAAAATATCCGTGTAATCTGTGTTCAATAAAATGGAGGATTTTATGGTTGAAGAAAAAGTAAAAGACGAAAAAGTTGAAGAAGTAAAAGCAGAAGAAATCCCAAAAGAAAAGTCTGAAAAATTGAAAGAAAAAATCGTTTTTACAAACGATAAGAGAAAACTTCAATTTTATGAGAAGCTTCGCAAGAATATCACATCTTTTGTGAATACAAAAACTGCTGGGAAGGGTGGAAAGTTTACTCGATATCTTTTAACACTTCCGGATTTTTTTATTCTTCTTTGCAGACTGGCAATTGATGATCGAGTAACAAAATCTCAGAAAGCAATTGTTGGAGGTATCATTGCCTATGTGATTATGCCCATAGATATTATTCCTGATTTCATTCCAATAATCGGTTATGTTGATGATCTGGTATTGGTGGTTTATGGATTGAATTTGATTTTGAATGAGCTTGATAAACAAATTCTAATTGATAATTGGAGTGGGGAAGAGGACGTTCTGGAGCTGCTTCAAAAAATAACCTTAACAGCAGAAAAATTCCTTGAAAAGAACATCCTGAACAAAATCAAAAAGTGGATTGGCAAAATCGCAAAATAGAGTTCATCCGTAAAGTCGGTTTTAACGAAAAAATGAGACTTGACTTAAGACGCAAGTCTTGAGTTAAGTTGTATTATCCCAAAAGATTAGAAAACTTAAGTCGAGTCAGCTAAAGCGAACTTAACTCAATTTTTCATATAAGCGATCCTGTTTGTGGAAAGAATTTCTTAGTGTTTCTTAGTGTCCTTCGTGGCTAAAAAATAAAAAAATGAATTTATTCTCTTAGTGTATCTTCGTGTTCTTAGTGGCTGAAAAAAGGAAAGTATGAAATTACTCATTGCATCCAGAAATAAAGATAAAGTTGAAGAAATTAAAGAGAATCTCAAAGGATTAAATTTGCAAATTGTTTCTGCTCTGGATTTCCAAGACCTTCCGGATGTTGTTGAAGATAAAGACACAATAAAAGAAAATGCCATTAAGAAAGCTCTTGAATGTGCATCTTTTACAGGTCTATTAACTATTGCAGATGATACCGGTTTTTTCGTTGAGCAACTTGGTGGTATACCCGGAGTTTATGCAGCACGATATGCTGGAGAAAATTGTTCTTATTCTGATAATCGAAAAAAGATGCTGAAAGCTATGAAAAGAAAATCCAATCGTATCGCAGAATTTCGCACAGTTGTAGCCTTTGCATCTCCAGATGGTTTGATTGGCATTTCAGAAGGTATAGTTCACGGGAAAGTAACGGAAAAAGAAATCGGTAACTTGGGTTTTGGTTATGACCCGATTTTTCGGGCAGATGAAACAGGAAAAACTTTTGGAGAAATGACAAAAAAAGAAAAACACAAAATAAGCCATCGAGGTAAAGCTATCAGAAAGATTATTCCGATTTTGAAGAGATATGTAACACAAACCTCTGGTTTGTGAAAAGCCTCAAAGCAGAGCTATGAGTTACAAAAAGAAGGAGAAAATATGGTAAATCCGCAAATTTTCAGGCAATATGACATTCGAGGAATTGTAGATAAAGATATGACAGATGAAACTGTGTATCTTATTGGAAAAGGATATGGAACCTTTCTTAGAAGAAAACATTTGAAAAGTGCTGTTATAGGCGGTGATGCTCGGCTCAGTACTCCTCGTTTCAAAGATAAAATTATTCAAGGTCTTCTGGAAACCGGAATCGATGTGATAGATGTTGGATTGATGGCAACACCGGTTCTGTACTTTTCCATCTGGGAATTGAAAACCGATGGTGGTGTGATGATCACAGCAAGTCATAATCCCTCTGAATATAATGGTATAAAATTGAATTTAGGTTTGCTGAGTGTTTTTGGAGAGCAAATTCAGGATATTTTGAGGATTATTCAATCTGGAGATTTTGAAAAAGGAAAAGGAAAGCTGACTTCTAATCCTGAGATGGATCAAAAATACAAAGATTACATTGTTCAAAATATAAAATTGAAAAGACCTGTTAAAGTAGTAATCGATGCAGGAAATGGAGTTGGCGGAATTTATCTTCCTGATATTCTCCGCAGCTTGAATTGCGATGTAACTGAACTATTTTGTGAACCTGACGGGAATTTCCCAAATCATCATCCTGACCCGACTGTTGAGAAATATCTTTATAAATTAATTGATACTGTTAAAGAAACCGGAGCGGAAGTTGGATTGGGTTTGGATGGAGATGGTGATAGAATTGGCGTAGTAGATGAGAAGGGTAAAATGCTATTTGGTGATCAAATCCTCAACATAATCGTACGCGATTTCCTGAAAGATAATCCGGGTGAAAAAATCATTGCAGATGTAAAATGTTCGAAAAATCTATTTGATGATATAAAAAAGCAAAATGGAATTCCAATTATGTACAAGACCGGTCATGCGAATATCAAAAATAAAATGTTTGAAGAAGGAATCAAAGTTAGTGGTGAAATGTCTGGTCATGTTTTTTTAAAGGATAGATTTCTCGGTTTTGATGATGCCATTTATGTTTGTTGCCGTTTTGTAGAAATTATGAGTAAAACTGATAAACCTGTTAGTGAATTCCTTTCTGACCAGCCAAAAATGTATAACACGCCGGAACTTCACATTCAAAATACAGATGAAGATAAATTTAGACTTGTGGAAAAAGTGCGGGATTCGTTTATCAAAGAAGGTTATAATGTGAATTCTATCGATGGAATGAGAATAACCTTTGATGATGGCTGGGGACTTTGCAGAGCATCGAATACAACACCTGTTTTAGTTTTACGTTTTGAAGCTGAAACAGAAGAAAGATTAAATGAGATAAGAAATCTAATCGAAGATAGAATTAGTTCATTTAGTTGAACGAGATAAAAGCATAAAGTTGAGTAAGCTATGAGCTTGATTATTTGAATAACCTTGTAAGTTGTTTTACAAAAAACGCATCGGAGGAAATGATGAGAAAAGCAGGTATGTTATTACTATTATTATTAGCAGTTTCATCAATGCTAATGGGATCTTGGTCAATTATTGGTGTAGAAAAAAGTTTCGTTAAAGAAATTTCAGAAGGCGGACTATTCAATAATTTGTTGTATGCCATTATTTTAATAATCATTATCAATCTAATACTTCGATCAATTAAGACTGGCAAGAAGAGTCTATTAATCGGTATTATATCCATTGTCGTAGGAATTGGCATATCCTACACAATCGTCGGCACTTTTGGTTACTGGCTTTTCAACACAGTAATTGGTTGGGGTTTATTTGGTATAATTCTCTGGGTATTCTTATCAGCATTACAGGGATTTGCACCTGGATTTTTCGGTGTTATACCGATCGGGCTATATTTAGCTTATCATGATCCTCGATTAATAATGTATTATGCTATACCTGCTCTTGTAGCTGATCTTTTGGAAGCAATTTTCAGAAGGGAACCAAAGGCTTAGATTGGAATGGATTCGACTCGTGATGTAATGCGAGTTGAGAACATTCAGGTGTTACTCGTTCCAATGCTCCGGTGTTGGAACGCAATTGTAAGATGCTCCTGCGTCAAAAAGCTGTTTAGTCGGATCTTGGACTGAACTTTTCGAATCTTAGTTGAAAGGATTCCTTTGAGAGAAAATTCGGAAAGATGAAATCACATTCCAAAGCCTTTTTGCAATTTTCTCGGTTTATGAGGATTCGGAAGGTTAGTACAATTTTGTTTTGAGATAGACAGCATCCTCAAATTTTTAGCTGACAAGTCATCTACTCCAAATAAAAAAAAAAGCCCTCAAATTTTTGAGGGCTTTAAATATGTGTAATAAAGCAATTTTTGTTGATAGAATTATTAACTTTCCAGTATCTTCTCCACTTCTTCTCTATCAACATCCATAATATAATTAATTTTGGTCATCTCACTTGCTTCTTTAGTTATGGCAGCTATATCATTACGCGTAAGGTGTTTTAACGCAAATTTACGACTTCCACACATTAGTTGTCGCATTCCCTGAGCTAAACGATGGTAATAAGTGTAAAGACCAATTGCTCCTGTTGGGATATCTTTAAATCTATCACCATATTTTTCTTCTAATTCAGGTGCAGTTACAAATATTTCTTCTTTTGCTACTCCAAATCTTTCAATATAAACTGGCACCTGTTCTTCATCGATCTTCTTGCCGATTGTCTTGCCAACCATTGCTGCAGCAAGAGGTGCTCTTGCCATGCCGATTAGTTTAACATAAGGAGCACCAAGAGCAATTCCTTTGTAAATCTGGTCTTCAAATGTGAAACCACCAGCAAGAGCCAGATCCGGGACAAATTTACCTTTCTTTTTTAACATATCTGTATATTCATAAAGTAAGGAATGAAGCTCAACTGCAGGCACACCCCATTCGTTCATCATCCTCCAGGGGCTCATTCCTGTTCCACCACCGGCTCCATCGACTGTGAGCAGGTCAATCTCTGCTTCTGATGCGAACTTAATAGCTCTGGCAAGGTCAGCAGGTCTATATGCACCTGTTTTCAAGAATATTCTCTTTGCTCCCAATTTTCGTAATTCTTCAACTCGTTTTAGGAAACCATCTCTTGTAACCATTCCAACGCGTGAGTGACGCTCAAATTCTTTGAAAGCACCTTTTTTGAAAGCTTCAATAATTTTGGGGTCTGTAGGATTAGGAAGAACAACATATCCTCTTTTGTAAAGAAGTTGAGCTTTTTCAAGGTTTTTGATCTTAACTTCACCGCCAATATCTTTTGCACCCTGTCCCCATTTTATTTCAACTGTAGTAACTCCAAGTTTTGATAATCCGAATTCCTGAACTCCAAGATTTGTATCCTCAACATTTGCTTGAAGAATGATGTCACCATAACCTTCTTGTTGCCATTCACGGAATAATCTGATTCTCCATTCCAGATCCGGTGCCTTAATGATGTTCTTATTTTTGAATTCAGATTCCACATCCATTCCAACAACATTTTCACCAATAGTAAGTGCGGTTCCTGAAATCGCAGAACCAATAGCAAGACCGGGCCAATTGTTTTTTGCTATATTCGTGGAACCAAGTCCAGGTATAATAAATGGGAGTTTGAATTTCATTTTGTTTTTTGCACCTATACTGGTTTCTAAATCCACATTTGGAAAGATGGCTTTATTACTATCTGCTTCTATTCCGATAGCACCAACTGCAGTTCCAAGAATATTAAAGTGAGAATAATCTACAGGATAGTCCTTTTCTGCAGCTGTAGTAATTATGCCAAAAGGCTGGGGGTAGATTACTTCATGACCTCGATATGCGGATTTCCCGATTTCACACATACCAATACATCCATCAACACAAGTGACACACATCCCGCTAAAAGGACTGACAGAACCTTCAGTTCGGTTTTTTGTTAAAGTTGCTGCTGAAGCATTTAATCTTGTTAAACTCATTTTATTCTCCTTGTTTTTTTTATTTTTTCCGGTTCTTCTCTAATGCAGGTCCCACAGTCACCTTTGAGACCTTCATAGCACATATAATCATCATAATATTCTAAACAGGTGGGCTGAAGTGTATTTAAACAACCACCACAAACCAGATTTTGAGGATTTGGACCATCACATCTTAATTGGCATGTCGGGCAAATATACATACATGCACCACACAAGCGACAGACATCAGATCTTCTATCAAAAGGTGTTGTTATTCTCAACTTTCCACCCCTTTCAACAAATCCTATTGCTTTAGCATCCATCTGTTCTTCACACATTCTTACACATAATCCACAGTATATACAATCTTCCCAATCCGGTTTGAATCTAACTTTCTGGACACCGAATTTAGCTGCCAGATCCTGAATTGTTTTTGAAGTTGGACAGGAAGCAATCAGAAGCTCAATCAGCACCTTTCTTGCCCGAATTACTCTTCTTGAAGCAGTTCGGATATTAAGTCCCTCCTCAACAAGATAGGTACAAGACGAAACAAGTCTGGTGTTGTCATCTTTTCCAATCTCTACTACACAGAGTCTGCATCCTCCCCAGGAAGTGAGTCCTTCATTATAACATAGAGTGGGTATTTCCAATCCTAAAAATTTAGCTGCTTCCAGAATTGTCCAGCCTTCCGGTGCTTCAAAATCTATACCATCAATTTTTATATTAGGCATTTTTCCTCGCTTCTTCTTTTTCGTTTTTCAGTTCTTCCAGAAACTGTTGTCCCTCTTTAGTCTCAAGGTCACATCTTAAGCAAAGTTTGGCTTCTTTTATTGCCTGTTCTTCCTCAAATCCGAGTTCTACTTCTCCAAAATTTGATTTTCTTTCTTCAGGAGATAAATATGGCATTATTTGTGATCTTATTTCCTGTAATTCTTCTTCAGAAAGTTCAAGAGGTTCAATATATTTAGAAGGTCGGTTTAATTTATATTCTCTTTTAACTTTTTCACCTTTCAGGAATTGTTCAATTGACTCTGATGCGATTTTTCCAGCAGCGATAGCCTGAATAACTGTATTTGAAGCCATAACAATATCCCCTCCGGCAAAAATTCCGTTCTGTGTTGTCTGCAATGTCTCCGTATCCACTACAATATTACCACCTTCTGTAACCTGTAATTCTGTGCCTTTATCTAGGAAGGAAGTATCCGGATATTCACTGATAGCAACAATCAGGTTATCAAGTTCTGCAATAAACTTTGAGCCTTCAATAGGTATTGGCTTTCTTCTACCTGATGCATCCACTTCACCCAGTTCCATTTTTACAAATTCGCAGCCTTTAAGAACTCCATTTTTAGAGATTATTTTCGTGGGAGAAGTTAAGAATTTTATTTCAATACCTTCTTCAAGAGCAGCATCTATTTCTTCCTGATAAGCAGGCATTTCGTTAATTGTTCTTCTATAATAAATCGTAACCGTATCGGATAATCCCTTTCGTAATAAAGCTCTTGCTGCATCAACTGCTGAATTTCCTCCACCTACAATTCCAACCTTTTTACCAATCTTTATTTCTCTATCCATATTGATATCTTTAAGTACTTCAAGACCATATAATACTCCTTTTGAATCCTCACCGGGAATACCCAATTTCCAGGATTGATGACCTCCAGTTGCTATGAAAATCGCTTTGAAATTCTGATCGTAAAGTTCTTGTATGGTGAAATCTCTACCTAATTCCTTTTCAGTTTGAATCTCAAATCCTGAGCTTTTTATAAATTCTAAATCAGCATTAAGGATTTCCCTCGGTAATCTGAATTTTGGGATTGCTGTTGTTAGCATACCACCGACAACAGATAATTTTTCAAAAACAGTTGCCTGGTATCCTTTTTTTGCTAGGTAGAATGCACAGGTAAGTCCAGCAGGACCTGAGCCAATTATCGCCACCTTTTCTTTATTTTTATCTACAGTAGAATCAGTTTGTAAACATAAACCGTTTTTTAATCCATAATCTGTTACAAATCTTTTCAATCCTCTTATTGAAACTGGTTTTCCAGCTTCACCTGCACGGCATTTAGATTCACAAGGATGATGACATACACGAGCAACAACAGAAGCAAAAGGATTTTCACTCTTTATCACATCCAGAGATTCTTCATATCTTTTCCTGGCAATAAGAGCAATATACAGTGGAGCTTCTGTATCTATCGGGCAGGTATGTTGACAGGGAGATGAAATAATATTTTTGCATACTGCTGCATCACATCTTTTTTTGTTTATATGATCAAGATATTCCTGTCTAAAATATCTAAGAGTCGATAATACTGAATTGGGAGCTGTTTGTCCCAAGCCGCATAAAGAAGTATCTTGTATCACATAAGCTAATTCTTCCAAGGTTTTCAAGTCTTCTTCTTTGCCATTTCCATTGGTTATATCTGTAACTATCTCAAGCATTTTTTGAATACCTTTTCTGCAAGGAAGACATTTACCGCAGGATTCGTCTAAAAGGAAGGTTAAAAAATATTTAGCTATATCCACCATACAGGTACTTTCATCCATAACGATCAGACCACCTGAACCCATTATTGAACCTGCTTGAGTGAGAGAATCATAATCTATGGGTAAGTTGATAAGTTCTTTGGGGATACATCCACCTGAAGGACCTCCTGTTTGAACCGCTTTGAATCTTCTTCCATCAGGGATTCCTCTTCCAATATCGTAGATTATTTCCCTGAGAGAGATACCCATTGGAACTTCAACCAGTCCTGTATCCTGAACTTTGCCAACTAAAGAGAATATTTTCGTTCCTTTACTTTTTTCACTTCCAATACTCGCAAACCAATCTGCTCCTTTATCTATAATAAGAGGAATATTTGCCCAGGTTTCTACATTATTTATATTTGTCGGTTTATTACGAAGTCCTTTCTGCACAGGGAAAGGTGGTCTTTGTCTGGGCACTCCTCTTTTGCCTTCAATGGAAGCAATCAAAGCAGTTTCTTCGCCGCAGACAAAAGCTCCTGCACCTTTGGCAATTTTTATATCAAAATCAAATCCGGAACCAAGAATATCTTTACCAAGCAAGTCAAGTTCTCTTGCCTGATTTATTGCAAGCGTAATATTCTTTACAGCAAGGGGATATTCTTCTCTAACATAAATCCATCCTTCTCTTGCTCCAATAGCGAAAGCACCGATTATCATACCCTCCAGAACACTATGAGGATTTCCCTCAAGCAGACTCCTATCCATATAAGCACCCGGATCTCCTTCATCAGCATTGCAGATTATGTATTTGAAATCACCCGGTGTTTTTTTGCAGAATGACCATTTATAACCAGTGGGGAAACCTCCTCCTCCTCTACCTCGTAAACCTGATTTTTTGACTGCATCTATCACTTGCTCAGAATTCATTTGAGATAGTACTTTTTCAAGTGATTTATATCCTCCAACAAACAGGTAATCGTCAATACTGGTAGGATCTATCAAAGAATTATTTCCCATAATAAGACGGTATTGCTTTTTGTAGAAGGAAATATCCTGGAAAGATGGAGTTTTTTCACCGGTAATTATATCTGAATAAATCAATCTATCTATGATTTTTTTGTTCATCACAGTTTCAAGAATAATCTCTTCCGCATCTTCAGGATCAACATTATGATAAAATATTTCATCAGGATAAATGATGATATTAGGTTCAGCTTCACAGAAACCGTGACAACCAGTTACTTTAATGCTAATTTTATCTTCAAGCTTATGTTTTTCTAATGCATCCTGAAAAGCCTGAATAACCTTCAAGGATCCACGCGCCTGACCACATGTGCCAGAAGAAATTGTAATACAGGGCAGATTGGATGAACTTTCTTTAATAATTCTATTTCGTAGAGAATCGAGATTTTTCATTCATCCTCCTTTTTAGTAATGTTACTAAAAAATAATGGATAAGCTTTGTAGAAGGATAAAAGTTCATCTTCCAGGTTTTCAAACTCCACCAGATGCTTTTTACACCCTCGTCGCGAACAGATCTGGATATTGCCGCCGGTAAAGGATTTTAAAACAACCATCGGAGCATTGCATTTATCACACAAGCGCTCTCCTCTTAAATCTGCATTACAATGTGGACAGAAGAATAATACAATTGCATCCATAGGTAAATCAATTTCAGAGATAATTTCATAGCTTCCATAAAGCGAACTTAAATATAGGAAGCCGCTTTTATCTTTCAATTTTATTGAGACTTTTACACTGGGATGATTATCAATTTTCTTTTCATCAGTCATTAGACTTTGTCCACAATAAGGACACTTAACTTTTACTTGAATCATCTGCTTCTTCCTCTTTTAGTTTAGCTTTATATTCATTCAACAAAGATATTGCTTTTTGAATCGTCATTTGTCCGTAATATTCTCCATCAATCATAATAATAGGACCGATGGCACAACAACCAAGACAATTCACTGTTTCAAGAGTGAAATTCATATCAGAGGTTGTTTCCCCTGGCTCGATTTCCAGTTCTCTGGCAATTCTTTCTGCAATTCTCTGACCTCCCCTAACATGGCAGGCAGTTCCCATACAAACAGTTATGATATGCTTCCCTTTTGGAGTAAGGCTGAAGGATTTATAAAAAGTTGCTACCCCATAAACATCGATTAGAGGTATATTCATTTTCTGGGAAACTTCATCAAATATTTCTTCCGGAAGATAGTTATAATGAGATTGTATATCCTGTAATACAGGTATCAGTGTGTTACCATTTTTTTGAATGCATTCATCCACGACTTCAGCAACATTAGTTATTTCCATATTTTCTTAACTCCTCATGAATATATATGATTGCAAATGATTAATCACATTATTGCAAAAAAAGATTAAACAACCCCCTGGTCAAGCATTGAATTTGCAACTTTTAAAAATCCAGCGATATTAGCCCCTTTCACATAATCCACATAATCACCTTCTTTCCCATATTCAACACATTGGCAATGAATTGCCTTCATAATGCAATGCAATTTTTCATCCACTTCTTCCCGAGACCAATTGTATTTTAGACTATTCTGAGACATTTCCAGACCGGAAACTGAAACACCACCAGCATTAGCTGCCTTACCAGGGGCGTATAGCAGCTTATTATCCTGGAAAATTTTGATAGCTTCTGGAGTACAGGGCATATTAGCTCCCTCAGAAACACAGATACATCCATTCGAGACAAGTTGTTGTGCATCTTTTTCATCGAGCTCATTTTGAATAGCACATGGAAATGCAATATCACATTTAACTTCCCAAGGTCTTTTTCCCGGATGGAAGGGAACATTAAACTCATCAGCATAATCCTGAACCATATCCCTGTTGCTTGCTCTCATCTCAAGTAAGAAATCAACCTTATCACCTTTAATTCCATCCTTATCATAAATGTATCCATCAGGACCGGAGAGAGTTACGACTTTTCCTCCTAAGTCATTTACTTTTTGAACAGCACCCCAGGCAACATTACCAAAACCGGAAACTGCTACAGTTTTCCCTTTAACAGATTCTCCTTTTGTTTTGAGCATTTCTTCTGCAAAATAAACCACACCAAATCCCGTTGCTTCAGGACGAATTAAACTTCCACCCCAATTTAAACCTTTGCCGGTAAGAACACCTGTAAACTCATTTTTCAATTTCTTATACATACCAAAAAGATAACCGATTTCCCTTCCACCAACACCTATATCACCTGCCGGTACATCGGTGTTTGGTCCGATATGTCGGAAAAGCTCAGCCATAAATGACTGGCAGAATCTCATAATTTCATTATCAGATTTTCCTTTAGCATCAAAATCCGAACCACCTTTTCCTCCACCCATTGGTAGCGTGGTCAGACTATTTTTAAAAGTTTGCTCAAACCCAAGAAATTTTAAACCACTGAGCGTTACACTTGGATGGAAACGAAGTCCACCTTTATATGGACCTATTGCACTATTGAATTCAACACGGAATCCACGATTAACCACAACTTCACCATTATCACGAACCCAGGGAACACGAAACATAATGACGCGTTCAGGTTCAACCATTCTATCTAAGATTTTAGCTTCTTGATAGCGGGGATTAGATTCATAAATTGACCAGACAGATTCCACAACTTCTCTTACTGCTTGTAAGAATTCTTTTTGCCCCCAATCCCTTGCTTCAACTTGGTTAAGAAAATCATTCATTTTCATGAAAAACTCCTCCATTTATTTTTTTTATTTTCAATAATTTTGAGAGAAAATTTATTTCCAATTTTATTTGTCAAACATTTCTTTAGGTAGTTATATTTTTTATAATGAATATCCTTGTTATCTGCAATTGCACTTAATTTATATTACCTGGAAATAGTCGCAATACCTTTTCTTCCATCCATCTTAACAACCATTGGATGCTCCATTTTTACGTGAATAAAATAATTTGTCTTTTCTACAATATTTTGCTTTATAAGCCAATCCCATGAGATAAAATCTGTTTCTGAATGATAAGGAATATGAAAGTAACCAACATTCATAGCAACCAGATTATGAAAGAAATGTGTACCTTGAGAAGCATCTACAATAAAATCATCAAAACTTGTTTCAATAATGATCTTTGCTTTATAAATATCTGCCCACTTCACCGGAATACCCAGGAATTGATCTCTTGAACCCCATCTTCCCGGACCAATCAAAATATACCCACGGTCTTCTTTTTTCATTTTTTCATTAAGATAAGAAATTTCTTCTCTCATTGAAACAGTCTTAGTTTTATCGAATTTATCCGGATCGATATAGATTACATCGTATATATCCTTTATTATTCCATTACCCAAACCATTTTCTGTATAAAGAAGTAAAGAGTCTTTATTAATTGTATCAGAGTATATGGTGATTTCCTGAATATTAATTGTAAGAGGTCTGATTTGAAGAACATAAAACGTTGGTTTTAATTGCTTTGCTTCATCTTTTGCAAGGTCAACTGCAAATTCAATTTCAACAGGAATTCCCATTGCCTTTTCTCCGATTTTAAGAATCTGCTCAATAATTTTTGCCAATGGAAAATAATTATATTTTAGCACATCTGAGAATGTTACAACTCTCAAACCTTTTGCTGATAATCCATCAACCATCCTATTATTCTGATAATCCCAGACAGAAACAAGATGTTTCAAAGATCCATGCTGTTCAGCCTCTTTAATTCTCATCCTGTTTAATGTGCACTCATCTCCTTCCAATAAATTAAAGTCTTTATCGTCCATATTAATTGCATAAAAATACTTTTGAGAATCACGAATCATTTCTTCTGGTTGGAGAGTTTCAATTTTTGGATATTTTGGGCAGAATCTGTAATTCTGTTCACCTTCTACTACAGATTTTCCCAATCCCATTGCCAATAAAGCTACACCATCACTGATTTTTAAATCTGAAGTAGGATAAAAATTATAAGATTCACCAACACCAGAAATATGTGGATAATAGTTACCACAAAAATTGTTGCCAACCATTTCTTGAATGATAACTGCCATTTTCTCTTCTTCGGGTTTGTAATTAATACTTTCTATATAACTTCTTGCGCTTTTAAGAAAAACTGATGAAAATACGAGTTTAATAGCATCCATTAATTGTCTGAAACGAACTTTTTTATCAGGATGATTATTGGGCAGCATAAATGTATTATAGATTCCAGCAAATGGTTGGGATTGAGAATCTTCAAGCAAACCGGAAGAGCGAACTGCAATTGGAAAATTTATTTTTTTTATATAAATTTTTAATTTCTTTATAAGTTCCAAAGATAATTCTCCATTTATAAAAATTTTCTGTATTTCTTTATCGCTCTTAGTTATAATCCATTCTCCGATATTATTATGACTGATAAATAAATCAAATTCACTTGTGCCAATAATAGCTGTGCTTGGAAGCGAAATATTTACTTCAGGAAATTGCTTTTCAAATTCCATTGTAACCAATAAAGCATTCAGGAAAGCCAATCCTCTACCCTTACCTCCTAATGAACCTTCTGCTAATTTAATAACCTGATCAACTTCAGTTAAAGTCGAAGGCTCAAAATTAATGATTTTTCCCCTGGTTCTGCTCTGACGAACAAGCTTGAAAGTTTCTAATAAATGTTTCCTTAATTCTTTAGTATTTTTGAAATCTTTTATTTGAATCGGTCGTATTTTCCGCGCAACCTGGATTTCACTATGAGCTACGAGCCAACCGGAAAAATCATTTTTTTCACTGTGATATAAAAGTGATTCACCGGGAACAGTACGAAGTTTATTCTCAAATTCCCACATTGTTCTGGCTCGTCCAATCTCTTGTTCCTTTCTATTCCGAAAAATAAAATCACCATAACCTAAATCTCTTTTTATTATTTGTTTTAAATCATGCAAGAGAGTCTTAGATTGCTTATGCAAGAAATCAGCTCCCATTTTTTTAGCCTTTTTTTCATTTTTGATTTCTGATGACTGGAGAATAACAGGGATATCATAATCCTCCATTTTAATCTTATTGATCAGCTTAATCCCTGCTTGTGAATCGATTTTTCCTTTCTTTGTAAAACTTACATCCGATATTATACCTACAAGATACTCTTTATACATTTTTAGATATTTGATCGCATCCTCATAATTGTGAACTAAAATAACTTTTGGTCGAGCTCTCATACGAAGGCGTTTATTAACATCACTCAATTCTTCTGTAATAAGAAGATGTGTTTGCTGCAATATTTCAGCATATAAGAGCGGTAGAAACATAGAGTAATAAACAATTGAATCCTCAATAAGTAGAATAGCTCGCACAAAACCGTTTTTTGTATCATATTTGATATTTCTTTTATCTTCTGCTTGCTTAATCATAGCTAAAAAAAGTTTTGTGTCTCCATTCCATAGGAATATATCATCTATGTATTTCAACATATTTTCATTTTGCTTAACAAGAGAAATATCAGCTTGAATATTAAGTAGAAGGAGAATAGGTAAATCCGGATTCTTTTCTTTGATTCTTTTGCCTAATTCAAAAGGAGTAATATTACCTATTCGCATCATAGTGATTACCAGATCAAAGGAACGTTTCTCCATCTTTTTTAACGCTTGTTCTCCTGTGGGAACGCTTGTAATGCGAGGAGCTGTGCTTAAATTTAACTGCCGATATTCTCCAATAATTTGTTCGGAAAGTCTTCCATCCTGCTCAAAGATAAAGGCATCATAGAAAGTTGAAACAAGTAGTATTTCATGAACTCTATTCTTCATTAAATTATGAAAACTGTCTTCTCCGAATTTGAATTTATTATAGTAATAATTTAAATCTTTCTGAAACATAAAAAATCCTTAATATATTATTGAAGATTATAATTATCAAAAAAAATAATCAAATCTATTTTGTAAATTTTTATATTAATTATTTTTGAATTTTATCTAAGAAAAATTCTTTATCACTTGGAATTGTGTCTTATTTTAATTAACTAATTTTTCTTTGTGGGTAGGTAAAAATCAATATATAATTGTTTCCTAAAAAACTATAACTAATTAAATTTTTGTTGACACTATGAATTAATAAAAATTATTTAAAATAGTTTTTTATGTAATACCTGATACATCTCATAATGGAGGACGATATGCATGAAGAAAAATGCTCACATATCTGGGAAATGGTAGATGTAATACCTTGTTTTATCATAACAGAAAAGTGTTACCATTGTGGTAAGATAGCTACTTATTTCTCCACCGAACACACACCCCCAATCGAAGAGTATCGTGAAGGAGTACACTTATGGAATTTTATGGGTAGCGCACAATCCATAAAATTCAATCTAAAATGCACAAAATGTGATAAACTGGAAAAATTTGACGAACTACTCGGAGTAATGATGTGTACGGGTTGTGATGAAAAATGTGAAGTAAATGTACTTCTGAAAAAACTCGAACCAAAACGAACCTGGATTTATGTTGCCTTTGGTTACCTTCCCATTGATGAAAAGAAGCAGCTTTCTCCAAAACAAATATCTATTCTGGAAGATTATTTTAATCAGAGAAGAAAATCATCTAAATCCACAATTAAAATCGTATCTCATAAACTAGTAAATAATATTGCAAATTGTTATGCAGAAATAATTAAAGATGTTGATATGCTTTGTTTAACACTACCAGAAAAATAATTAAAAAATATAATTTCAGGAGGAATCAATGCAACTAATAGAAATTATTGAGAAATTAAATTTGAAGACTTTAACAAACGTAGAGGAAAGAAATGTAGAAGGAGTTTTTATTTCTGATATGCTCTCTGATGTAATGACTAATGCAAAGTCAGGAAATCTTTGGCTTACAATTCAGACTCACAAAAATACAGTTTCAGCTGCAAATCTAGTGAATCTCGCAGCTATAGTTATAACTCATGAAAAAGAAGTTCCTCAAGAAACAATTGACCTTGCTAATAGATTTTATGTTATTATATTAGGGTCAGATCTTTCTACATATGAGTTGGTAAGTAAATTGGTCGGAATTGGTTTAACACCTTAAATATAAATAATTTCTATGGCTGAAGAATTTAGATTAAATCTTAATATAAAAAAAATAAAGGAAGTACTTAAGGCTGATGTTGTTCAAGGTAAAAAACTTCTTTCAACTAAAATAAATGGTGTGTATGCATCTGATTTAGTGAGTGATGTCCTGGCATACAGTAAATCCGGTTCAGTTCTTCTTACAGGATTATGCACCAAACAAGTTGTAATATCAGCTTATCTTTCTTTATTCAAAGCGATTATCTTTATTAGAGGGAAAAAACCTAATAAAGAAATCCTGGAATTTGCTGAAGAAAAAAATATGATTATTCTTTTAACTGAAAATGATATGTTTGAAGCTTGTGTTAAGATTGCAAATGCGGATAGCAATTCGATTTCAAATTTTGTAAAACTCATTGAATCAGTTGAAAAAAAAAATACTATTATTCGTAAATTCCACATTGATGGACAGGACTTTTCAAACTCTGGTTTATTATCAACTCAAATTAAATCAATTTTACAAAATATCGGTTATGATCCTTATCTTATCAAAAGAGTTTCAATTTCAGCTTATGAAGGTGAGATGAATGTTGTTATGCATGCAAAGGAAGCAAACTTGATCCTAAATGCCAATGAAAAAGAAATTCAGATAATTATTGATGATCGGGGCAAAGGTATTTCTGATATAGAACTTGCCATGCAGAAAGGATATTCAACAGCTACTGAAGATCAGCGAGTTTTGGGATTCGGATCTGGAATGGGACTTCCTAATATAAAAAAAAATTCTGATGAACTAAAAATAAGTTCAGAAGTGGGAGCGGGAACAAAAGTCGAAATGAAATTTTATGTAATACAGGAATAATATGGATCAGTATTTTTACCATGCTCATGAAATTATCAAAGAGCGATGCGATGGTAGTTTGAAATGCATTCGTTTCTGTCCAACACAAGCATTACGGTTTCGCAAAGAAATAACTTTCTTAAGTGATCTCTGCATTGACTGCGGAGAATGTATAGCCAATTGTCCTCAACATGTTTTCAAGCCAATTATTAGTACAGTTGATGATCTTAAATCATTCAAATATTTAATAGCTATTCCATCTCCAATACTTTATGCTCAATTTGGCTTGAATATTCATCCTACTATTGTAAATCAAGCTTTAAAACAGATTGGTTTTAATGAAATTGCTGATATATCTAAAACAAGCGATGAATTAGGCTTTGCACTTCTTCACCATTTAAAAACTCATCCAGATATTCGACCGTTAATCAGCTCTTTTTGTCCATCAATCGTTCGTTTAATTCAGGTAAAATACCCAAACTTAGTTGGATTGATAGAACCTATTGATGTTCCCAGGGAAATAGTAGCAAAAAGAACAAAACAGATATATTCAGAAAAACTCAAAATAAACCCAAAAGAAATTGGTGTTTTCTATCTAACACCATGCCCGGCAATATTTGTTTCTATCAAACAACCTGCAGAAAAGAAAAGTTCATGGATTGATGGTGCAATTCCTATTCGTGATATTTATAGCTTGATATTTCCAATAATTCAACAACTATTAGATGAAAAAGATAAGGAATATCAAGATACATTTCATTTTGGAAAAGGTTGGGGTGTTTTAAATTATATTTCTCGTAGTGTGGGATTGGAAAACTGTCTCACAGTTACGGGTGTGCAAAATGCAAAAATGGTTTTTGATGATATCGTGAGTTCAAAACTCAGAGACATTGATTTTATAGAAGCACTTGCCTGTAAACAAGGATGTGTTGGTGGAGCTTTTTGTATGGAAAATCCATATATCTCCAGGCACAATTCTATATTTCTACAAAAAAAATATGGAGATATAAATCCTTTTGATAAAGAAAAAGTTATAACTAATTATAATGAGGGATATTATTTTTTAGAACATCCTGTTCTTCCACGTCCAACCCGATCTTTTAATCCTGACATTTCAATATCCATTAGAAAAATGAAACAAAAAATGCGTATCTCATCAAAATTACCTCAAAAGGATTGCGGATTATGTGGTGCTCCAACTTGCGATGAATTTGCAGAAGATTGTGTTCGAGGAGAGGCTGAACCTACTGATTGTGCATTTTTCTCTGATGAATTTAAAAAAGGTAGATATTAAGTGAAAAATTTGAAAAAAAAAATTACTAAAATCTTTAAAGAATTTACTGTTGACGAAGAGAATTTAATTCCAATTCTCCAGAAAATTCAAGCAGAGATTGGATACATCTCAAAACAAGGTGTTGAAGAAATTGCCAACTTCTTACGAATAACAGAAGGTCAAGTTTATGGTGTAGCATCTTTTTATTCTCAGTTCAGGTTTACAGCTCCGGGAAGACATTCGATCAAAGTATGTCTCGGAACTGCCTGTCATGTTAGAGGTTCCCAAAACATCCTTGAAGAATTCAAAAGATGGCTTCTTATAGAACCGGGAGAAACTACCGAAGATAAAATGTTCTCACTTGAAACGGTGAATTGTGTCGGAGCCTGCGCTTTGGGTCCTATTGTCATCTTCGATAATGAATATCATGGGCATATGCGGATTAAATCTGTCGATGAACTAATTCAAAAATACAGAACTGAATATGAAACAGAGAGAGAGGTTGACAAATGAAAAAAGGAAATAGTATTGAACAACTGGAAAAAATAAGGACCAATATTTTAAAATCAAGGAAAAAAAATAAAACCTGCATCACTGTTTGTGGAGGTACCGGTTGTCAGGCTCAGGGATCCGGAATTATTGTTGGTGTGTTCAGAGAAGAAATAAGAAGACAGGGTGTAGAATCTGTCAATATCAAATCTACAGGATGTCATGGATTCTGTGAACGTGGTCCCATTGTTCTTATTCATCCTAAAGGTATTTTTTATGAAAGAGTAAAAATCAAAGACGTAGAAGAAATAATTTCAGAAACGATAATAAATAAAAAAATAATTAACAGACTTCTCTATCGAGATCCTGTTACCAAGAAAAAAATAGTCTATGAGAAGGATATTCCATTTTATAAAAAGCAGAAACGGATTGTTTTTGGCAACAATGGATTAATAGATCCTACCGATATCAAAGACTATTTAGCCCTAGATGGATATAAAGCTATTACAAAGACACTTCAAAGTTTGACACCAGGGGAAGTAATTGATGAAATCAAAATATCCGGATTGAGAGGCAGAGGAGGGGCAGGTTTTCCTACAGGCATAAAATGGGAGAGCTGCCGTAATACTGCTTCAGATATTAAGTATATTATTTGCAATGCGGATGAGGGAGACCCGGGTGCCTTTATGGACAGAAGTGTGCTGGAAGGTAATCCTCATAGTGTAATTGAAGGTATGATAATAGGAGCCTATGCCATAGGAGCATCGGAGGGCTTTATTTATGTTCGTTTGGAATACCCTCTTGCAATTAGACATTTAAAGATTGCTTTACAACAAGCCAGAGAATATGGGTTACTTGGAGAGTCTATTCTTGGATTTGATTTTAATTTTGATATTCGTTTATTTGAAGGTGCTGGAGCTTTTGTGTCTGGAGAAGAAACTTCTTTAATAGCCTCAATTGAAGGCAAGCGTGCATTGCCAAGACCAAGACCACCTTATCCCACTCAGGTTGGATTTAGAGGAAAACCCACTACAATTAATAATGTTGAAACTTGGGCTAATGTTCCTCATATTATTTCTAAGGGAGTAGATTGGTATTCAAATATTGGTACAAACAACAGCAAGGGAACAAAAATATTTTCTCTTGTTGGTAAGATTAATAATACAGGTTTAGTTGAAGTGCCTATGGGAATTTCATTAAAACAGATTGTTTTTGATATTGGCGGTGGAATTAAGAACAATAAAAAATTCAAAGCTGTTCAAACTGGAGGTCCTTCGGGAGGATGTATCCCTGAGGATATGCTTGATTTACCCATAGATTTTGACTCACTAAACAAAGCAGGATCAATAATGGGATCCGGTGGTATGATTGTAATTGACAACGACACTTGCATTGTAGATTTTGCTCGCTATTTTCTAAATTTTACTCTGGAGGAATCTTGTGGAAAGTGTGTTCCATGCCGGGTTGGAATTGTGCAAATGCTAGAGATACTCGATCTAATTATTGAAGGCAAAGGTGAGATAGAAGACCTTGAAAGATTAGAAAATCTTGCCAACTTGATAAAAACAAGTTCGCTTTGCGGATTAGGACAGACGGCTCCAAATCCGGTACTAACCACGCTTCGCTACTTTAGATCAGAATATTTGGCGCATGTCGTAGATAAAAGTTGCCCGGCTGCAATATGCAAAAATTTAGTAGAATATAGAGTAATTCCTGAAAAATGTACAGGATGCCAGCGTTGCGTAAGTGCATGCCCAACTGGAGCTATCACGGGTCCCAGGTCACAACCACATAATCTCGACCCAAGTAAATGTATCAAATGCCGAGCCTGTTATGAAATCTGTCGTTTCGATGCCATAGCAGGTGACGCAATTATAATCAGGTCTAAAGGGAGTACTGCTGATGCAAAATAATGGTAAAATCAAAATAACTATTAACAATCAATCCTATGATGTAGAAAATAAATTAACGATTTTGCACGCTACTCAGCAAAATGATATCTTCATTCCCCACCTATGCTTCCATCCCGAACTCTCACCTTATGGAGGATGCAGGTTATGCATTGTTGAAGTTGATGGTGTGAAAGGATATCCTACAGCATGTACAACACAGGTGAAAGATGGAATGACAATTCGAACTCATTCAAAAATCCTACAGGAAATGCGAACAGAAATCCTTCAACTCATTCTTAGTGAACATCCATCAGCTTGTCTTATCTGCGATGAAGCTGAAGAATGTTCGGATTATCAGGGAACAATCAGAAAAGTAGGATTTACCACAGGCTGTAGATGGTGCCCTAAAGATAAAGATTGTGAGCTTCAGAAAGTTGTTGAGTATCTAAAAATCGACGAGATAGAATTTCCAGTCTATTACCGGAATCTACCAGTTGAAAAAAAAGATCCATTCTTTGATAGAGACTACAATCTTTGTATTTATTGCGGTCGATGTGTACGTATCTGTCATGAACACAGAAAGAGTTCCATAATATCTTTAAATAATAGAGGAAGATACTCAACCATTGGTCCGGCTTTTAACCAATCTCACCTGGATGCAAATTGTGAATTCTGTGGTGCCTGTGTTTCGGTTTGTCCAACTGGAACTTTATCAGAAAAAACAAAAAAGTGGTCCGGTATTCCGGAAAAATACAATTCTTCCATTTGTTCCTTATGTGGACTAAATTGTGATATCCAAATTTTAACAAAAGAAAATAAAGTGATTGGCACTCTTCCTCTTGGAGATCCACATTTAACTGGTGGTGAACTTTGTGTAAAAGGTCGTTTTTGTTTGATAGAGCTTGTCAACAATCCAGATAGAATTTTAGAGCCACAGTATCAATTCCCGGAAGGTCTGGGTTTTATTACCTGGGAAGAAGCTTTCTTGAAAGCATCTGATAAATTAAAAAAAGCAGATGGAAACAAAGTAGCAGTTTATCTTTCACCAAATCTCACACTTGAAGAGATTGTGGCAGCGAAACAATTTGCTCAGCAAGTAATTAAAACTATAAATATTACATCATCTGTTCTTACTAATAATTTAATTCCTTACATTTCTCTGGCAGAAAAATCAATTTCAATAGAGAAAATCGAAAAATCTGAGTCAATTATCTCCTTATTCTTAAATGGAAATTATAATTATGCTCCTGTTACTCTTGCCATTAAACGAGCAGCAGAAAAAGGAATCCCATATCTACAGATCGGTTGGATTAATGATACAACTTCAAGATTTGCTTCACATCATTTAACTCCGGAAACTGGAAAAGAAAAAGAATTTGTTAAAGAAATTGTAGAATCTTTTGAAAAAGGAAAAGAAGTTTCTCCTGAAATTTCTGAAGTGATGAAATTATTCAAAGATTCATCATCTACTATTATTTTAGGTCCAACTATATTGGATTTAACTGAAGCAAAAGAGATACTTAGGAATATTGAAAAAATCATCAAACTTACAGGTTCTAAATTGTTTGTCCTTAATCCTTATGGTAATCTTCCGGGTTTATTATCATCAGTTGATTTAAAACCTCATCAGGATATTCTTGATAAAATTTCAAAAGGAAAAATTGATAGCTTATATTTAATCGGTGATTCTCCTTTCAAAAAAAGACCCAATGTGAATTTCATTATTCATCAAAGCCCTTTTCCTCCTTCTGAAAAACTTAAACCTGATCTTATTCTGCCAACAGCTACCTGGAGTGAGATTTCCGGAACTTATGTAACCCTTACTGATAAAAGAAAGAAACTGAAAGCAGTTGTAAAAACTTCAGAAAAGGTTCTATCAAATTCTGCGATTTTTGCAAAACTCGCAAAGAAGCTGGGCAAACAAGAACTGAAATTCAATAAAAAAGAATTATCAAAACTTATTCCAAAAAAACTGACTATCAAGCTTCCTGAATTTAATTCCAAACCAAAGAAGAATATAGTTCAAATAAAAACAAGAGCTTTCCCGTATACTCTGATTCAAGAAAAAAATCTTTATACATACATGGGAATGTATTTAAATCAACTTATAGAAGGTTTGAGGGAAATTGAACCTGAAGAAACTCTGATAATTAATCCAATTGATGCTTCCAAATTTGATATTCAAAATGGTGATAATGTTATGTTAAAATCTCATAAGATTTCAAAGAAATATCCTGTGGTTTTACGAAAGACAATTTCACCTGGTTTTATTCGTCTGATAACTTCAAATAAAACCTTCGAATTTGAAACTAATCCCTGTCCTGTAAAAATAAGGAGGGTAAATGTTTAAAGTCATCGAAAAAGAAATGATAGTTCCTAATCTTTATCTATTGACTGTCCAAGCTCCAGACATAGCTGAACAAATTCAACCGGGTCAATTTATTATTTTGCGTTCACATGATGATGCTGAGAGAATTCCTTTGTCTGTAGCAGATTGGAATAGAGAAGAAGGAACATTGACAATGATATTCATGGTTGTTGGAGATTCAACCTTAAGAATGGCAGGTTTGAATGGAGAAGATTTTGTTCCAACTGTAGTCGGTCCTCTGGGAAAACCGACTGAAATAAAAAAAATCGGAACTGTAATCTGCATTGGTGGATGTTACGGAATAGGCTCCATTTATCCTGTTATTAGAGCACTTCATGAAAAAGGAAATAAGGTCATAACTATCCTTGAATCAAGGAGTAACTTTTTACTATATTGGGAAGATAAATTGAAATCTTATAGCGAAAAGGTAATTATAATTACCAGAGATGGAAGTTCCGGATATAAAGGTCATATAAAACGATTAAGCAAGATTTTACAGGAAAATACAATAAAACCTGACCAGATTTTTGTTAATGGATGCACTTTCCTTTTATCTAAAACTACCCAGGAACTCTCTCACTATAATGTTCCAATTATTGTTAGCCTTAATCCAATTATGATCGACGGCACAGGAATGTGTGGAGTTTGTCGTGTTACTGTTGATGGGAGCACCAAATTCGCTTGTGTAGATGGTCCTGATTTCGATGGTCGTGTCGTTGATTGGGAAGAACTTCTTAAAAGAAGAAAGCAGTATTTAAACGAAGAAACCGTTTTAGTTCATCATTCGGGTTGCGGGAGATAGAAGATGGGAAAACTTGATCTTAATCGAAGAGAGATGCCAAAACAACCTTCTCATATCAGACGAAGAAATTTTAATGAAGTTGCCCTGGGTTATACTCCAGAGCTTGCAATCGCAGAATCGCAAAGATGTCTGCAATGCAAAAAACCTTTTTGTATCGATGGTTGTCCTGTTGAAATTGATATTCCCGGATTTATCAAATGTATTGCAGAAGGGGATTTTGCCGGTTCGATCAGAACACTCAAAGATAAAAATTGTCTGCCGGCAATTTGCGGTCGTGTTTGCCCCCAAGAGGAGCAGTGCGAAGAACTTTGTATCTTAAACAAAAAAGGAGCACCTGTGGCTATTGGTCGTTTGGAAAGATTTGCTGCTTATTGGGAAACCACTCAGGATAAAATAGAAATGCCCAAAATTGCTCCATCAACAGGTAGAAAAGTAGCAATCGTTGGTTCTGGACCTGCAGGTATTACTGTAGCCGGAGACCTCATCAAACATGGACATGAAGTTACAATGTATGAAGCTCTGCATGAACCCGGTGGGGTTTTAGTTTATGGAATTCCTGAATTTCGTTTGCCTAAAGCTGTTGTTAGGAGAGAGTTAAATTACCTACAGAAACTTGGAGTAAAACTTATAACTGATTTTGTAGTTGGAAAAACAAAATCTGTGAATCAACTGCTGGAAAAATATGATGCTGTGTTTATTGGAACGGGAGCTGGACTTCCCTGGTTTATGGAAATTCCAGGTGAAAATCTAAATGGAGCATATTCAGCAAATGAATACCTGACTCGTATGAATCTGATGAAAGGATTTCAATTCCCCCATTCCTCAACTCCAATAAAAAAACATAAAAATATAGCTGTGATTGGAGGAGGAAATGTTGCCATGGATTGTGCAAGGACAGCACTTCGTTTGGGCGCAGATAACTCTTACATAATTTACCGCAGATCAGAAAAAGAACTTCCGGCAAGGCTGGAAGAATATGAAAATGCTGTGGAAGAAGGAGTAATTTTTCATTTCCTTACTTTACCAATACGCTTGATAGGTGATGAAAACGGTTGGTTGAAAGAGATTGAATGTCTTCGTATGAAACTCGGTGAATTAGATAGTTCCGGCAGACGAAGACCCATCCCGATTGAAGGTTCAGAGTTTGTAATGCCAATGGATGCTTATGTTGTTGCTATTGGAAACAGTCCTAATCCAATTATTCCTGATACAACTCCCGAGCTGGAAATTGGAAGAAGAGGTAATATTGTTGCAGATGAAAATGGAAAAACATCCAAAGATAGAGTTTGGGCTGGAGGAGATATTGTAACAGGAGCTGCAACAGTTATCCTGGCAATGGGAGCTGGTCGTAAAGCAGCTCTATCAATGCATGATTATCTTTCAAAATAGCAAAAAGGCATCTCTTTTCAAAAAACATTTTTAATAAAGAAATTCCAAACTAGAAAATAATCTCGCTTAAATCCTATAATTCATTTCATATTCCTTGACATCAAATCCCAACAATTGAATTAATAAATCAGTAGTTTTTAGAAGAAAATACAGGAGAAAGAATTTGGAAAAGATTTTAGTTACAAGTGCATTAACTTATGCAAACGGTCCTCTTCATATTGGACATGTGGCAGGTTCATATCTGAATGCAGATATTTTCGTGAGATATAATAAACTTCTGGGAAATGATGTCATTTACATTGGCGGAACAGATGATTATGGAACTCCTATTTCTATAAAAGCCGAAGAAGAAGGAGTTGAGCCAAGAGTTATTGCTGAACGTTATAACAAAAGTATGAAAAAAGATCTGGATGGTTTAAATATACAATTAGATAATTTTTCCGGAACTTCCAGACCAAGGCATATAAAAGTATCGCAGGATTTCTTCACAAATCTGCTGGAAGCTGGATACATTAATAAAAAATCATTGAACCAGTTTTATGATGAAAAACACAAACGTTTCCTGGCAGATAGATATATTGAAGGAATTTGTCCGCATTGTAAATCTGAAGGTGCGCGTGGTGACCAATGCGACAAATGCGGAAAACTTATTGATGCTATTGATTTGATAGATCCTAAAAGTAAAATATCAGGTGAAAAACCCATTATCAAAGAAACTACACACTGGTATATTAATCTCCCGAAATTTGAAAACCAACTTAGAGAATGGCTTGAAACTAAAAAATATTGGAAAGATAATGTTCTCAATTTCATTATGAGCTGGCTGAATGAAGGACTTATCGAACGCGCTATTACTCGTGACCTTGATTGGGGAATACCGATACCTTTGGAAAATACCAAAGGAAAAGTTCTTTATGTCTGGTTTGATGCTCCAATTGGTTATATTTCTTCCACAATGGAATGGGCGGAAAGAAAAGGACAACCTGATCTTTGGAAAGAATATTGGTTGAATTCAAATACAAAACTGATTCATTTCTTGGGGAAAGATAATATTCCATTTCATACTATCATCTGGCCCGCTGTACTTTCCAAACAGAAAGAGCCATTTATTCTTCCCTATGATGTTCCCGCTAATGAATTCCTGAATCTTGAAGGACAGAAAATGTCCACGAGCAGGAACTGGACAGTGTGGGTTGAGGATTATCTGAAATATTTTGATGGTGAACTTTTGCGATATGTTCTTGCTGCAAATGCACCGGAAACTAAAGACAGCGATTTCACCTGGAAAGATTTTCAGAATAAGATAAACAATGATTTGAACAATGTTCTGGGAAATCTTGCGAACAGGACTTTCGTTTTTGCTAAGAAGTATTTTGATGGAAAGATCAGAAAACCTGAAAAGCTTTCTGAATTATCTGATAAAATATTGAATCAATCTTACAAATTAACCAGTTACATTGGAAAAAGTTTCAATGGATATCAAGTGAGAAAAGCTACAAAACTAGTGATGGATATTGCCAGAACCGGAAATAAATATTTTGATGAAACCAAGCCCTGGAAAGAAATCAAAACAAATAAAGACAAAGCAGAAGAAACTCTTTATGTATGTACTGAGCTTCTCAGATTAATTTCAATTTCATTTTCGCCAATCGTTCCTAAAGCAATGAAAAAATTAAGAAAAATGATGAATTTAACTGATAATTTTAAATGGGATGACATTAAGCAAGTTCCCGAGAATTTCCAGATTGGAGAAGTATCACCTTTGTTCAAGAAAATAGAAGATGCTGAAATAGAAAAACAGCTTGAACTTCTTAAAGCAATTCAAACTAATGAGGTAAAAATTATGCAACATAAAAACGAAATAGAGTTTGAAGATTTTATCAAACTCGAACTGAGAATCGTTAAAATAGTTGAAGCTGAAAATATTCCAAAATCTAATAAACTTATTAAACTTCGAATCAAACTTGGAAATGAAGAAAGAACCATTGTGGCAGGGATCAAAGAATCATACGAACCTGAAGAATTAATCGGGAAAAATGTAGCAATGCTGTTGAACCTCAAACCCAGAAAACTGATGGGAATCGAATCTCAGGGAATGATTTTATCTGCAGAAGATGAGGGGAAATATTCTGTTTTAATTCCGGAAAGAGATGTGAAAGAAGGAAGTGAAATTTTGTAAGAATAGAACACGGATAACAAATAGAACACGGATAACAAATAGACCACGGATAACACGGATGGGATGGATAGTCACAGATAAGAAATATTCTTTTTCATTAAATAATCCCCGAGGCAAGCGTCGAGGAATTCTTTAGATTAAAAAAATAAACCCGTGGAAATCTGTCTAATCCGCGTCATCAGCGTTCTATAAAAAGGAATTGTTATGCCAAAGTTAAAGCGTGAATTAGGACTTTTAAGTGTATTTTGCATTGCAGCAGGAGCAATGATAAGTTCCGGTTTGTTCATACTTCCGGGACTGGCTTTTTACAAATCCGGTCCTGCAGTAATTTTAGCTTATCTCTTAGCAGGAATTCTTGTACTTCCCAGTATGCTGAGTAAAGCAGAACTTTCCACAGCAATGCCCAAAGCCGGCGGAACATATTTTTTTATCGGCAGAAGTATGGGAGCAGGTTTCGGAACTTTAGCGGGAATATCAGCCTGGTTCTCGCTTGCCTTTAAAAGTGCTTTTGCTCTTCTCGGAATCGGAGCTTTTTCCATAATTCTCTATCCTGCCATATCGCTCTGGCAAATTAAACTCATTGCTGTTTTTTTCTGTGTTGTGTTTTCAATTATCAACATAATTGGAGTGAAGCACACAGGAAAACTTCAAACTTATCTTGTTATCATTCTTATCAGTATTTTAGCTGTTTTTATTTTTCGTGGAATTCCCCAGGTTAAGAATCAACATTTCCAGAATTTTATGCCCGGAAACATGAAAACACTGTTTATGACTGCCGGATTAATTTTTATCTCTTATGGTGGTTTAACGAAAATAGCCAGTGTAGCCGAAGAAGTTAAAAATCCTTCCAAGAATATTCCTTTAGGAATGATCCTATCATTTATAATCGTAACAATCATTTACGTTTTAGTTGTTTTTGTTACGGTTGGAGTGCTGGGAAATGGACTTCTAAGACCTGAACCTGCGAACTATTCTTTAACGCCAATATCTGATTGTGCGAATGTATTTATGGGAAGTTTTGGTAAAATCGTTCTGGCAATTGCAGCACTTCTGGCTTTTATATCCACAGCAAATGCCGGAATTATGGCAGCCTCCAGAAGTCCGTTGGCTATGAGTAGAGATAGATTATTACCTTCTATTTTTGAAAAAGTTGGTAAAAGATTTCATACTCCGTATGTATCGATTATTTTAACTACCGTTTTCATGATTTCAGTTATTTTATTTTTAGATTTGGAAACACTGGTAAAAACAGCATCAACCATAAAAATATTACTTTTCGCCTTCGTTAATATTGCAGTTATTATTATGAGGGAAAGCGGCATCCAAAACTATCGACCGAAATTCAAATCTCCACTCTATCCCTGGATACAGATATTTGCGGTTATAGCTTATGGATTCCTGATTATCAAGATGGGAACAACTCCCATTTTAATTGCTGGTTTATTTATGATTGGGGGTCTTATCTGGTACTGGTTTTATGGACGAATCCGGTCAAATAGAGAATCTGCACTTTTTCATATTGTACAGAGGATCAAGGCAAAAGAGCTGCCAACAACTTCTTTGGAAACAGAGCTGAGAGAGATTATCCGGGAAAGAGATGAGATTCTTAAAGACAGGTTTGATCATATCATTGAAAAATGCTCTATTTTAGATATTGAAAAATCAATAAACAAAGAAGAACTCTTTACATTAGTTGCTGAGAATATTTCCCCATCATTAGAAAAAACTCCAAAAATTATTATTAAAAAACTTATAGAAAGGGAAGATGAGAGTACAACCGTGCTAACCGATAACCTGGCAATCCCGCATATAATCATTGAAGGTGAAAAAGAATTCGATATTCTTCTGATTAGATGTAAAGAAGGTATTTTCTTCTCTGAACAAGCTCCGAAAATTCAAATCGTTTTCGTGATTGCCGGTACAAGAGATGAGCGAACTTTCCATTTGCAAACTTTAGCAGCAATTGCTCAAATCGTACAAAATCCGAACTTTGAGAAAAAATGGTTGAAAGCAAAAAGCAAAGAAGCGTTGCGGGATATTGTTCTTTTGGGAGAGCGAAAAAGACTTTGAAGGAAATTGAACACGGATAACACGGATGGGACAGATTAGCGAGGTATTATACAATTTTGCATTTCTTAGTCGGATATCGAGATAAATAAATGTAGTTGACTGAAAAAAGAGAAACAAAAAAATCTACAAAAAATTTGGAGCAAAATAAATGAACAATAAAGTGCACAATCAAATAGTAAGTTACATATGGTCAATTGCAGATGATGTTTTAAGAGATGTTTTTGTTCGTGGTAAATATCGAGATATTATTTTACCTTTTACAGTTCTCAGAAGAATCGACGTATTACTGGAAGAAACAAAAGAAAAAGTTCTCGAAACAAATAAGTTCTTTGAAGAGCAAAACATAAAAGAAAAAGAGGGAATTGAAAAAATATGTGACCTTTTCAACAAAGAAACTGAGGAAGGAGATAATTTGCAAATGTATTCCGAATTATTAGAAAAAATCTGCAAAGGAATTATGCACCAATTTGAGAAACGAAATACAGCAAGATTATCTGCTTCGAGAGATGCTGTTCTGATTCCTCAAAAAGATAAAGCGACCGATTTGCAAGATTTTGAATTGATAACCTGACTGATAATTAAATAGATTAATTGTTAAAAGATATAATTTTGATTTTGAAATAAATTCAGGATGAAGCGTTAGGTCACTAATTGTGATCTTAATAATATTCTGATATTCAAGGTGTCGCATTTTGCGATACCATACTAATGAATGAGGTTTTTTTATGAGAAATGAGATTGTGGTTTTGGATACCCAACAAATTCAAAATAGGATTTTTACTATTCGCGATATGCAAGTTATGTTAGATACTGATTTAGCCGAAATATATCAAGTTCAAGTAAAAAGACTGAATGAGCAGGTAAAAAGAAATATTGATAGATTTCCAAGTTCTTTCAGATTTCAATTAAATGATTTTGAGAAAAACGAACTGGTCGCAAATTGCGACCGCTTCAAAAACCTGAAACATTCCACATCGAATCCTTACGCTTTCACAGAACAAGGTGTGGCAATGCTTTCCGCTGTTCTAAGAAGTGATACTGCTGTTCAAGTCAGTATTCAAATTATGGATGCTTTTGTAAAAATGCGTCGTTTTCTCAGTTCAAATGCTACAATCTTTACACGAATTGATTCAGTAGAAAAAAATCTACTTGAATACAAAACAGAATCCGACAGCAAATTTAATAAAATCTTTGAAGCAATTGAAGAGAAGGACATCAAACCAAAACAAGGTATTTTTTTTGAAGGACAGATCTTTGATGCTTATCAATTCGTTTCCGACCTCTTCCGCTCAGCAAAGACTTCGATACTCATTATTGATAATTATATCGATGATTCTGTTCTTATCCATCTGACTAAAAAGAAGAAAAAAGTTAAAGTATCAATTTACACAAAAAATATTTCCGAACAATTGAAGTTGGATGCAGAAAAGTTCAATTCGCAATACAAAAACCTTACTCTAAAGAAATTCAATAAATCACACGACCGCTTTATAATTATTGATGACAAAGATATTTATCATTTTGGTGCATCACTCAAAGATCTTGGTAAGAAATGGTTTGCCTTTTCAAAATTCGGAAGAGATGTTTTGAAGATTTTGGAAAAGATTAAATAACATTAATGTCGGATAAATGTCGGATAAATTTTGAAGAAAGCAGGTAACAAACGTGCCCACAATAAGCAAGAAGAGAAGCAGGAAGAATCGTGGCGCACGCCAAACAATAGGGGCAACGGAATAGGAGTAATAATTGGCTTTATTTCAAAAAGTGATAGTTAAAAAATATCTGAAGAATTTACCTTCTGATTTGATAGATGAAAACTATAAAAAATATACGATGTATTTTAATGATTTTGGCAGAGCTGAACGAATCAGAACTCTCAAAGAAGAACAATATCAAGAAGGATTCTTACGAGAATTATTTGTTGATTGCTTAAATTA
>JABMPU010000203.1 GCA_013203665.1 Armatimonadota bacterium
AAGTCATCCCTCTCTTGTGATAAAGAGAGGGACCGAGGGTGAGTTAGAAAATATTTAAAATTCAATTGAGAAATGTTATTTATCATTTTAAATTAATGTTTTAATCTTAAAAATGAAAATAATTTATCTCTAATATCAGAACTGTATTCTACTTTTAAGATATTTGAGCCAATGAAAACTACAATTAAACTCATTACTCCCAAAACAACAACTTTTATAATTGATTCTAAAAATGTTGTCGCTAAAAATATTTTATCCGCAGAGAAGAGACCGACAAAAATCAAAACTGATAAACACAAAATCTTAGAAATATTTAACCAAACATTAGGAAAACCAATTTCCGGTAATCTCTTTTTCATCACACAAAGAAGAATAAAAAAATGAATCATTGCAGAAATCGAGGTGGCAAAAGCGAGCCCTGCATGCTGAAGAAATTGCATCAAAATAAGATTCAGAATGATGTTTATCACCACGATAATAGCAGAAATTTTCACAGGTGTTTTTGTATCTTTATTGGCATAAAAAATCGGAATTATCAACCTGTTCAAACTAAAGAATATCAATCCCACAGAATAGAAAAGTAAAGCTCGATATGTCATATCCAGAGAATGAGAAGTAAACGCTCCACGCATAAAAAGAATTCGAATGAAATCTTTTCCAAGACCGGCTATTATTGCTGTGATTGGCAACATAATAAAACTTAATGTATTAATCGAAAATTTAAGACTTTCTTGCAATTCATTCCATTTTTTCTCTGCTGCGAATTTGGAGAATAAAGGTAAAACTGCTACGCCAGTTGCTACTCCAAAGATTCCTAATGGAAGCTGCATCAAACGATTTCCATAAGTTAAAGCTGCAAAACTTCCGGTTGCCAATAAAGATGCAAGAATCAAATCCACTGCCAGATTTACCTGCCTGATTGCCAGACCGATAACTCCCGGTAAAAAGCGATGCCAGACAGATATTAACGCTTCTCCCTTCAGATTGAAAACTACTTTAATTTTGTATCCAATTTTTTTTAGAAGCGGAAAATTTATTATTGTCTGTAGAATCCCTCCCAGAATTACACCAATTGCCCAGAAAACGATTTGAGAATCCGCAGAAGCATCTTTATTTATAAAGACGAATATTCCTAAACTGCCGATCATAGCTATATTCAAGAATGCTGAAGAAAGACCGGGAATAAAGAAAAAACCGTGAGAATTTAAAATTGAGATGAGGGTGGAAGAAAGACCGATCAGAAATAAATATGGGAATAAAATCCGAACTAATTTCAGTGTTAAATTATGAGTCTGCTCATCAAAACCGGGAGCTAATATTTTCACAATTACCGGAGCTAAAATAATACCAAATAAACAAAGAATCAGTAAAAATAACGAGAGAATCGAAAGCACTTTCAAAGCAAAATTAAGCTGAACCTTTTTACCTTTTTTAATTCCGATTTCACTATAAATTGGCACAAAAGCTGCAGAAAGTGCTCCTTCGCCAAAAAGTTTCCTGAGAAGATTGGGAATTTGAAAGGCTGCCTGAAATGCATCTGCAACGTAAGTAGTACCGAAAAAACTGGTCATCACAATATCGCGAATGAGTCCAAAAATGCGGCTGATAAATACTGCAGATGACATTGAACCGATATTTTTTGCTAATTTTTTATTACTCATATTTTCAAATTTCCATAAACATAAAAAATGAACTTGTTATTTATTGTAAACAAAATTCTAATATTTCAATGTTCAGATTTAAAGTACATAGATTGTCATTCACAATTTGAACTTTCACTCCCATCTTAATGTCCTGTCATTCTCAACTTGATTGGGAATCTGTTTTCTCGTTTTTATGGATTCCCGCTTTCTCGGGAATGACAAAGTGGAAAGTGAGGAACTTAATAATTTTTGAAAAATTGTTTATTTAAATTGACAAAAAATGACTTGAACATAATAAAAATATTGTAAATTAAATTCAATTTAAGGTGACCACAATGAAATCGGAGAAATTGGCTTTTGGGATAATTACACCGAGTCTGACTCAGTTAGAACCAATACAGAATTTCTTGGATAATGCAAAAAAGTTCGGTCATATAATCGATGATTTGATTGTGTGTTGTTACGACTTTGGAAAACCGGATATTATCAACTTTTTTCAAAAAGAATGTAAAGTAACAATGATAAAACGTGGTCATTCTTCTTTTCTTCAAAACTCATTGAAAAATTTGAGATTATCCAATGATGAAATTCAAATTCTACTTGGTACTCCAAATCTGGAAAAATATGGAAAAGTAGCTTATGGAACTTCCAGAAATTACATTTTGCTTGCTGCCATGTTTCTTGGAATAGATTATCTATTGTTCTTTGATACTGACGTTCTACCTAAAATATTATATAAATCCAAAGAAGATAAATGCAAATTTAAAGGAATCGATTTTATCGGTTCGCATCTTAAATTCCTCAAAGAAAAAAATGTTGTTGTAACCACCAGTGATTATACAGGTTATTATATAATTCCAAAAATGAACTTTCCTTATTTAATGGAACTTTTGCAGGGAATTCAAAAAGAAGACAGATTCAAATATATTTCTTTAGTGGATGCTCCTGTTACAAGAAATTTTTATTTGCAAAACGTTTTCAATACGAAAAAAACTCTGGGTGGAAACCTGGCAATCGATCTTAATAAATTCGATATTTTACCACCATTCTTTTCCACTACCCTGATTTTGGATAACGAATGTTTCTTAGGACGTGGAGAAGACACTCTTTTCGGACCAATAATTTATCATGCCGGAGGTCGGTGTGTTGATATTGATCTTTTTATTTTTCACAATTGTTTTGGCGATTTTCCCAATACACCACATATTCATATCAAAAAAAATATTGATAGATTTTTTTATGCATGTATGGGATGGATTATCCGTAATCCATTTTTTAATTGGCTCGGAAAAGAATATAATGAAAAAGCAGAAGAGATCGATTACGAAAAACGATTGGTTGCATTAAAGATAGGCAGCAAAGCAGCAGCAGAACATTTTAATGATAAAAGATTCCTGAAATTACCAGAGGCATTTGAACTGGCTTATAAAAAACTTCCTGAAGATATTGACCATTTTTTCAGATTAACTGAAACTTGGTACAAAATGAAAACTCTAATACAAAATAGAACGAGGTAAAATTATGCGAACTTATATTGTTATTCCCACATACTGGACAGGTCCTGATGAAGAATGGACAGAAGGTGATGCAGTTTATGATCATGACACTTCACTTAACTCCGATGGCACTCTAATTCGGATATTGCAATCAATTGATATTCTGGAAGATAAACATTTTACTCTCATAATTCTGGCTGCATCAACAAATCCAAAATATGTAAAACCAATGGAAGAGAAAATTACAAAAATGCTGCATGAAATCAATCTGCCTGTGGATACTATTATTTTTACAGATTCCAATCTGAAGGAAATGAAAAAAGTTCTCTACAAAGATATTGATTTACCGGATGTTTTGGAACTTCGAGGATATTCAAACATTCGAAATTTGTGCCTTTTTATTCCTTATATTCTGGATGCTGAAGTTGCAATATTGATCGATGATGATGAGATCTTTGAAGATCCAAAGTTCATAACAAAAGCAAAAGAATTTATCGGTAGAAGATTTTATGGAAATACGGTCGATGGAGTGGCTGGGTACTATCTGAACGAAGATAACGAATATTATGATAAAGTAAACATTCAACCCTGGATGACATATTGGGATAGATTTGGTCACAAAAGAGAAGCATTCGATAAAATTATCGGAAGTGAGCCAAGATTGAAGAAAACACCATTTGCTTTTGGTGGTGCTATGGTCATTCACCGAAATCTAATGAGAATCGTTCCATTTGATCCGAAGGTTACCAGGGGTGAAGATACGGATTATGTTCTCAATTCCAAGATGTTCGGTTTCAATTTTTACCTGGATAATCAATTGGCAATTAAACATCTTCCACCACCCAAAAAGCATCCGGTCTGGAAAAGATTCAGAGAGGATATTTATCGATTTTTGTATGATAAATCCAAATTCGATACACAGAAACCAAAAACAAACCTGTTTGAAATTAAACCGGAGGATTTTGATCCTTATCCCGGAGAATTCATGAAACCGGATCTGGGAGATAAAATCTTCAAAACCAATATTATCCTGGCTTTGAATTACCTGGCAGATAATAATATAGAAGCATGTAAAGAAACCATCAAAAATATCTATCTTGCCCGTTATGATGCAATTCCACATTATAATACTTTTGAAACATATCTGGAATTTCAAAAAAATTGGAGGATATTATTAGAACATACAAAAGAATTCAGTGAAACCTTAAAAGACATAATTCTCCAAGCACAAATTATTAAGCACGATAAATACCAGATCGATAAAAAGCGGATTTTCGAGAAATCGGGAGTAAATCAAAATGTGGATTTACAGGACATTATTATTTTCAAGAATTTCACAAAAAAAGAACTTAGAAAGTTGTTCTACATTTCTGAAATCATTAATCTGAAAAAGAATGATTTCGTTTTTAAAGCAGGTGAAATAAACAATAATATTTTCATTGTTTTGCAAGGTACTCTTCATGTTTTAAAAGCAAGCTCAACCAATAGTGAGAAGGTTGTTGTTTCCGAACTGAAAACAGGTGAACATTTCAATGAATCATCTATCTTTTATGATTTCCCACATAAAGTTTCTGTCATAGCTACATCAGATGTGAGTCTAATGGTCATTCCCAGAGAAAATGCTCTGAAAATCCTGAAAGAAAATCCTGAAATTGCCTCTAAAATTTTGTGGCAGGTGTCAAAGAAATTAAGTGAAAGATTAATGCACACAACCCAGAAATTTTCTGAAACCAAAGACCAGGTTTCAGATGTTTCCGATCATATGGAGAATTTTGAGGTTTGATGAGAGTTCTGCTGATAAACCACTTTCCCCTGCAAGGTTCCGGCAGTGGAATTTACACCATGAATATCGCACAGGAACTCGTAAAAGAAGGTCATCAAGTTTTTGTGATCGATATCGATAACCAGCTCGATGCATCAGATTATCCCTTTGAACGAAGAACGATCCTCTGTGATGAAAGCCAAAATATCAATCCGGACCTGAAGTTCAATTTTCCCTGTTTCACTACCCATCCACGAAGCACAAATACCTATTATGACCTGACTGATATAAAGATAGAAAAATACGTTTCCACGTTCTCCGAAATTACAAAAGAAGTTGTTTCAGATTTTAAACCTGATGTAATTCATGCTCAGCATTTATGGATTACTCCTTTTACAGCTCTTAAGAGTGGAGTTCCGTATGTAATAACTGTTCACGGTACCGATTTGATGGGTTTCAAAAAAGATAATCGTTTTCATAAATATGCTTTGGAAGGAGCAAAAAAAGCTCGGAAAATAATCACAATTTCAAGGCAGGTTTATAATGATACAATTGAACTTTATAAACTTCCTGAAGAAAAATTAATTCTGAATCCAAATGGATTTGATGAGAATATTTTCAAAGTAAAGAATGTAAATAAAACAGAACTATTCACAAAATTTGGAGTAAACATTATTCCTGAAAAACTGGTTAGCTTTGTGGGTAAATTCACTGATTTTAAAGGTATTGACCTTTTAATAAAAGCTGCTCGAATTGTGACAAATGAGATTCCGAAAATTGTTTTTGCATTAGCTGGAGATGGTGAATTGATGCCGGATATGAAAAATTTGAAAGCAGAATTAAAACTGGATAATATTCATTTCCTGGGACATCAAACTCAAATAGATGTAGCTTCATTATTTAACGCTGCAGATGTTTCTGTTGTTCCTTCCCGCATTGAACCTTTCGGTTTAGTTGCCATTGAAGCACTTGCCTGCGGAACACCTGTGGTGGCTACAAAAGCCGGTGGTCTTCCTGATTTCGTAAATGACAAAGTGGGACAGCTTGTTGAGATGGATAATTATAATGCACTCGCTAAAGCAATAATTGAAGAACTGAAAAATAACACTAAACGAACAAAAGGGAAATTTGCTGCAATTTATGCTAAAGAAAATTATTCCTGGAAAAAGACTTTGCAGAGAGTGATCGAGATATATGAGGGAGCGATCAGATAAAAAATCAAAATTTAAATAAAAGAATTACAGAAATTAAATTCAAATACCCTAAAATATACAGTTTCATTATATATAACGAGTTAGATACTAATCATTATTTCTTTGACCTAAGTCTCGATCATCCTATAATGATTCCATTTGAATACTTTTTAGGTTTAAAAGAAATAAAAGGATATGAAGAGAAGGTTAATGAGATAAAACGCAATGCAATTAAAACACCTAACAGTAATGATGGGATAAAACAATGGGCAAGTATTTGTGCTGAGATAGGTGCTATTTATATCATTGAAAAACATTTAGGTTATGATATTCTAGGCTTTGAACAAAAATCTCCTAAAAGAAGAAATAAAAAGCAAACATGTGATTTTAAAGCAAAAAAAAACACAAGCATACATTATTTTGAAGTAAAAAGAAAAAGCAGTCAAATTGCGCAAAAATTACCAACAAACTTACAGAATTTTTTAATAGATTTTAAATGTAATTTCAAATTAGTTGGAGAATTAAATAATCGAAAATACCGATGTAATAATTTTAAAGAACTAGAAAATAATCTAGTCCGACATATAGATAGTTGGAAATGTGGTTATTTAAACGCTTTTCCTTATGATGAACCACCTCCGTATTTAGATGAAAATCTTACTATATTTTTTTATAAAGAAGGTTTATCAGGTTCAGGTTTTTTCCGACCTGATGGAGTCAATAGTATTTGCAATTTCTTATTTGATACAAATAGAGTTGGTAAAAATGACAATCGTATGATCCCAATGGTCTCTCAAGCTGAACTAAAAGGAGCAGATTATTTATGTTGTAATATACCAGACTGGGATGATTATTCTTTTGATTTATTAGTGAAATCTTTTTTTGAAAAATATACGAAAAAAACATTAATAAAATATGAAACAACAGATAACAAGATGAAAAAATTAAAAGGCATTATTCTTTTTAATAGATATGATAAATTTTGTATTATAAATCAGTCTGGATTTGACTCAGGCTAATATGTAAAGCTGTTCTGAATAAAACGGTCTTTTCGTTTGACATTAATACATTTCAAATTAAATTGTCTGTGTAAGTTCTTTATAAGATAGATACGGGGGTGACCAGGTTTCGACAGGGTTAAGGGGATTGCTGATGCATGCCGAGAAGATTACCTACTCGTTAATCACGGTGATACTAAACTTAAACGCAAACGATAACTTTGCATTAGCTGCATAGCCAGCTACGCTCCTGCATGTTATGCTATTGAGCATGTAATGAGCGTCATAATTAATAGCTCTGGAAAGTAGATGTCTATAATACTATTCCGAGATTTATAGACTGGCTCTCTTACAAGGTTTGACTATCTTCCTGCATAAGAGTGAGATTAAAGATAGCTAAGCATGTAGATTCAGCTTTTGACTTCTCTCTGGACGCGGGTTCGATTCCCGCCACCTCCACCAGTCTTCGCTTGGAGCAGAGCGCAAAGCGAAGACTGACACGCCGTATTAGCTTTAGCTATGAAGGCGGTCTGACAATAATAGTATGAATTCGCTCCAAGACTACGACCCGGCAGGCCTGTTATGAAAGATTTTCATTATGTTTATATCTTAGAGTCCATTTCACAGCTTAGACATTATTACACGGGTAGTACAAACAATATTGCAGAAAGACTAAAGAAACACAATGAAGGCGGTTGCCCTCATACAGCTAAATTCCACCCTTGGCAAATTAAGAATTACTTCGCTTTTAATTCAAAAGAAAAAGCTCTTAAATTTGAGATACTTGATGTCGGGTTCCGGACAAGAATTTGCCAGACGGCATTTTTAGAAAGTGCAGAAAAAGAAAATTCAAACAAATAGATCAAATATTCATTTATATATTGACGATAATTTAACCTTTCTTTGTATCACGCAAAATTATTAATTAGGATTGACAATGTATCTACCAGATTATGAAAAAAATAGTATAGCAAATTTAATGGGGAATATTTTAGCTTCAATGGGTGCAAAACCAATTTACAAGCCTTTGGAGAATTTCGATAATTCTGCTTTATCCAATTCAAAAAACATTGTACTAATTGTCATTGATGGATTAGGTTATGAATACCTGCAAACGTACGGGAAAAACACATTCTTAGAAAAACATCTTATGAGGAAATTAACCTCGGTTTTTCCTTCGACCACAGCATCTGCAATTACGACACTTCAAACAGGATTGGCAACTCTGGAACATGCAATGACCGGCTGGTTTGTATATTTGAAAGAATTAGGAACAGCATCAGTTATTTTGCCATTCAAACCACGTTATGGTGATTATTCCTTTGGGAAAATGAATATAAAATCAGAAGATATTTTCAATTTCAAAAATATATTTGATAAAATAAATCGAAAATCATTTCACATAATTCCTAGGTTTATCTTAAATTCTGAGTTTTCAACTTATGTGGGAGGAAAAGCTGAACGGCTTGGTTATAAAACTTTGCAAGGTTTTATAAATCAAATCAACAAAGTAATAAAAATTGATAATGAGCCAAAATTTATTTACGCTTATTGGTCGAAATTTGATACACTCAGCCATGAAAATGGAACAAAAAATAAAAAGGTTTATAAACATTTTTTAGAAATCGATGCTGCAATTAGCTCTATTAAAAAATCACAGAAAAAAAATGATACTACCATTCTCATTACTTCTGATCATGGATTCCTGGATACAGAAAAGTCGAAAACTTTGTATATGAAAGATCATCCTAAACTTAGCGAAACACTTGTTTTGCCTTTGTGCGGAGAGCCACGAGTCCCATATTGTTATGTAAAACCCTCAAAAGAAAATCAATTTCTAAATTATATTAATGAAAAACTGAAAAATGTTTGCGATCTTTACAAAAGTGAAAAACTAATTGAAAAAAACTTTTTCGGTTTACATTATGAAAACCCGAAATTACGGGACAGAATTGGTGATTATATTCTTATTATGAAAGATAATTACGTTTTCAAAGATGCGGTTACAAGTGAAGAGATTCATTCATTTATCGGTTATCATGGTGGAACTTCCAAACAAGAAATGTTTGTTCCTCTAATACAAATTTAAAAAGGATAATTCTGAACTTATTTTATTCAAATTCATTAAAAGTAGCTTTATGCTTGACAAATATTTTTCAAATTGAAAATGAGTAATATAGTATTATTAAGATAAATTATAAAGGAGATCCTAATGAAAAAAATTTTAAAATTATTTTTAGGAGTTTTGATTTTAGCTTCGATATTACTTACAGCTTGTGCTCCCCCACCAGCACCAATCACAAAAGATCAATTGATAAACGCAGAAATCGAAGCAATTGAAGCAGAGAAAAAAGCCAAACAATTAGAAAAAGAACTGCTTGTCCTGGAAAAAGAACTTTCCGAGGAAAAAGCGAAATTGCAGAGTTTAGACGAATACAAAGATCTGCTGAACTTGGATAAGTAGGAGATGGTCATGAAAAAGATAATTATAATATCAATCATTTTTGCATTTATTTTACCCGTGTTTTTGATGGCAGAAATTCACTACTTGAGTGAAGAAGACTACAAAAAACTTAAACGTCAGGAAGTTAAACGATATTGGGAAAATTTAGAAACTCAATTAACGAATCTCCAACAGAGAAAAGCAGATGCAATTGCAGATAACCAGAGAAACACAGCAGAAATTGAAAAACTCAATAACGAAATAACACAAGTAAAAGAAAGATATGAGCAAACCTATGCTTACATAATTGAATCTCTGGGAGTTACCAAATCAGATTATCCGTCTATTAAAGACAAAACTAAATATTTCAATCAGGAAATTACAAATAAGAATAATTTGTCCGATTCTGAACTTTGGGATTCTAAAAAAGAAATTCATCAGTTGATAAATGAATATGAAGATTATCGTAAATCCAATTATGCAAAAGTGCCGGATTTTTATACAGAATTCAGCGATTTGGATAACAAAATTATGAACCTGGAAAGCAGCCTGGAAGCTGCAAAACCAAAATATCATCAAGATACATATACGGTGCTGAAAGGTGATTGGTTATCTACGATTTCCGGATATACATTCATTTATAACGACATCTCAAAATGGCCGATAATTTATCGAGCTAACCGTGATCAAATCAAAGATCCTAACCTGATTTATCCTGATCAAGTTCTGAAAATTCCTCGTGGTTTGCCTACTAGTTGGAAAGTTTACAAAGGTGAATGTCTTTGGAGAATTGCGGCTTATCCTGAAGTTTATGGCAGCGGTTTAAAATGGCCTTTGATTTATCGTGCCAACAAAGATCAAATAAAAGATCCTGACCTGATTTATCCAAACCAGGTTTTTGATATTCCAAGAGATTAAAACTGAAAAAACAACAAAAAGCCTCTCTACATACAGAGAGGCTTTCTTTTAGAATTTAAAGAAAATTGACACGCCAGAAATTTATCCTTATCATTTCCACTGCTTTTATAATCTCAGTTTTGCATTTCATAATAAGTCCATATCGACTCGTATCATACGATTATAATCAAAAACTCGGACAAATTTCTGAAAAAAACATTATTGCCCCTTTTGAATTTAAAATATACAAAAGCGATGAAACCATAATCTCAGAACAGGAAGCAGCAGCAGCTAAAGTTCGTTCTGTTTACAAAGTTTCTGAAAATCTTAAATACAATGCTCAAAAAAATCTGGATTTTATTTTAATCAATAATGAATCTGAAAATATGAGAGATAAACTTTCTAAAAGCGGTTATAATTTATCACCTGAAACTATTGAATATCTTTCTATTGAAAATAATCGTTTGGAAATTTATAATTATCTGACAGAAATTTTAACAAAAATTTTTAATATTGGAATTTTCCCAGAAAATTTTTCATATCGAGAGATTCAAATAGCACGTGGAAATAAAATTCGGAATTATCATCTTTCCAGGCTGTACTCGTTAGAAGAAGCAAAAGAAAAATTAATTGAAAATGAAAAATCAGATGAAAAAAGAAAAGCTCTTCAAGAACTCGGAAATATCATTCTGATCGAAAATATCATTATTGATAATGAAATAACAAAACTTGAAAAGCAGAAAGCAAAAGAAAAAGTTTCCCTTACAATGGGAAAAGTTCTTCGAAATGAAAAGATTGTAAGCAAAAATCAGAAAATAACCGCCACCGAACTTTTAAAGCTCAATTCTCTTCTGAGAACTCAGAAAGAACAAGGTGCTTCTAAAACAGATAAAGACCTGATTATTTCATCATTTGGAATTTTTCTTTTTTCCCTTTTTCTGCTTCTGGTTTTTTATTACGTTTTGCAATTATTTTTTTCTCAGAATTTTCTATCATTTCCACGCTTAATTGTCGTTGCTGGCTGTTTTCTTATCTCAATTATTTTAACAATTTTTGTGAATAATGTTTTTAAGGTTCCATCTCTTTTAATTCCCTTTAGTTTTTCCGTCTTGCTGATTGCTCTTATTTTCAATTCACATATCGGCATAATATTCAATTTTTTCAATCTGATTTTTATTTCTCTATTTTTGAACTGGAGTTTCATCAATCCTGCAATATTGAGCCTTTCCGCCCTCGGAGGAATAATTGCAATCAAACAGATGAAGAAGAAACAGGAATATTATCCGATTACTTTCTATCTTATTATTTCATTTATTATTTTGAATACAGTCATTTCTTTAATAGTATTCAATTCATTATCAAATTATTTTTCACAATTACTTTTTGGAATTCTTTCCTGTGTTTTATCTATTATTGGATTGATTTTAATAACTCCTTTGGTGGAACGCAAACTGAATATGGCTACAAAACAAATTTTGCTGGAGCTGTTGGACTTTGATAATCCTCTTATGAAAAAAATGTCTGTTGCAACACCAGGGACATATCATCATTCTTTGATTGTAGGTAACCTGGCAGAAAGCGCTGCCGAATCTATTGGAGCCGATTATTTACTGGCTAGGGTTGGAAGTTATTATCACGATATCGGAAAAATCGAAAACCCGCAATTCTTTATAGAGAATAATCCTGATTCATCCGAGTTACACGATAAAATGCTGGCTAATGAAAGTGCGATTCTCATTCGAAATCATATTGCAAACGGAATTGCCTTGGCGAAAAAGAATAAACTGCCAAAACCTGTTATTGACATCATTCAGCAACATCACGGAAAAAGCCAGATAAGATATTTTTACAATAAAGCTAGAGAAACAAATCTTGAAATTGATAAAGAGCAGTTTTATTATTCAGGGCCTAAACCTCAAACCAAAGAAGCAGCAATAGTTATGATTGCAGATATCGTGGAATCTACCACAAAATCTTTAGATGATTTCTCTGAAAAAAAGATGGTGAAAGTTCTCGAGGATACGATTTTCAGATTGATCACAGAAGGTCAATTAGACGAAACTCCAATAACCTTTAAAGAATTGAATACAATCTCGACTCAAATGTTACCCATTATAATGGGAATTTACAGGAAAAGACTTGAATACCCGGAAACTTAATCCTATTTTTTTTGAAAAAAAAACATCCATAAAATTTGATGAATCTACTTTTTCCCGGGTTTGGAGAATTATTGCAGAAAATGAGAATTTAAAGAAAGATGCTTTTGTGAATGTTCTTATTACAGATGATGAAACCATAAAAACTTATAATAAAAAATATCTCGGTAGAAATGAAGCTACTGACGTAATTTCATTTTCTGCTGAAATCTCACAAATTTCTTTTCTTGGAGATATTATTATTGACATCGAACAAGCTGAAAAACAAAAAGATACTGAGTCTTTAAATACTGAATTGCAGAGACTTTTCCTGCATGGATTATTACATCTTCTAGGATATGATCATTTATCTGTAGCTCAGGAAAATATTATGAAATTAAAAGAAAAAGAATACTGGAAATTAATGAGTTCTGAAAAATAGAGTGTTTTTTGTCATCCTGAGGAATTCTTCTTGCTTTTCCATCGAAGGATCTCCGCTTATAATGAGATTCTTCGTTAGAAACTACTTCGAAGATAACCTCAGAAAGACAGCCGTTTTTCATTTTGCAGAACCCTTATGAAAATTAATAATGGGAGATAAATAACCCTCGTGGAACATAGTTTATCGTTTATTTTTATCATAATCTTCATTCTGCTTTCAGCTTTTTTTTCTGGTTCAGAAACTGCTTTTTTCTCTTTATCAAAAATTCAACTGAAAAAACTTGAAAAATCAAAATCAAAAAAAGCGAAAAGAATTTTCAAATTGCTGAAAAAACCCCGTCAACTTTTGATAATCATTCTTTTGGGGAATACGATTGTAAATGTTGCTGCCTCATCCGTAGCTGCTATGGTCGCAATTGTAATTGGTGAAAATCTCTTTCCAAAAACCTCAGCAATTATTGTGATAATTTTTGAAATTATCCTCATGACTTTTTTGCTTCTCATTTTTGGAGAGATAACTCCCAAACTAATTGCATTTTCATCGCCAGAAAAATTTGCTGGATTTTCCAGTTTTTTTATCATAATACTCGGCTACATTCTCTGGCCTGTCATAAAAATCCTCGAACAAATCAGTGCTCTTTTTACTTCCAGAAAAAGCCATCAAATCCACGAAAATCTAACTTCAGAAGATTTTAAGAACCTGTTCACATCCAAAGCAACTCAAGATTCATTGGAAGAAAAAGAGAAAAAAATGATTGCCGGTATTTTAAGATTTTCCTCTACTTCTGCCAAAGAAATTATGGTTCCGAGAGTCGATATTGTTGCTGTGGATTCTGCTGCTGGAATATCTGAATTAAAAGAGAAAATTATTGAATCCGGATATTCTCGCATTCCCATTTTTAAGAAAAATATCGATAATATTGTTGGATTCGTTTATGCAAAAGATATTCTTCTGAATCCGGAAAAGAAGACAATACATTCGCTGTTAAGACCTGCACTTTTTGTAACGGAAAACATCAATATCCAAAAGCTTCTTAATCAATTTAAAACCAGGAAAATCCAAATTGCAATTGTTGTGGATGAATATGGAGGAACTTCCGGTTTGCTAACTCTTGAAGATATTCTGGAAGAATTGGTGGGAGAAATTATGGATGAATACGATCAGGAATTGCCACCGCTTTCCAAAATTTCCGATACTGAATTTCTCATCAGCGGCATGTTCTCGATTGCAGAATTAAATCATGATTTTGAACTGAATATCGATGAAGAAAGTTATGATAATTTAGCTGAATTTCTTTATGATAATTTCAATAAAGTTCCTAAATTGAATGATTGCTTTATATTTGAAAATAAAGTAAAATTTGTTGTTACAAATATCAAAGCACAAAGAATAAATTATGCTCGAATGACATTCTTAAATAAACCTGATGAACTGCAAAACTAAACTTTTTTTTATACTGTTTATCATAACCTTCTTTAACCTCCAAGCAGAAAAAATATATCTTTCAATTAGATATCTCGGTTTGAAAGTTGCAAATATTGTGATGGAAGATACTGAAAATAAAATTTCAATTTATGGTCAATCCACTGCTTTAGCGAATATTGCAGCTAAATTAGATAATTATTATTTCGTGGAATATGATTCCGATTACCTTCCCATTAAATACTCCAAAAAAATTGTACAGAAAAATTATTTTGAGGATAGAATAACATATTATAATCGTGAGAATTCAATAGCTAAAATGATCAGCTTTTTGGATTCTTCCAAAGACTGCAAATATAAAATAAAACCTTCAACAAGAGATTTTTTTTCGAGTTTGTTTTTTTTAAGAAATCAGGAAAAATCCGGAGAACTGTGGGTAGATGCAAATCAGATAATCTGGAAAGTGAAATATGAATTTATTGGTGAAGAAACCATAAACTGTGCAATCGGAAAAGTTGATGCTCGAATCGTGAAAATAACCTGTGAAAAATATTCGGATGAAAATCCAAAAAGAAGCGATATGCTTACAAATAACCTTGTGAATGAAAAAAATGTTTTGTATTTCTGGTTTACAGATGATGAACGGAGAATTCCGATAAAAGCGAAATACTCTATGAAACCGTTTCCTGTGATTTGGAAAATTGAAAGTTATGAAAAGTGACCGAACAAAAGCTTATAGATTTCTTTTTTATTTCTGGTTAGTAATTATTTTCATACTAACTTCTTACCCGACACTTCCCCCTTTGCATGATAAACTGGTTAGTATCGATAAAGTTGGTCATTTTGCGGTTTACTTCATATTAGCTTTTTTCTATATGAAAAAAGAGCAGAGAAACAATATCTCAGAGACATTTAAAAAAGTATTATTATTAGCAATTTTTTTACCAATAATCGATGAACTTCATCAAATACCAATTCCGGGAAGAGATTTTTCCTTTCTTGATATTTTAGCAGATTTTTGCGGATTTTTGATAATAATAATTATCTTTAAAATTAAAGTGAGAAAATCCAGTTATTCCTAAACTCTGAAAACTTGAGATGATATCGACTTAACACAAGACCCTTCGGGCTTATGCCAAGTCTTGACTGAAACTTGTCCTAAGTTCCGTAGGAATCTTGGGATAAGTTGGATTTTGGTGGCTGGTTAGTATTGGATGGAGTTGAGCTATCCGCTATCAGCTCGCTGATAGAGTGGAGCTTAACTCAAGACTGCCGTCTTAAGTCAAGTCTCGTTTTTCCTCTTGCTCCCGCGTGGGAAAAGTGCATATTCAAGCTACCTCGAGTCGTCGTCGCAAGCTCCCCGATACAATCATTCTTCTTTACGGGGTAAACTTACAACTCGAAACAGCACTTTACGGATGGACTCTACTTAATCTTTAATCTTCTTAAGAGAAATTACAACTTTGTATCTGAAAGGTGGTTTTTCCCAAATCTGCTTTTTCAAATACTGTTTTGGATTGTCCATAATTTCTTTTTCGGTTACTTCTGCAAAAGTATCACCTGTTACAATCCAGAATTTCTTCTCTTTTTTCTCAGCAGTTTTTTTCGTTACCATAAGCTCTCCTACTATTTTATATTCAGGATGATTTTCAACATATTTTGTTAAAATTTCAAGAGTTATTGAATTTAGATAGATTTCACATCTATCTTTGCAAGAAGCAGCACAAACAACCAAACTGGTAAATTGTTTGGTTTTAGGACAAATAATCAAATTTGAGCTTGCTTGAGTTCTTCTCACTTTTACCCTTGAATAAAATATATTTATTAATAAAATTAATGAGTCATTTTTCTAAAAGATAGAAATTTTGTAAAACAACTTTTATTTTTATGGTTTTTCATAATTAATATTGACTGTTTTTTTTTCTGAAATCTGTCTCAATCCCTCATAAAGAACAATCGCCACACTGTTCGCAAGATTAAGTGAGCGAATATTTTCGGACATCGGAATATTAATTGTATTATCCCAATACTTTTTTAAGATATCCTCTGGAATACCTCGTGATTCAGGTCCGAAAATAAAAACATCGCCTTTTGTAAACTGCCTTCTATGATAAACATTATCAGATTTTGTCGTACAAAAATAGATATTATTCTCTCTAAACGAATCAATCAAATCTTCAATTTTATCATGAAAATGAATCGAGAGTTTATCCCAATAATCCAGACCTGCACGTTTCAGATCTTTATCTGTAAGCAGAAATCTCATTGGTTGGATAATATGCAGTTCAGCATTTGCTCCCACACAAAGTCTGCCGATATTTCCGGTATTTGCCGGAATCTCAGGCTGATAAAGAGCTATCCTGAACGTGGTGTTTTGCTGCTGACTTTCACTGACTTTCATTGACTTTTTTTCATCCACTAATTACATGAATTTTCACAAATTATTATTTAGTCTTTCTTTTTTTGACGCTGATCTACCATTAAGGCACAAAGACACAAAGCAATTACAAATTATTTTTTCTTTCCGTGTAAATCCGTAACATCCGTGTAATCCGTGTTCTTTTTTTTCTTTGTTAATCTGCGTTTTTGCTTTTGACATCAATCATCATCTTTTTCCAGTTTTGAATCCAGTTTCCGGAATTTTTATTTGCGAATTTCAAATTAAGATTTTTTGAAAAATCTTTTTCCGGTATGGGAATTGATTCAAATTCAACAGGCAGATTGATATTCTTATTTACAGGGAACATCAAACGTAAAGAAGGAAGATATTTCTGAAAATTATTTGATAATAGAAATTCCATAAATTGTTGAGAAAGTTTCAGATTCCTGGTAGATTTTAAAATTCCGGCACCTTCAATAATTTTAAATCCTCCTTCTTGAGGAATTATAACTTTATACTTTTCAATGCCTTCAATAGGATAAATCGGAGTGGTTGCATATCCTAAAAATATAGGTGCTTCTTTTGCCAGAAAAATATTAAAAGCATCTTCCCATATATTCGTAATCGTGAAAATATTTTCCTTGATACTTCTCCAGAAATGCCTGTAACCTCCTTCACCAAATGCTGCTACAGACCAGAACAACATTCCTCTTCCCAAGCTCGAATTGAGTGGATTTTCAATTATAATCTTTTTTCTCCATATTCCATCCTGCATTTGTCCGAACGTCTCCGGAGGAGCAGTAATGCTCTCAGAATCATATACAAAAGCCAGGTAATTATAGCAAACCGGTATTAGACGATATGATTTATCAAAATGAAAATTTTTATCGGCTAAAATCAAGGTTTCAGGTTTATATTTAATGAGAAGTTTTGCATTCAGTACATCTGAGAGTAAAACATTATCTAATCCAACCACAATATCTGCTTTAGAAATATTTCTTTCATTGATAACAAAATCCAGTAATTTCTTTGCATCATTAAATTTTCTTAATTCAATTTTGCATTCAAATTTTGTTTCAAAAATCGGAATTGTATGAGCCCAAATTTTTTCTGAAATGAAATTATCCGCAGAATAAATTGTTAAAACTGGAATCTTGGAAAGATTATCAGTTTTTCTTTGAGGTTGACAACCAAAAAAAAGCAGAAGAATCAAAAACGAAAAAAAAAACTTCTTCATCAAATGCTGCCAAATAAAATCGATGCTACAATAAAATCCATAATCAAAATCAAAATGGATGAATAGACGACTGTTAAAGTCGATACTTTTCCCACACCTTCGGCACCACCTTGAGCTCTACTGCCTGCGAAACATCCAACAGAAGTGATTATCAATCCAAAAAAGAAAGCTTTTACAAGTCCTCCCCATAAATCGGAAGGTAAGAAATAGTTCCTCATATTTGTGAAGAAACTAAAGGCATTGACATTATATTTTGAAACTGAAAGAAAATATGCTGAAAAAATTCCCACAAAATTGGCATAAATTGTTAAAAGCGGAACCATCAAACAACCGGAAGCTACCCGCGGCATATAGATATAATCTGCAGGATTGATAGCTAATACTTCCAAGGCATCCAATTGCTCGCTCACTTTCATTGTGCCGATCTCAGCAGCAATGGAAGCTCCCACTTTTCCAGCTAAAACCAGTCCGGTAAGAACCGGAGCCAATTCTATCATTGTAGATTTTCCCACCAAAACACCAATAAAACTTTTGGGAATATATCCGCTTGTTTGATAGGAAGCTTGAACTGCAGTAACCAAGCCTGTAAATGCTGAGGTGATGGTAATCAAAGGAAGCGAATCAAATCCGATCCTTTTCATTTGTTTTACTATTTCAGGCATTCGCTTTTTAAATTTCGTCAGGTTTGTAAAAACAAAAGAGTTAAAAATTAAAAATTCACCAAGCAGAGATAAAATCGAAACTATCTTCTTTTTAAACATGACTTAAAGAACGGAAAGCAGTTAATTCTTCGATAAAAACAAGATTGATTTTACCGGTTGCTCCATGACGGTTTTTCCCAACTATGATTTCAGCAATTCCTTTATCTTCAGTCTTCTCATTATACATTTCATCTCGATAAATAAACAAAACAAGGTCAGCATCCTGTTCAATTGCCCCGGATTCTCGTAAATCCGCTAATTTTGGTCTTTTATCATCCCTACTTTCCAACCCGCGATTTAGCTGAGATAAGGCAACCATTGGAATACTCAATTCTTTTGCCAGCACTTTAAGATTTCTGGAAATCTCTGCGATTTCCTGCTGGCGGCTATCCGATCTCCTTTTAGTTGTCATCAACTGCATATAATCGATGATGATAAGATCAAGTCCCTTCAATTCAGCTTTCAGCCTGCGGGTTTTAGCTCTGATATCCAGAATTGTATTCATACCGCTATCATCTATGTAAATTGATTTCTCGGAAAGTGCTTCAGCCACTTGAGCGATTCGCATGATTTTTTTTTCGTTCATGCCGTAACCTTTGAGCATATTATCCATACTCACTTCGGAAGCTGAACTCATCATCCTCATAAGACATTCTTCATTTTCCATTTCCATGGTGAAAATACCAACTTTACGGTCGTGGTACATTGCTACATTAAAGGCAATGTTCAAAGCAAGTGAGGTTTTTCCCATTCCCGGTCTGGCAGCAATAACAATAAGCTGCCCAGGTCTGAAACCACCGATTTTCCTATCTAGGTCTTCAAATCCAGTGGGAACACCTAACACACTTCTCTTTGTAGCTGCTATTTCTTCGATATTTTTCAATGTACCCGGAATAATATCGTTAATACTGACAAAAGTTTTTTTACCGGGTCTTTCAGCAATTCTGAAAATTGATTGTTCAGCTCCATCAACAATATCTTCGACAGGTTGATCTGCTTTGTAACACTCTTCGATAATACCATTTGAAGCTGTAATAAGCTGCCTTAGAAGTGCTTGTTCAAGAACGATTTTTGCATGAAACTCAATATTCGCACCACTTAAAACCATATCTGATAACTCGTTAATAAATGTTTCCCCACCCACTTTTTCTAGTAGTTTATTTTGTTTGAGTCTGTCGATCAAAGTAATAATATCAATCTCGATATTTTCCTCGAACAATTCTTTGATGTTTTTAAAAATATTTTTATGAGCGGTTCTATAAAAATGTTCATCATCGAGCATTTCAATAGCTCTGGCTACAGCATAATTATCAATCATCATTGCTGAAAGTACAGCAGCTTCGGCATTAATATCGTTTGGTAATTGTCTTACAATTTTCTTTACCATTTTACATCCTAAAAATAAAATTTAATCTATGATAAATAAGATTATTTGCAAAAAGAACAGAGAAATTAATCCAGTTTTTGATAATCTTTTTGTAATTTCTGCAAATCAATCCAGGCAGGTCTTTTCCATCCTTGATTTCTTAACAAAGCAGAAGGATGATAAGTTACATAAGTTTTGATGCCCATGAATGAATATGTATTTTCCCGAAATTTTGTCAAACTCAAATTCCGGTTTAATAAAGTTGATGCCGCTACTTTTCCCAGAAGAAGTAATAATTTCGGTTGGATAATTGATATCTGCTCCTCGAGATAAGGCAAACAAGCATTGATTTCATTTGGAAGAGGATTCCTATTGTTAGGAGGTCTGCACTTGACAATGTTAGTAATATAAACTTCATCTCTTTCAAGATGAATAGCCTTTAACATTTTTGTGAGAAGTTGACCGGCTCTTCCCACAAAAACTCGTCCGGTTGCATCTTCATCTGCTCCGGGTCCTTCTCCAATCAGCATAAGTTTTGCTTTAGGATTTCCATTCCCATAACAGAAATTTTCTCGCCCTTCTTCAAGCGGACACTTTTTGCAATCCTGATAATTTTTTTCTAATTCATCCAGTTTTTGAGAGGAGAAAATCCTGTCTGGTTGTGGTTTCAAATAAATATCTTCAATCCCAGATAATTGTAAGTATTCAAGATATTGTTGAATGGATTTCATTAATTTCAACTTCCGTTTTTAATAATAATAGAATTTAAAAAAAACAATGACTACAAAACTTTTAAATTATTGTATTAAACACTCAGTTTTGCAAACAATTACGTTCCCATCCGGTAGCTGCCGGATGGGAAAGAGATCGATGTATTCATTAGAAAGAGATGAAAATTAGCCTGATACCTCTTCATCAGTATCTTCTTCCATCATAATGTAATCCGGAATCTTATTTTGAATTACATTATTCAGAGCAACTTCTGTAATTTTTTTTCCAAGACTCTTTTTAGTAGTAAAAGGTAAATTACTCAATCTTTCCACTTCCAAATTTGACAAAATCATGAACAAATATGTCATATTTTTGTTTTCAAGGAATTTTTCGATTTTATTATTTAACAAGCTCTCCTCCATAAAAAGTCTGTTTTATATTTTCATATCTGCAAATTCTTTTTTCTTCTATTTTTATGATATTAATCACTTCATCAACTGCATCATTCAAATCATCATTTATTGCCAAATAATCGAAATTATTTACTTCATCAATTTCTTTGATTCCGTCTTGTAGCCTTTCTTCAATCTTCTCTTTAGAATCAGTTCCTCTTTTGAAGAGACGTTCTTTTAAGATCGCGGCTGAAGGCGGTAAAATAAATATCGTAACTGCGTCAATACCACTTGCAATAATTTGTTTAGCTCCCTGAACATCGATATCTAAGATGGCATGTTTTTGGGAAGATAGGATTTTCTTAATAACACTTTTTGAAGTTCCATAAAATTTTCCATGAACTAAGGCATATTCCAGGAAATCTCCATCAGAGATTCTTTTCTGAAATTCTTCTTCTGAGGTAAAGAAATAGGCTTTACCGTTTATTTCATTTCCGCGTGGTTTTCTGGTTGTTATTGATATCGAATATTCGATATTATCACACTTTTTCAATACCTGTTTGGTAATAACAGATTTTCCTCCGGCAGAAGGTGAAATTAAAATTATTAAAAAATTATTGCTCTGGAATAAACTCATTATTCTCCGATTAATGCTGCATAAGATTTTGCATCTAAAAGTTTTTCCAACTCACTCTTATCAGAAAGTTTAATTTTAATAATCCAACCATCTTCAAAAGGAGATTGGTTAGCAAGTTCAGGATTATCTTCTAGAGCTTCATTGATTTCGATTACTTCTCCACTAACTGGAGCAAAGATATCTTCAACAGCTTTTACAGCTTCAACGGAGCCAAAAGTTTCTCCAGCAGTTACTTCGTCTCCAATTTCCGGAAATTCAAAATATACGATGTCACCCAATTCATGTTGAGCATAATCAGTAATGCCAAAATATGCCATCTCACCTTCTACTTTTACCCATTCATGATTTTCTGTGTATAAGAGATTTTCTAAAACCATTTTTCCCTCCAGCAATTTGTTATATTTTGTGTAAAAAATTAATGACTTTTTTTCATGTCAATAAGAATTTATCATTCAAAGTTATTAAAGCTTATTATTCTTAGATTATATCTAAATATAAGAAAAGGATAATTTTTGTATAAAACACTTGACTTATCTCAGTAGTTTCTCAAATTAGACCCGAATATTCTCATTATTTCTCAAATTTTCTCAAACCAAATCTGGGAGTTGAAATGTCAGGTGAGTTTTTAGGAACATATACAAATTCTGTCAATAAACAAAAATGGATCATAATTCCGGCAGCTTTCAAGAAAAAATTCAATCCCATGGCGAAACAAACAGTAATAATAACAATTGGACCGGAAGAGAATATTGCGATTTTCCCATTGGACAACTGGAAAGAAAAAATCGAAGGGTTGAAGTCCGGTTCAGACAAAGATATTCAGTTAATGGTAGCTTTGCGAACTTTTGCTATGTCGGAACAAAAGGTTGAATCTTCCGGTAGGATAAAAATCGGAAATGAATTGCTGGAAATCGCCAGGATAAATGAAAAAGTCACCATCAAAGGTGAAGGGAATTTCATCTCAGTTTGGAATCCGGAAAAGTACTTGGAATTTCGCAAACAAGAACTTGATGAACACAAAAAAACTTTCAATTCTTTGGATTATCAAAAATGAAAAATTACCACGTTCCGGTTATGCTGAATGAATCCGTATCGGCGTTAAAAATCCATGATGATGGAATTTATGTAGATGCAACCTTGGGCGGTGGTGGTCATACAAAAGCAATTTTAGATTCAAACAAAAACATCAAAGTTTTCGCTTTTGATCAGGATGAAGACGCAATCTATGAAGCGAGAAACTATTTAAAAGATTACTCAAATAAGTTAACAATAATCAAAGATAATTTTGCGAATTTACGAACTCGATTATCCTTAGAAAGAATAAAGAAAATTGATGGAATTCTATTTGACCTGGGTGTTTCATCCCACCAGATTTCAAAGCCGGAACGAGGATTCAGCTTTTCCCTGGATGGCAAACTTGATATGAGAATGGATAAATCTCAAAAGCTCTCAGCTTATGATATTATAAATAATTTTTCTTATGAAGAACTAAAAAATCTTTTCTTTGAATTTGGTGAAGAACGGGAATCTTCCAAAATTGCCAAAACAATAGTATCCAATAGGATGAAAAAGAAAATATCAACAACTTTGGAACTTTCCGAGATCATTGAAAATAGTATTTTCTCCAGACATAAATTGAAAGCCAAAGCACGAATTTTTCAGGCGATCAGAATTTATCTAAATGAAGAAATCGAAGTTTTGAAAACAGCATTGAAAGATGCTGTAGATATTTTAAATTTTGAAGGTAGGATTGTTGTGATATCCTATCATAGTATTGAAGATAGAGCAGTTAAAAAATTCTTTCAATACCAGGCAAAGTCATGCATTTGTCCTCCTAATTTTCCTAAATGTGTGTGTGAAAAAGTTTCCACACTCACAATTATAAATAAAAAGCCGATCCTACCTTCAAATGATGAAATTTTAAAAAATAGTAAAGCCAGAAGTGCTAAACTTCGAATTGCAGAAAAAAGGAGATCCGATGAGTAAAAAAATATTTTTTTTGATTTTTTTAGTTTTCTGTATCATTTTCTTCCATTATCAGAATAAACACACAATCTTAAAACATGCCCGTTCTAATGAACGATTGCTGGCAGATTATAATTCTCAAAAAAGTATAAATGCCATTCTGACAGCAGAAAATAATAAATTGGGTTCAAGAGCGGTAATTCAAAGATTGTCTTTTGAAAAACTCGGAATGTTCTATCCGGAAAATCCAAACAATATTTTCACAATTACAATGAACAAAAAAAACACATTTTATTTAATAGATTATATCACACCAAGAGCAGAGGCTTTAACAAATTGAATTGGAATAGAAATTTTTCCAAATTCGATTTTAAAATGTTTTATGAAAGATAAGTATGAAATTCAGATTTATAATTTTCATGATTTTAAGCATTATTTTTATTTTTATCTGGATTTCGTATTTATTTACTATTCAAATCTTAGATCCACACAATTTTAAAAACACTATTGAGCTTCGCAGAAATCCATCAAAGCAAATAATCGTTTCTGAACGCGGTAGCATTTTTGATAGAAACCAGGAACTTTTAGTTGGTTCAACCAGGTTGTATCAGATCGATTTGGACAGAAATGCAATAATCAAATATTGTAAAAGAAACAAAAATAAACAAACTTCGGATGTGTATCAAAAAACTTCCAAAATAATTGCTGAGCATACAACTCTATCACAAAATTCTATTCTACAAAAACTTAATAAAAATTCTACTTCCGGAAGCATTTATATTTCAGGTGACATTTCTGAAACTCAATTGACCAAAATCAAATCTGATTTGAAGAAAGAAAAAATTCCCGGATTAGTAGAAAATTTTTGTGAAATCAAGAGAACTTATCCCAAAAACCAGTTAGCTGCCAGATTGCTCGGAATGATTCAAAAAAAAGAAGAAAAAGATAATCAAAATTCTATTTTCGATTTGGAAGGTATTTGCGGTTTGGAAGCAACATTTGATGATGAACTTTCCGGTAAATTCGGTTGGCAGGAAATTATCAACGATGCAAATAATAAACGAATTCCTCTTTTATATTTAAAAAAAAGAGAAGTTGAAAATGGTAATTCTCTAATTCTGACATTAGATAGTGATTTTCAGGAAATCTTAGAGGAAAATCTTAAAACCGGTTTGGATAAATATAAAGCTAAAAACGCTATTGGAATTATCATGGTTCCAAAAACCGGTGAGATAATTGCCATGACTGGAATTGCTGAAGATGATTCTGACAAAGATGATTCTCATTTACGTGCTTTATCAAATTTTCCGGTTTCATTTATGTTTGAACCTGGTTCTACTCTCAAGCCTATCACAGCGCTACTTGCAATCGAAAATAATATTTATACTTCTAACGATGAAATCGATTGCAGGGAATATCATATAGAAGGTGAAGATAGAATAATCAAAGATTCTCATGAGCATGAATCTTTGAGTTTTAAAGATATAATTGCTTATTCGAGCAATGTGGGAATCAGCAAAATCGTGGAACAGATTGGCAGTGAAGCTCTCTATGACCGAATGATCGAGCTGGGATTCGGCAGAAAAACCGGCTCAAATTTAGCTGGTGAATCATCTGGAATATTTCGGAAATTAAAAGATTGGCAAGGTTATTCTCTTCATTCAATATCTTTTGGACAAGAAATTTCCGTAACTGCTCTGCAGCTTGCAAATGCATATTGTGCTTTGGCGAATGATGGTAAAATCATGCAGCCCTACATTATTAAAGAAATTCGTGATGAGAACGACGAAATTGTTAAAACTTTTCGTCCCAAATTATTACGTACTGTTTCCAATAAAAAATCTCTCGATACTTTAAAAATATTTTTGAAAAGTGTTGTAGATTATGGTTCTGCTACAGCAACGAAATTAGATTATTTAACCATTGCCGGAAAAACCGGTACAGGTGAAAAAATTCTTTATGGAGAAAAATCATATTCAGAGGAAAAATATACTTCTGTTTTTGCCGGATTCTTTCCTGTAGAAAATCCTAAATATGTTATCGTTGTAATTTTTGATGAACCTGAATATGAAAATTATTCTTATTATGCTTCGATATCTGCAGTTCCCACTTTCAGAAATATTGTTCAAAATATCATTAATCTTCCACAATGCGACCTCATTATCGAGCTTAAGGAAAAAGATAAAGAATTCGTTCAAATGCCTAACCTGATTGGACTGACAAAAGAAAAAGCTGTTGAAATCTTAAGAAAAAAAAATCTTTTTTATAATCTTATTGAAAACGATAAAAACGGATTTGTGAAAAATCAATATCCCAAACCAAAAGTTTCTTTTGACAAAACCGAGGTAGTTATTGTTATTCTCGATAAAGAAAAACAGGAAAATCAAAATATTAAACTGGAGTTCAAAATGCCAAATTTAATTGGATTAACTTTGAGAGAAGCTTTAGCTGAAGCAAACAGGAAAAAAATAAAATTAGTGATCAATGGAAAAGGTATTATCAGTTCACAATCAATTTCAGAAGGTTCAAAAATCAGGTTTGGAGAAAAATGCATAATAACAGCAAATTAATCCGATTTCAAGACATTGTTTCGGAACTAGAAAAATCCAATCTGTTTCTTAAAATTTGGAACTTTAAAAAGGATTTATTTTTTTCATCTATTGAAACAGATTCTCGAAACTGCAAATCAAATTCCGTATTTGTTTGTATTTCCGGTTTTAAATTTGACGGACATAATTTTGCTGAAAATGTTGAAAAAAACGGAACTGAACTTATCATTTGTGAACGAAAACTCGATTCAAAAAAAACTCAGATAATTGTAAAAAATTCTCGAAAAGCTGCAGCAATCCTGGCAAAATTATTCTTTGATAATCCAACAAAAAAATTCAAACTTGTAGGAGTTACAGGTACAAACGGAAAATCAACCATCACACATCTGATCGAAAATATTCTGCGGATGAACAAAAGAAAAGTCGGACTGATCGGAACTCTCGGTTATTATATTAATGGTAATAAATTTCCTTTGGAGCGAACAACTCCCGACATTATCGAATTAAACAGGATTTTTCGGAAAATGGTCTTGGAAAAAGTCGAATTCGTAATCATGGAAGTTTCTTCTCATTCACTTGCTTTGGAACGAGTTTTTGCTCTTCATTTTGATGCAGCAATCTTTACAAATCTGACTCAAGAACATCTGGATTTTCATAAAAACTTGAAAGATTACGCTGATACTAAATTTAAACTTTTTGAATATGTTGCAGAGAATTCCGGAATTGCATTTATCAATATCGATGATAAATTCGGTTTAACTTATTTCAATAGATTAGAGTGCGAAAAATATAGTTTATCTTTTAAGAAAGGATATTTCACTATTCAAAATATAAATACTGATCTGAATGGGACTTCATTTGATTTAAAGTTTCAGGAAAAAACTGAAAATTATAAAACAAACCTGATTGGAGCATTTAATGCCTTTAATTTAGCTTCTGCTCTTGCCTTCATTAAAATTTGTGCTCCTGAAATTTCTGAGAAAGATGTTTATAAATATTTAAAACAAATCCATTGTATTTCCGGCAGATTGGATAAAATTGAAAACAATAAAAACATCGGAATTTATGTAGATTTTGCACATACTCCTGATGCATTGAAAAATGTTTTGAGTTCAATATCAAAAATAAAAAAGGGAAGATTGATCTGTGTTTTCGGAGCAGGTGGAGAACGTGATAAAACCAAACGTTCCCAGATGTTGGATGCATCACTTAAATTAGCCGATATTACAATCTTAACAAATGATAATCCTAGAAATGAAGAACCTGCAAAGATTTTCGGAGATATTATCCAAAACACAGATTTCATGGCTCCTTACTGGATCTTACCAGACAGAAGAATTGCCATCCAAACAGCAATTTCTATTGCTCGAAAAGATGATATTGTTCTGCTTGCCGGCAAAGGTCATGAAAAATACCAGATCATAAAAGATAAGAAGTTTGAATTTAATGATGCTAACGAAGCACGCCTGACCTTGAAGAAAAGAAACATTTATTCTGAAAATGCTTTATCAATTCCAATAGACATTCTGCAATTAGAAACTATTTTTAATCAAAAATTGGGTTTAAATGAAGATGTTATCTTCTATTCAGTTTCCACAGATTCCCGCACCATAAAAGATAATTCGATTTTCTTTGCCCTGAAAGGTGAAAACTTTGATGGTCACAATTACGTTGAAGATGTGCTGAAACATCCAATCTGTGTAGCGGTTGTGAATAATAATTTCAAACACGATTCAAAAAGATTAATCCGAGTTGATGATACACTTGCTGCTTATGGAAAGCTTGCTGCAAAATACAAATCGCTTTTCAATATCACAACCATTGCGATTACCGGAAGCGTTGGTAAAACCACTGCAAAGGAATATATCTTCAATATTCTTTCAGATATCGCACCAACTTTGAAAAGCTTTGCCAATGAAAACAACCTCATCGGTCTTCCCAAAACGATTTTCAAATTACAACCAAATCATGAATTTGCTATTTTTGAGCTGGGTTCAAATCAGATTGGTGAAATACAGAAATTAGCAGATATCTGTAATCCTGATATTGGAATAATTACAAACATCGGTGCTTCTCACCTGGAATTTTTCAAAGATGAACAAGGAGTTTTTCAAGAAAAAATTTCTCTTTTTAAAAGAGAATTAAAACTGAAAATATTTCCCGGTGATGATGAGAAATTTGGCAAATTTAAAGGAATAACTTTCGGCAGAAATCCATCCAATAAATATCGGATTTCTGAAGTAGAACCAACCTCTGAAATAACAAAATTCAAACTGAACGAAATCGAATATCAAATAAATACTCCCTTTATTAAATTCGTCTCAAATGCAGTAATTGCTGTTGCTTTGACTACTGAACTGGGAATATCTAACAAACAAATCCGTAATGGTTTAAACAAACAATTGCAAATATCTCTAAGGATGGAAATCTGCAAATCAGATAAAAAAACTCTGCTCATCGATTGTTATAATGCCAACCCGGATTCTATGAAAGCAGCAATCGATTTCTGGGATAAGTATGAACCGGAAAAACCTCACATTGCAATTTTGGGTGATATGTTGGAATTGGGATTATTGACAGAAAAATTGCATAAAGATATTTGTGAACAAATGAAAAATCGAAAAGAGAAACATGTCATTTCCGTTGGAAACTGGTCACAAAATTTCAATGCTGATATTCATTTCTCTACAGTGGAAAAACTGATTTCTTCAGGGATTTATACAAAGTTCCCACAGAATTGTGTTATTCTGCTGAAAGCATCACATTCAATAAGTTTGGAAAAAATTCTAAAGAGGTTGTAATTATGCTTTATCATATCTTTGAACCGCTCGTAAACACACAGGTTTTGGGCTTTTACATTTTCAATATCTTTCAATATGTCACTTTCAGGTCGATTGCTGCTTTTATTACTGCTCTGCTTTTTTCTTTATTTTTAGGACCTAAATTCATTCGACTTTTAAAACATCATATGGCAGTGGAAACTATCAATGAATATCTCCCGCCGAGTCATCAGGCAAAAAAAGGCACACCAACAATGGGTGGTTTAATCGTACTTTCAGCTCTTTTGCTTTCGGTTGTGTTGTGGAATAACCTCGTAAATCCTTATATCTTAATTATGTTATTAACCACAATCTGGTTAGGTTGTATCGGTTTTCTGGATGATTATCTTAAAAACTTCAGACACACGAAACACGGTTTGATTGCCAGATATAAATTGATGGCTCAGGTTTTATTGGGATTGCTGATAGCGTTTATTCTATTTTTCGGTTCACCGGATAAGACAATTATTACAAGCATAAATCTTCCTTTCTGGAAAAATACAATCATTCATCTTGGCTGGTTTTTCATTCCTTTTGTGATTTTTATGATCGTGGGAACTTCCAATGCAGTAAATTTAACTGACGGATTAGATGGACTCGCAGCAGGAACAATTGCTCTCGCAGCCTTTGCTCTGGGTGTGATGGCTTATATTAAGGGTAATTTTATAATAGCAAAATATCTCAATATGGATTTCATCCAGAATGCTGGAGAATTAACAATTTTCATTTCAGCTTTAGTCGGAACTTTAATCGGATTTTTATGGTATAATACTAAACCTGCCCAGATTTTTTTAGGTGACACAGGCTCACTTTCTTTAGGCGGAATTTTAGCTGTACTAGCGATTTTGATTCGGGAAGAAATATTTCTGGCTATTGTGGGAGGTGTGTTTGTGATCGAAGCTTTATCAACAATTTCGCAAAGGTATTTCTTTAAATACACCCGCAAAAAAACCGGAACAGGCAAAAGAATATTCCGCTGTGCACCTTTGCATCATCACTTTGAACTTCTCGGGCATCCGGAAGAAAAAATCGTGATCCGATTCTGGATCATTGCCATGCTTCTCGTTGCCATCGGACTGGCTACCATTAAGATGAGATAAATAGCTGGTGTTTGTCTATTTTATACCGGAAAACATAATTCAAGTTCTTTCTGAATAAATTAAATATTTTCTTTATATTTTATTAAAATAATCATCAATTAATGCGATAAAATTATGAATCTAAAGAATAAAAGAATCGGTATTTTAGGAATGGCAAAAAGCGGATTAGCTGCTGCGAAAAAAATCCAAGAACTCGGCGGTATTCCATTTCTAAGTGAATTAAAAACTGAAGAAAATATCAATGATTCTCTCTTCATAAAAAAAAGATTCGAATGTGAATTTGAAGGTCACACAGAAAAATTATTCAATTCTGATCTTATCATTGTAAGTCCGGGAATTCCTTTGAATATTCCTATCCTTCAAAAAGCAAAAGCAAAAAAAAATAAACTTATCAGCGAAATCGAATTTGGTTATTTGCTCAAACATCCTGCTAGTAAAATCATTGCTGTGACCGGCTCTAACGGGAAAAGTACAACTGTCAGTTTAATCCATCACATTCTTCAAACAGCAGGTTATAAATCCATCTTAGCAGGAAATATTGGAAACGCTCTCACTTCATTCCCAATCGATGAAAAAGGAATCGATTTCATTGTGTTGGAATTAAGTAGCTTTCAGTTGGATTTGATAGATACATTCAAAGCAGATGTGGGAGTTATTTTAAATATCACTCCAGACCATTTAAATAGATATTCATCTTTTGATGATTATGCAAATTCCAAAATGAATATTTTCCAGAATCAAACTGAAAATGATTTGGCAATTATAAACTTAGACGATAACACACTTCTGAAATTCCATCACAAAATCAGTTCTATAAAAAAATCTTTTTCATTGAAATCTAAAGCAGATGTATATTTTGATGGAAATTTTATTATCCATCAAAAAGATAAATTTTCTTTAACAGACACAAAATTGTTCGGTCCTCATAACATCGCAAATATTATGGCTTCCATTCTTGCAGTTTCTTATTTAGGAATTAATTCAGAAATTATTAGAAAAGCTTTGAAAACATTCTCTCCTCTTCCCCATCGTTTGGAATTCATCACACAAATAAATAGCGTTAAATTCTTTAACGATTCTAAAGCAACTAATACGGATTCTGTGAAATTTGCTCTTAAATCGTTTGCAAAACCTGTCAGGATTATTATGGGAGGTTCTGATAAAGAAGAAGATTATTCTGTTTTAAATCCGCTTCTGAAAAAACATGCAAAGAAGATTTATCTAATCGGAGAAACTGCCAATAAAATGAAAGAAATCTTCATATCCGCAGCAGATATTTCTACTTTTACTGATTTAAAAAAATGTATTTTCACTGCTTTTTCTGAGGCTGAAAAAGATGATATAATTCTGCTTTCTCCGGGATGTGCAAGTTTTGATATGTTCAACAATTTTGAGGAACGAGGTTACACCTTTAAAAAAATCGTAACGGAACTGAAAAATGAAAACTAAGAGTTATATCACAGATTATGACCATCTGATTTTTTTCGCTTACATTGTTCTTGTTTTCATCGGACTTTATATGCAACTGAATATCAGTTCCGTTCGTACAGATATGTCCTTTTTCTACAGACAATCAATCTGGTTTGTAATTTCCCTTGCTTCAGTATGGTTTGCTTTTAAAGTTGTTAATCTCGGAAAAATCAGGAAATATATCATTATCTTTGTAATCATAACAATCGCACTTCTTGTTCTCGTTTTGTTTTTTGGCACTTATGTTAAAGGAGGAACAAGAAGCCTGAGAATCTGGAAAATCAGTATTCAGCCAAGTTTGATCGCTCGGGTTGTGCTGGTTCTCTATTTCGCTCACATTCTTGAAAGAAAAAAAGATTTTTTAAAAAATTCTCATCCAATTGGATTCCTGAGAAATTTTCATCCTCTGATAGTTTTTTCCATAATAATCTTTGGCTTAATCTTATATGAAAAGCATTTCAGCCCTCTAGTTATTTCCGGTTTTACATTATTATCTCTTTTGTGGCTTGCTAAAATAAGATTCTCAACTATTTCAATAATTCTGACAATTATCCTGATCTGTGGATTTTTAGTCATAAAATTTGGTCCGGAATATCGAAATGAAAGAATGGAAATTTATGCCAAATATTCTCTTTTTCATAAGATATTCAATAAACAAAGCGATTATCAAGGCGAGAAAAACTATCAAGTTAAAGAAAGCCTGATTTCACTTTCCAGTGGAAAATTATTCGGAACATCACCCAGCAGAGGAACCGGAAAACACTATTTTCTTCCGGAAGCAAAAACAGATTATATCTTTGCAATCATCGGCGAAGAATTTGGATTTATTGGAGCTTTTTCGGTTTTAGGATTATATATTTTTCTTTTTTATCGTTCTCTGAAATCTTCAAATAAAAAGGAGAACTTATTTCTGAGATTAGCCGGATATGGGCTGGGAATGAATATATTTTTTAATGCAATGGTAAATATCGGGGTTGGCATGTCTGCACTTCCTTCCACTGGTGTTACATTGCCTTTTATAAGTTACGGAGGCACCTCGCTTCTGGTTAATTCATTTTCAATCGGTTTGCTATTAAATATCAGTGCGAAACGCACAAACTTTTAAATGAAGATTTAATGAAAGAATCAAGAAATTCAAAAAGAATTCTGATTGCAGCCGGTGGAACCGGTGGACATATTATTCCTGCCATCTCTATTGCTAAAGAGTTTATCAAAAAAAATCATGCTGTGCTTTTTATAGGAAATAAGAATAGTATGGAAGAAGAAAGTTGCAAACGAGTCTCCATCCCATTTAAAGGAATCGATGTTCAAAAATTTTATAGGAAATTTACTTTTGCTCATTATAAGTTTCCTTTTAAATTAATTAAAAGTGTGATTACTTCAAAGAAAATTATTAACGAGTTCAAGCCAGATGCATTTATGGGAACCGGAGGTTTCGTTTCCGGTCCGGTTGGATATGCTGCACATTTAAAAAAAATCCCGATTTTCCTACAGGAACAAAACAGTTTTCCGGGTGCTACTACTCGAATTCTCAGTAAATATGCAGAAAAAATATTTCTTGGAAATGAATGTGCTGAAAAATATTTGTCGAAAGGAAAAACCATTTTATCAGGTAACCCAATAAATTCCAATGTTATCGAAGAAAAATCACAAATCGATTTTAAGAAATTCGGATTAAAAAAGGAATCAATTAAATTATTTCTTTTAGGTGGAAGTCAGGGTTCATTAGTTTTGAATAAAGCTCTTTATCCGATTATCAATGATTTAATCTCCTCAAATATTGAAATTATCTGGCAGATTGGAAAATTCAGTTATAAAGAGTTCTCAAAAAAAATAAAAAATAAATCTGGAATTTATGCATTTGATTTCAGTGATGAAATAGGAAAAATTTACAATTCTGTGGATTTCTGTATTGCTCGTGCTGGAGCACTAACTCTGGCAGAACTCGAAACAAAAAAAATTCCATCGATTCTCATTCCTCTTCCTTCTGCTGCAGAAAATCATCAATATTATAATGCTCTGGAATTAAAAAATAAAAAAGTTGCAGAAATAATCCAGCAGAAAGATTTGAATCCTGAAGTTCTTAAAAATGAAATTTTTGAGATGATGGGAAAATATCTGGAAATGCGAGAGAATTTTGGGGAAAGTAAACATCTTGATTCTGCTAAAATTATTGCGGAAGAAATCCAAAAAATATTGGGAGATTAAATTCAAATTGAAAAAAGAAATTATACTGAATCTTATTAATGAATATAAAAATTCAGGAAAGAAGTATTTCAGTTTAAAAAAACTGAAAGAGAATTTATTTTCACAAGAGCCTGTCTTCAATCCTGAGACTTTAAAGAAAAATCTTTCACGTTTTAAAAAAGAAGGATATATTCATTCCGCGGGTCGAGGTTGGTATTCTTTTCTGCCCGATGTTTTTGAATTAGATACAGCACCTATAAGAAACACTATAAATTTATTGAAAAGAGAATTTCCATTACTGGATTTTAATATCTGGAGCACGGAACAGCTTCTCCCCTATTTTCATCACATTCCCACCAGGTTTTTCACTTTTATTTATGCAGAACGAGATTATCTGCAAACAATTTATGAGAGACTTGTTGAAAAAGGCAAAAAAGTTTATTTGGATCCCAAAATCAAAGAAATTGAAAAAATCTTTAATGTGGAAAGAGACATTTTTATCATTCGTCCTTCAATCACCTTAGAACCGATAGAAAATAATCATTCAACAATAGAAAAGATACTAGTTGATATATATATTGAAAAGGATAATTTACAATTTCTGGATAAATGGGAATATGAAAGAATATTTGAAAATATAGTAGGATACAATTCTATCCAAATTGACTTAATTACTTATTATATAAGACGCAGAAAGCTATCGAAGAATTGTCCCCTTTACGCAATAATATACACATATTGCGTAGAGTGGACTTAGAGATGAATAATGATAAATGAAACTTGTTTCGAGAAAGATTACATACAGAATTTCCGAAATATTTATAAAAAAGCGAATTCGGAATATGTAGAAAAAACCATCTTTGCTTTTGAATTGCTTTATTTGTTAGTAAAATCTGATATGGATTTCATTTTTAAAGGAGGAACAAGTTTATTGCTGCTGCTACCGGAACCAAAAAGATTATCCATTGATATCGATATCGTAGGAGAGATAGATGTTTCAAAATTAGATTCAATTATTGAGGATACTAAATTTTCTAAAATTGAACCTGATGTTCGTAAAAATGATAAAGCTTGCATCAAACACTTTAAATTCTTTTATGATTCCGTTTTTAAAGTTAAGAATCCTTATGTTTTATTAGATATTATTACCAAAAAGCATAATTATAAAAATTTTCAGTTTAAACTTTTAAAAACTCCCTTTTTTGAAACAGATGCGGATATAAAAGTAAAACTACCATTTATTAATTCAATCTTGGGTGACAAATTAACAGCATTTGCCCCAAATACAATCGGGATCCCTTTTGATGAGCAGAGTGCAGCAAGAAAAACAGGTATTATAAAACAATTATTTGATATTTCAAATCTATTTGATTATGCTGATGATTTAAGTGAAATTGCGAGTTCTTATAAAAATATACATTCGTTTGAATGTGAAATAAGAGGAACTAACTTTCCTCATAAAGGAACATTAAATGATTCGATCGCTACTTCATTTTTGATCTGTCAATCCGGTTTAAAAGGAAGTATCTCAAATAATCAATTAGCAATGCTCAGGTCGGGTTGCAGGAATTTGGCCAATTATCTGTTAAAAGAGAATTTTTCATTAGATTCAGCAAAAATACCAGCAGCTAAAACAGCTTTTATATCATCTGCAATTTTACATAATTTGAAAATCGAATTGAATAAAGCAAGATTTACATCTGGAAAAATTACAGAAATTAAAGATTTTGAAATTACCGGAAAGTACGAAATTCTAAATCGTTTGAAAAATTCCTTACCCGAAGCTTTTTATTATTGGTTTCTCGTTTCACAAATAGAAAAAAATATAAGTATTATTTAAGGAATTATTATGCTGGGTAGAACAAAAAAGATCCATTTTGTCGGCATTGGTGGAATTGGCATGAGTGGAATTGCGGAATTGCTTTTAAACCAAGGTTTCGAGATTTCCGGCTCAGATATGGTTTGCACAAAAATTACAGACCAGTTAATTACTAAAGGCGCAACTATTAGCGAAGGACACGATGCAAATCTTATTCAAAATGCAGATGTCGTGGTGAAATCTTCTGCTGTGAAAGATGATAATCCTGAAATAGCTGCTGCTCTGGCAAATAAAATCCCGGTAATCAGAAGAGCTGAAATGCTATCGGAAATTATGAGAATGAGTTATGGAATTGGCATTGCAGGAACTCACGGAAAAACTTCTACTACTTCCATGGTTGGAAGTGTTCTCTCTGCTGCAAAGCTGAATCCAACAGTAATTGTGGGTGGAATCGTAAAAAATTATGGTTCAAATAATCTTCTTGGTTCAGGAAAATATATCGTTGTTGAAGCAGATGAATTTGACCGTTCTTTCCTCACATTAAGCCCGATTATTGCAGGAATCACCAATATCGAAGCAGACCACCTCGATTGTTACACTGACCTCGAAGGAGTGAAAAAAGCCTTTATTGAATATGCCAACAAAGTACCATTTTTCGGTAGTGTTATTTCATGTCTGGACGATCATGGAGTTCAATCCGTAATTCCATATATTAATAAAAAAATTATTACTTACGGTCTTTCCAAACAAGCAAATATTCAAGCAGTTGATATTGAAATGAAGAATTTCAAATCCAGTTATACCGCTTTTCTGAATAACAAAGAATTAGGTAGAGTCGAATTGAAGGTTATGGGAACACATAATATTTTGAATTCTCTTTTAGCAATTGGAACCGGTCTGGAAATCGATATTCCCTTTGATTTAATCAGGAAGGGTTTATCAAATTATAATGGTGTTTTTCGTCGGTTTGAATTTAAAGGAAAAATTAATGGAATTACTGTTTATGATGATTATGCACATCATCCAACCGAAATTGAAGCAACTTTAAAAGGAGTAAGAGACAGCACAAATAAAAGAATCGTGGTAGTTTTCCAACCTCATTTATTTTCCCGAACTCAGGATTTTTACAAAGAATTCGGCAGGTCTTTCTATCAATCTGATTTGCTAATTATTACTCCCATTTTTCCTGCTCGTGAAAAACCTATCAAGGGAGTTTCGGGAAAATTAATTGCTGATGCTGCAATTCAATCTGGACATAAAAATGTCTATTACGTCAGTAATAATGATGGCATTTTAGAGCAAATCAAATCATTAACCAGAGAAGATGATATTGTGATTACTATGGGTGCAGGTACAATTTATAAATTCGGAGAAAAAATTCTTGAAGATTAATATAATGTTCTTCACAGAGAGCATAGAGAATAGATGAACTTAAATAGAGTCCATCCGTAAAGTATGATTTTTCGACCTCACCCCAACCCTCTCCTATCGAGAAGAGGGAGACAAAAGTTCACCTTCTCCTTTTAGGAGAAGGGGTTAGGGGCTGAGGTAAAAAAGAATGTCAGCTGGAACTATGTGACGAGAATACGAGAATAGACTTTGAGTGAAAAAAAATGAATAAGAAATTCGATATTGAAGATTTGAACTCGATTCGTTCTGATGGTTATTTCAAGGATTTTTCCCATATAAAAATTGGAAATAAAGTACAGTATCTCTTTCTTCCTCGAAGTGTGAGTGATCTTGCTCTTATATTTGATTTTGCATCTAAAAATAAATTACCGCTTTTTCCAATTGGCGGTGGTTCTAATGTGCTCTTGGGAAATGCAAAAAAAAGAGTTCTGCTTATGGATTATAAACTTCCAAAAACTTTTGATGTAAATTCGGATGAAGTTGTAGTTTCAGCAAATTTCAATCTGAATTCCTTAATCAATATTTTAAAGAAAAATAGCTTAGGAGGTCTTGAATTTCTGGTAACTATTCCTGCTCATATCGGTGGTTTACTGAAAATGAATGCAGGTGCTTTTGGCAAAAATATTTCTGAATATCTTAAATGGATTGAAGTATTGAATAAAAAAGGTGAAATCGAAATTATCCCAAAAGATAAAATAGAATTTTCATACAGAAAATCTTCCATTAAAGATTACATCTTGAAAGCAGCATTCAAATTTGAAAGAAAATTAGAAGAAGAAATTGATTCTCAAATAAAAAAATTCAAAAAAATAAGGAAGGATTCGCAACCAATAAATTTTCCAAATCTGGGGTGTGTTTTCAAGAATCCAAAAGGAGAATCTGCCGGTAAACTCATTGATGAATGCGGATTGAAAGGAGAAAAAATCGGTGATGCTGAAATTAGCGAGAAACATGCGAATTTTATTATCAACAAAGGAAATGCCAGTTTTGAGGATGTCACGAATCTTATAAAATTGATTCAAAGAAAAGTTTATGCAAAAACCGGTATTGAACTGGAATTGGAAATCACGGTCTTAAACTAATGAAAAAAAGAGGTTCAAGCAGATATTTCGTTTTTTATATTTTTATTACGCTCTTTATATTTCTGATTTTCTGGGGAGTTAAAAGTTTAATCGGAAATCTGAGTTTTTTTGAAATTGAAGAAATTGAAATTGTGGGAAATGTAAATCTGGAAACAGATTTCCTGCAAAGTTTCGTCAGAGATTTATCAGGAAAAAATCTTTTTAAAATATCCAAAAAGGAAATCCTGAAAAAATATGAAAATATAGTTCGTTTAAAAGACATTAAAGTTTATAGAATCATACCTGTAAAACTGAAATTAAAAATAATTGAAAGGATTGGAGTTTTTTATTTGAAAACGAGCGAAGGTGAACTTTTTCCGATCGATGAAGATCAAATCGTTCTGGATAATGATAGTTTTTATCTTTCTGAAATTCTACCGATAATTGAAACTGGTATTGCAAAAAAAGATTTGTTCATCGGAATGAAGATTGATCATGAAAATATCAAAAAAGTTTTTGAATTTTGGAAAGAAATAAAATCTTTCGATGAAAATTTTATTCACAAAATTTCTGAGTTTTATATTGATGACGAAGAATTGATGATGATTGAAGCAAATATGGGTTATAAAATAATTTTCGGTGAAGAAGATATCGAAAATAAATTAAAAAGATTTACTTTTTTGGAACAGAATCGCGGCTTTGAAAAGGGAGATATTATAGATTTAAGATTTAGTAATTCATTGATAATTAGAACGGAGGAAAAATGAAAAGCGGGAAAATCTTAACCGCAATAGATATTGGCACCACCAAGATCTGTGTGATTATTGCAGTTTTAGATTCTGAGAACGAACTGGAAATAAAAGGAATCGGAAACAGCAAATCCGAAGGATTGGTAAATGGACTTGTTGTGGACATAATTACAGCTTCAAAATCAATCTATGATGCCATCAAAGAAGCGGAAAAAATGGCTGGTTTTAAAGCAAAAAATATTTATGTAGGGATTGCCGGTGATCATATTAAAAGCCAGAATACTCTTGGCAGAATCTCTGTAGCAACAGGGCATGAACCAAGCGAGATAACCCATCAACACATCACTGATGTTCTGAATGATGCACAAAACAATGTTAAGATTCAACCCGGAAATGACAGGCTGGATATTATTCACGTTATTCCTCAATATTATGAAATAGACGGTCAAAAAGGGATAATGAATCCTCTGAAAATGACAGGTGTGAATTTATCTGCTCGTGTTCATATTGTAATGGCAGATATTAATACAATGAAGAATATTAAAAAATGCATAGAGGAATCAAACTATAAAGTCGAAGAAATTTTCTTGGAACCGATTGCTTCATCTTTTGCAGTTTTGAACCAGGTTGAACGGGATCTCGGTTCGATTTTAATCGATATCGGTGGAGGAACAACAGATATTGCTGTATTTTTTAAAGGTAGTATTCGTTTCAGCACAGTACTCGCTTTGGGTGGAACTAATATCACTCAGGATATTGCTATTGGTCTTCAAACTTCTCCTAAGAATGCGGAAGCAATAAAAATAAATCATGGTAATGCTATTGCTGCCATGATTCCTGAAGATAAAAAAATCGAGATTGAAGGAATTGGCGGCAGAGAATCCAAACAAAGAAGCTTGCGCTATATTTCGGAAATCATTGAAGCTCGAATGCGGGAAATCCTGGAAAATTCTTATTCCATCCTAAATGAAAATCATAATTTAAAGATGATTACTGCTGGATTAACGATCACTGGCGGAGCTGCATTACTTGCCAATTCCGATAAATTAGCTTCGGAAATATTTAACATGGACACTAAAATCGGTTATCCTGATCTTACAAATTTATCCGGTCCAACAGATAGGCTTAAAAGCCCAAAATTTGCCACTGTGGTTGGTATCCTCTATCATGTTCATCAAATTATCATGGGAAAAGAAAATAAAATAATTCAACTAAAAAGAAATGATCCGATAGCTAACTTTTTTCAAAAAATTATAAATATTTTAAAAGATTTTTAGGAGGTAATATGCTCGAGCTCGATCTAACACATGATGAAATTCCGTTTGGAACAAATATTAAAATTTTCGGTGTGGGTGGTTCTGGTGGAAATGCCGTTAATACAATGATAGAAAACTCTCTTAAAGGTGTAGAATTCATTGTGGCAAATACAGATATATCCGAACTACAAAAATCAAGTGCTAAAGTAAAACTTCAGCTTGGGAAAATTACCACAAAAGGTTTGGGAGCAGGTGCAAATCCGGAAATAGGTGCAAAAGCAGCCGAAGAATCTATCGAAGAAATTCGCAGCCATTTAGAAGGTGCAGACCTTGTATTTATTGCTGCTGGTATGGGTGGTGGAACCGGAACCGGAGCAGCTCCGATAATTGCTAACCTAGCAAGAGAAATGGATATTTTAACCATTGCCATCGTGAATAAACCATTTAATATAGAAGGCAAAAAGAGAATGTTGAATGCAGAAACTGGTATTAAAAAACTCAGTGAACTCGTGGATTCCCTGATGGTAGTTCCAAATGAAAAGCTGAAAGAAATTTATGGTGATATGACTGTAATCGAAGCTTTTAAAAAAGCTGACAATATTCTTTTTGATGCAGTAAAAGCACTTTCCGATATGATAAATTACAGTGGATATATTGCAGTGGATTTTGCAGACCTGAAAACAATAATGAGTAAAAGAGGGTTTTCCTATATGGGAACAGGAATTGGTGAAGGTGAATCAATGGCCAAAGACGCTGTCGAATCTGCCATGAATAATCCACTTTTAGCTGAAGTTTCATTTGAAAATTCCAAAGGTACTCTGATTAATATCACTGCAGGAAATGACGTTAAAATGAATGAATTTGAAGAAATTACAAATACAATTGTAGCAAAAGCGGGTGATGATGGTCAGACAGCTATAGGAATTATTTTCGATGAAGAAATGAAAGATCAAATTAAAGTAACTCTCATTGCCACCGGTTTGGGAATCTTGGGAACTTCAAAATTTGAGCGAGATGTATTTGTTGCGACCAGCGAAAGTAGTGATGAAGATATTGCAAAAACATTGGAAGTTATTAAAGATGCTCAATCAATGGATTTGAGCAAAAAAGAGACAGATGAAAAGAAAAAAGGAACCATGCAAATGGAAATCCCGGCATTCCTGAGGAAATTTTCGAACTGATGACTGATTTTATTATAAAGATATTAATATTAGCTTTTTCGATTTATTTAGTTGGTAAAATCACAAAACTTTTCTATGTGGAAGATTTTTATGTTGCCCTCATCACTGCTTTTGTTCTGGCAATCGTAAATGCAATTATTCGTCCAATACTGCACATCTTCTTCTTTCCGATTCATCTACTCACTTTGGGTCTATTTATTTTTTTTGTAAATGGATTATGCTTAATTATCGTTTCTAAGATAGTTCCTAAATTCAAGATCAAAGGATGTTTTACTGCTGCGATCGCTGCTATTCTGATTTCATTAGTAAATATGTTTTTGGAATCCATAATTCCCTAAAAAATATCGAGGTAAATATGAGCTATTCAGAAGAATATATACTCTTAGCAGAGAAATTCAATCAAGAACAAGAAAGTATTATTCTCAAATCGGAAAAATTGAAAATTTATAATCTTCCATTTGAATCATTTGATTATAACATCCTTCCTGGTGAAGATTCATATAGATGCAATTATCATAATATAACTTTTAAAAGCAATCCGGATGTCGAGTCTTCATTGAAATTTGAAAATGAACTCTTGAATGTTGCAGACTCTAAGATCCAAGAAAACATTCACTTTAAGTATTCTGTTTTTAAAAATCTCAAGTCATCAAAATCGAAAAAAGTTATAATTTTATTTCATGGATTAAATGAGAAAAGTTGGGAAAAGTATCTGGTCTGGGCAAAAAAACTTCTGGAACTCACAGGAAAATCCGTAGTTCTTTTTCCTCTTGCTTTTCATATGAATAGAGCTCCAAAAATCTGGAGTGATCCCAGATTAATGAAAAAAATCTGTAAAGAACGCTTAAAGTTTTTTCCAAATATTGTTTCCGCTTCATTTGCAAATACTGCAATGAGCACGAGATTGCAATCACATCCACAAAGATTTTTATGGTCTGGTATGCAATCCTATTATGATGTAATTCAGTTAGTAACAGAAATAAAAGATGGTAATCATCCGCTTATTCATCAAGATGCGAGTATAGATTTTTTTGCCTATTCCATTGGGGCTTTTCTTTCGCAAATCCTCATTATGACCAATCCTACCAATTTCTTTAAAGATACAAAATTATTTATTTTCTGCGGTGGTCCTCTCTTAAAAAAAATGTCTGCTGTATCCAAATATATTTTGGATAGTGAAGCGAATATTGCCCTCTACTCTTATTTCATTGAACATCTGGATAAAGAAATGAAACGTGATGAGAGATTAACGCATTATTTCAGTAAACTTCATCCTGCAGGAAAATATTTCAGATGCATGCTGGATTATCATAAAATGAAAAAATTCCGTGAAAAAAGACTCAAAAAACTATGCAAACAAATCGAGGTCGTAACTCTCAAAAAAGATAAAGTTATCCCACATTATGAAGTTGTGAATTCCCTCAAAGGTGAAGATGGAAAAATCCCCATTAAAATCAGAAAAATTGATTTTCCATACGAATATAATCATGTTATTCCTTTTCCGATAAGTGATAAATTCCAAAAAGAAGTGAATCGAAGTTTTGAAAAAGTTTTCCGCTATGCAGCTAAATTTCTCAAATAGAAAAACTCTAATACTACAATAATGTAGAAATTATGATGAATTTAGCAAATCTGAAAATCAGAGATTTTGAAATTGAAGAATATGATATTCTTATTGAATTATGGGAAAAAGCAGGTCTTCCATATCGTCCTTTAGGACGTGATAGTAAAGTAAATATTTCTAAACAGATTGAACAACCGAATATCTCTTTTCTTTTTGTAGAAATTGAGGATAAGGTTATCGGTTCGATAGTTATCAGTCATGATGGAAGAAAAGGTTGGATAAACAGGGCTGCCATTTTACCTGAATATCGAAATCTTGGAATTGCATCATATCTCATAGAGAATGCGGAAAAGCGTTTGAATAAAATTGGTATAAAAATTATTGCCTGTTTAATTGAAGATTGGAATCTTAAATCTTTGAAACTCTTTGATAAACTGGGATATATTCGTCATCCGGATATTATTTATTTCACAAAAAGAGAAAGTGCTGAGGTTTGAAGAATGAATATCTTTGTTGATTAAATTAGAAAATAAGGAAATTAATATGGGAAAAAATGAAATTCTCCAGAAAATTAAATCTAAAATATTTGAACTGTATCCATCCGCAAAAATAATTCTTTATGGTTCTCGTGCTCGCGGAGATTACCGTGAATATTCGGATTGGGATTTTTTAATCATAATCGATAAATATTTAACAGAAAAACAAAAACTGGAAATTAAACATAAGCTTTATGATTTAGAATTAGATATTGATGAAGTCCTCTGTTCGATTATCCATAGCAAACAAGAATGGGAAAATCTTCAAATTACGCCATTTTATATAAATGTGCAAAGAGAAGGAATTGAAATATGAACATAAATGAATTGATTTCTTATCGATTAGAAAGAGCAAAAGAAACTATTGATGAAGCTGAACAGATGGCAAAAATGGAGCATTGGAACACCTGTGTAAATCGTCTATACTATGCATGTTTTTACGCAACCAATGCACTACTTCTAAGTAAAAACTATTCATCATCAAAACATGCAGGGGTGCGGTCATTACTCAATAAACATTTCGTAAAATCTGAAATAATTCCTAAAGAACTGGGTAAACTTTATAATGCTCTTTTTGAATATCGTCAACAAAGCGATTATGAAGACCTATTCCAGGTTGATAAAGAATTGGTCAAACCTTGGATTACTTTGTCAACAGATTTTATTTATTTCATAGAAAAATTGATAACTGCTGACTTATATAAAAAAGATGAAAGATAAATCAATATTCTCTTATCAAAAAAATCTTGCTAAGAAAAATAGATAAAATTTAGTTGAATTTGCATTTCGTTCCCAAACAGAGGTTTGGGAACGAGTGGTAATTGGTTGAACTGATAGAATTGGTTGAATTAGTATAAAAAAATAAATAAATTCGTGTTAATTCGTGTAATTCGTGGACATAAATATTCGTGTGTTTCGTGGGTTATTGAATTAGTTTATATCGGAAGGTTAAGTGAAATTTTGGCGTTATTTTTCAAAGTTAATTTTAAAAAACAGAATAGCAATTCAGCTATTAAAATATGCCTTGATAATATTTCTTGTAATATTTTTAGGTGCTTTAGGTGTTCTTTTAGTTGAGTTTCAAGGTGAAGGTTACAACTTTTACGATGCATTTTGGTGGGCTTTAGTAACCTTCACAACTGTAGGTTTTGGTGATCTTTATCCCATAACTTTTTGGGGTAGATTTATTGCTATGATAGTCATTCTTCTCAGTTTGGTTCTTCTAGCAATTTTTACAGCTTTTATAGCAAGTAGCTTTATCGATGTAAAGCTAAAGGAGAGAAGAGGTTTGAGCGATATAAAAGAAAAAAAACATATTTTAATTTGCGGATGGAATAACAGTTCAAAAAGGATTTTAGAGTTTTTAAATAAGATGAATCCAAAAAATATTCCAACTGTAGTTCTTGTTAATGAATTAGCAGAAAGCGAGTTATCTGCAATCCAGAATAATTACAGCAATTTGAACCTGAAATTTATCAGGGGAGATTTTACAAATCGAAATATTTTGAATAAAGCTAATGTAAAAGAGGCTAACCATATTATTCTGCTTTATGACGAAAGCAAACCGAATTCGGTTCCATCCGATGAAAGGACGATCATTGCTGCCCATAATATTGCTTATCTCAAAATAAGAGGTAAAATCAGTGTTCAACTCAAAGAAGAAAAATATAGCTCCACTCTTCAAAGAGATAGAATTCGTAATGTGGTAATCTATGATGATGTTGGTGGTGATATTCTGGCAAATTCCACTTTAAATCCAGCAGTTCCGGATTTTATTCAAGAAACTTTGAAATATGCTGATGGTAAAGGATTCAGGGAAATAAATATTCCTATAGAATTCATCAACAAAACTTATGATGAGCTATTCAATTTCTTCAAAGAAAAGAAAGATTTGATTCTTCTGGGAATTACTTCGGTTCAACCAGAATTTTCTATTGATAATGTATTGTCTGGTGATTCTTCTTCAATAGATACTTTCATAAAAAAACAATTCGAGCTCTCCAATAAGAAAATTAAAACCGAAGAAAGAAAAAATCTCATTCAAGTTAAACCTGATCCATCTTACATAATTCAAGATACAGATAAAGCAATCGTGCTTTGAGAGGAAAAATGGATTTAGATTTCTTAAAGAAAGTTAAGCTTTTTCAAAACCTGACCGAACAGGAATTAATAACATTCTCGTCCAAACTGAAACTAATCAAAGTAAAGGAGAATGAAATCATTATCAAAGATGGTGAATTGGGAGATAAACTTTACATTCTTTACAAAGGCAAAGTAGGAATTTCCAAAAAAATCACTATGCTCGATGAAGAAGAAGATAGAGATAAAACTTTTATCGTGCTTTCTGCAAAAGACTGCCTTTTTTTTGGAGAGATCGGACTTTTGGAATCTCAGAAAAGAACAGCTACTGTCACAGCTAATTCTGATTGCGAACTTTATACTTTAACCCACAAAGACTTTATGCACATCTGTAAGGCAAATCCCAGAATCGGTTTTAGAGTAAATATGGAAATTGCCTTAAAATTATCTCATTTAGTAGAAAAAACCAATTCCGATGTTCTAAAGCTTACCACAGCATTAATTTATGCTCTGAGATAACTCTGAAGAATAACATTTGGAGATTTGAAGATTAATAAATAGAACACCGATGACACAGATGGAACAGATTTTCACCGATAAAAATGAATTTGTAATTTGATATTTGAATTTTTATTAGAAATTAATAATTTGGATTTTGAAATTTATTTGTCATTTGTTATTTGGAATTTGGAATTTTCATTAGAGTGGAGATTATATGAATAAAAATACTATTACAAGTATTATTAAAGAAAATCTACCTGAATTGCAGCGAGAATATAAAATTAATTTCTTAAAACTGTTTGGTTCTTATGCAAAAAATCAGCAAAATCCTGATAGTGATGTAGATATTTTGGTAGATTTCAATGAAGTCATAAACTTGATTCAATTTATAAAATTGAAGAACGCTCTATCAGAAATGCTGAATATGAAAGTTGACCTGGTAATGGAAAATGCATTAAAAAAAGGAATCAAAAATAAAATATTAAAGGAAGCTGAAGCGATATGAAAAGAGATTTCAAATTATTCTTAGAAGATATTATATATTCCATAAATAAGATAGAAAAGTACACAAAAGGGATAACTATCGAAAAATTCAAAACGGATGATAAAACTGCCGATGCTGTTATCAGGAATTTAGAAATTATCGGTGAAGCTGCAAAAAATATTCCTAACCAAATTAGAATTAAATATCCTGAACTTCCATGGAAAGAAATGTCAGGTTTAAGGAATATACTTATTCACGAATATTTTGGTGTTGATTTATCAGTAGTTCATAAAACTATTAAAGAATTTCTTCCGGATTTGAAAAAAAATATTCTAGAAATAATTAAGGAAAATTAAGTCTTCCTTCTCATTCCCAAGTGCAACCGTCTTTGCAGGACTAAAGACTTGGGAATGAGTGGATCCATTTAGACTTTTATTAGAAATTAGTAATTTGGATTTTGAAATTTACTTTTTAAAGGAAATGTAACTTATGAAAATTATCAAAAAGATCTGTATGCTCAGCACTCACGGTTATTTTGATTCTATTCCTCAATTGGGAAGAACTGATACTGGCGGACAGGTTGTTTATGTCCTGCAATTGGCAAAAGCTTTATCTCTGCTTAATACAAATGTTGATATTTATACCCGCTGGTTTGAAAAATCTAAAAAACAGATTGAACAGGTTCCAGGTTATCCAAATGTAAGAATCATACGCATTCCAGCAGGAAATTGGGAGTTTATTCTCAAAGAAAAAATTTATGGAATTCTCGCTGAATTAGCACAAAACATGATAGATTTTATTCAGAGAAAAAATTTGAATTATGATCTTTTTCATGCTCATTATGTGGATGCAGGAATTGTTGGGATCAAAGTTGCCGCTTTTTTTAAAAAACCTTTATTTTTCACAGCTCATTCAATCGGAGCCTGGAAAAAAGAACAAATGGGCGGTAATGCTAATGAGATGGAAAAAAAATATAATTTCCAGCATCGGATTGCTGAAGAACTGAGAATTTTCAAAACTGCAAGAGCAAATACTGTCACCAGCCTTGTTCAGGAAGAAAAACTCGAAAATCTCTATAAATTCAAATCAGAAAAAACTACTGTAATCGAATGCGGAACAGATGTTCATAATTTCAAACCAGCAGATGCAAACGAAAAAAAGATTAAAACAAATCTGCCGGATAACTATATTTTCTGCTTGAGTCGAATCGATACTAATAAAGGTCACGACCTGCTTTTGGAAGCTTTCAATTTAGTAAAAGATGAAATTGCAGATATTTCTTTGGTTATTGGAGGAGGTTCACCAAAACCACAAAAACGCGAGAAAGAGATTTTTGCTCAAATGAGAAAAACCATTTCAGTTCATAAGATGGATAACAGAGTACAAATTCTCGGCTACATTCCGGATGAACTTCTTGTTCCCTATTACCAGCAGGCAAGAATATTCGTACTTCCATCTCTGTTTGAACCTTTTGGCATGACCACCACAGAAGCAATGGCGTGCGGAACTCCAGTTGTCGCTTCCAAATTTGGAGGAATTCGTGATGTTATCAGTTCCGCTAAAAATGGCATTCTAATCAATCCTGAAAATACAAAGGAATTTGCTTCTGCCATGATTAACCTTCTTAAAAATCCAGAAGATGCTAAAAAAATCGGATTCGAAGGAGCAAATTTGGTAAAGACAAAATATAGTTGGGAAGCCATTGCTGAAAGACATATTAAATTCCATGAAAATAATATGATCTGATATGAAAAAGTCTTTTCAATTTATAAATCCGAATTCCTAATAATTAGTGATAAAATGAAAAAAATACTTTTTATAGTTTTGATTATTTTATTTTTATTTATATATTCGTATAAAAGTAACGATGACTATTCTGTTGATGTAGATGACTTTCCAAAGATATTTAACCAAATTAAAACAAATTATGGTAAATCAGGCAAAATAATTATTAATAAAACCAAATTATGGGATTACATTATTATATGCCGTCCTTATATGTTTGGTAATAAATTGTCTGAAGAAACAGGCTTAATACTAGATGAAGCTATGCAAATTGAAGCAGAAATGGAAACTACAGATGATTACAAGATACTGTTTGTGTTTAATCAACACATTTATGAAACTAAAGATATTTACATAAAAAATTCCTCAATTATATCTATGTATGGTTACATATTTGTAACAAATGAGAAGAATTATTTCTATTATGAGTTAATAAAAAATACATTGCAATTATATGGACAGGATCGGGTGAGTCAACATATGAAAAGAAATCCTGATGCACCAGCTCATGAACATGTGTGGTAAAATGGGATTTACTTACCACATAGTTCCCTTTTACTTGTTACTTGTCACATAGCTCCCGCTGTGTGACATGGATACATTGCATAGCTGGAGCTATGCAACGAGAATTAGTGTTTCAAATTTCAAAATCAAAAGGAACAAATTTGAAAATAAAAGTACTCTTGATTTGTTTCATAATTCTCATATTTAGTTGCAGCAATTCTAAAGTTATCAAAATTTCTTCTTCAAAAGAATTAGAATCTCTCTTTGAAAAACCTCAATATTTTATTGAAGTACATTTGGCTTCAGGAGAATATTTCTTAAATCCCAAAAGTATAATCGATTCAACTTGTGGAAATTGTGAAGATCCAAACACTCCAATTCCCGCAACTGTTGGTCTTATTATTTCCGGGAAAAATATAAAATTAATCGGACCGGAAGATAGATCAGCTATAATTCATACAAATGCAGGATATGGTTTGTTCATCAAAAAATGTGAAAGCTGTATCATCGAAAATCTATCAATCACAGGTGGAATTCGTGATACATCTGCATTTGCCAGTGATGCAGCGATTGTAGTGAAAAACAGTAATGCAACCATCAAGAATAATAAGATATATGAAAATCTTGGTGATTCTCTACTCATCTCAAAAAATATTGTTGGAATCATGGGAATCTGTGGAAGGGAAAATTCAAAAATTGAAATAATCGAAAATGAAATTATTTGTAATTCATGGGATGGGATCGCTCTTTACCGCGATTCTGAAGCTATAATTTTACGAAATATAATCGATGGAATAGATAAACGCGGAGGACGAAAACCATCAGGGGGACGTGGAGTTGGAATCGGAGTAACCTGGAATGCAAAAGCTCTTATAGAAGAAAACCTTATTTCGCGATATTGGAAAGGAATCGGCATTTTCGTGGATGCAAACTGCACAATCCGCAATAATATTGTGGAAGATTTGATAACCTGGGGTATTGCTTTATGGGATGCTGGAAAAGGGAAACCTAAAGCAAAAATCGAAAATAATATTATTTATGATGTGGGAGCTTGTGGAATCTCAATTACACATTCTCAGGAAAGCGAAGAACCCGGATATTTGATTGGTAATATCATTGTAAAAGCTGCTCAAGATTCTGCTTATGATTCTCCTGATTTTTATTGTTATCAATGTGCTCTTGCAAAACACGATGTTCCAGAAAATTTTTTAATCGAAGAAAATCTTTTTTTCAATAATCGCAGGGCAACAAATGATTTGCCGGATTACGATCTTTCAGAACATGAATTTTATGAGCAATTTGAAAATAAAAAAATGATATGGAATTCAATTCCTATTTACAAAAAATCAAAATTTTATAAAGATTTTTTCGAATAGCACATCGACATACTCGAGTCGATTGGCAAGTATCGACTCGAAACAATAATAATGCAAAAATCAAACCTGCCTTGACAACAAAATCTCATAAAAGATTTTAGCTTTTTAAGATAAATTGTTAAAGGGATTTTAAATTGAGAAAACAACCGATAGGAATATTTGATTCCGGAGTTGGAGGTTTAACTGTTTTTAAGGAAATACGCAAAAAATTTCCTTTTGAGGATATTGTCTATTTTGGTGATACTGCGCGAGTTCCTTATGGACCTAAATCCAGAAATACCGTGATTGAATATTCCATCCAGAATGCCAGATTTTTACTGCAATGTGGAGCAAAAATAATTGTAGTTGCCTGTAATACATCTTCCTCAGTTGCTTTGGAAACACTCAAAAAAGTCTTATCAATTCCGGTTATCGGAGTGATCGAACCGGGTGTAATTTCCGCAGTTAATAATTCTAAAAATGGAAAAATCGGAATCATCGGAACAGAAGGAACTATCAGAAGTAAAGCCTATTCGCAGGCAATTCTCAAACTTAATAATAATTATGAAGTTTTCGCAAAAGCGTGTCCTCTCTTTGTTTCACTCGTGGAAGAAGGAATGGAAAATCATGAAATCACAAAAATAATTTCCAATGAATACCTCACTCCTCTTCTTAAGAAAAAAATCGATGCGATCATTCTCGGCTGCACTCATTATCCCATCCTTAAACATATCATCCAACAAACAGTTGGAAATGAAGTGACTTTAGTTGACAGTGCTCAGGCAGTTACAAATGAATTGGAAAAAATACTTTCTCCTGAAACATCAGAAACAGGTTGTGACAAGTTTTATGTGAGTGATAATGAGGATAAATTCCGGAAAATCGCTTCCAGGATTTTAGAGAGAGAAATCGAATCTTTGATCAATGTGAAGCTTGGAGAAAGCTGGTATCTTGCCTGATGGACAACTTTCCTGAAATAGCCGATAAAATCGTTAATGACTTTCTTAAAATCAAACCGGGCAATATTGTCTCTATTTCGGGTGAGATCCATAATGCAAATAAAACTGATAAACCGCTTTTAGAAATTCCCTTCATCGAAGAATTGGCATTAGGAATCCGTAAGAAAAAAGCCTTTCCAGTACTTGAAATTTCCACTGAAAATCTTAAGAAGCGTTTCTTTGCGGAAATGCCATCTGAAATTTTTTCGCTTCAACCAGTTTATTACAAAAAATGGATCGATTCTATTGATGTTTTTATTTATGTGGGATGGAAAAATGTTTTTAATGAATTCCAGAAAACAAGTAATGAAAAATTGAAAGAATCCTTAAAAAGTATCTGGGAAAAAATCTTTCAACAGAAGAAGAAACTCTTATTTTTGAACTTTCCATCATCTGAACTGGCGGAATTCTTGAAAACAAATTTTGATGATTTAATGAAATTCTACTCAAAATCAGTTGATTGTAATTATGCCCAACTTCAAAAAGCGAAAGACGAATTAAAAAGTAAATTTTCAACTTTTTCAAATTATACAATTCATTCCAAAAATGAAAAACTGAATATTAAGACGAGGATTGTTTTACCGGATTTATCAAGAAATAAAGACTATTCTCAAATTTCGATTTTACCTTTTGGAAACCAGGATATCCCTCTGGAAAGGAAAAAAATAAATGGCACTTTTATCGCTGAAAAAGCATATTATAAAAACTTTATCTTTGAAAATCTTAAGATTAATTTTGAAAAAGGATTTGTACATTATATCTCATTTGAAAAGGAAAGAAAAGAAAACTTCATTTTACAAAATGCACTCATGAAAAGTAAAACTGAATGTTTTCTTGTTCTTGGTTTCAACCCGAAAGCAACATCTTACACAAACTATTATTTATTTGATACTTGTATTGACGGCAACACATCAATGAAATTTTTTGATGGAGGTTCTCATCCGATAATTTTGAGTAATATAAATGCAGAAATCAAAAAAAAAATATAATTTAGAGAGAAGAACTGGGGAAAAATGACAAAGGACAAATTTCTAATTTCTAAGGTTGGAAATATCAGCCGATAAGTACACGAATGAACACTAAAAAAAGGTCATATTTCTAATAAAAATCCAAAATCCAAAAAAAAGAACTCCGAAGTGTGAGAAGTATATTTGATATCTGGAATTTTATTTGAAATTTGGATTTTTATTTGTTATTTGAAATTTGGATTTAGAAATTATTTTTTATAGGAAATTTGAGTTATGAAAATTGGATTTGATAACGAGAAATATTTAAAAGAGCAGACTTCGGCAATCTTGGAACGAATGAGAAAATTTGATAATAAACTCTATCTTGAATTCGGTGGCAAAATCATCTACGATTACCATGCTTCGCGGGTTTTACCAGGTTTCCATCCTAATGTAAAGATGGAACTTCTGAAAACATTGAAAGACAGAGCTGATATTATCCTCTGCATTTACGCAGGTGATATTGAACGCAGAAAAGTGCGAGCTGATTTTGGTATAACTTATGATGTGGATGCAATGAAACTCATTGATGATCTTCGAGATTGGAATATCGAAGTAACCGCTATTGTGATAACACGTTACGAAAATCAACCTACTGCTAAAATATTCAAGAATAAACTGGAACGCAGAAATATCAAAGTTTATACTCACGCTTTCACAAAAGGTTATCCTACAAATATCGATACCATCGTTAGTGATGAAGGTTATGGAGCCAATGAATATATTGAGACGTCAAAACCGCTTGTAATTGTTACTGGCCCCGGACCGGGCAGCGGTAAGCTGGCAACTTGCCTTTCCCAGATGTATCATGAAAATAAACATGGGATTAAAGCAGGTTATGCAAAATTCGAGACGTTCCCGATCTGGAATATTCCGCTGAAACACCCGGTTAATAAAGCTTATGAATCTGCAACTGCAGATTTAAAAGATTTTAACCTGATAGATCCATTTCACTTGGAAACTTATAGAAAGACAGCTATCAACTATAACCGTGATGTAGAAATTTTTCCTGTGCTGAGACGAATCCTGGAAAAGATTACAGGTGAAGCAGCAATGTACCAGTCTCCCACAGATATGGGAGTTAATCGTGCAGGCTTTTCAATATTTGATGATGAAGCAATCAAAGAAGCAGCAAAACAAGAAATAATCCGCAGATATTTCCGCTACAAATGTGAGTTCATTATGGGCTTTGTTGATAAAGAAACCATTTATCGGGCTGAACTTCTTATGAATGAAATCGGAGCTAAACCTGAAGATAGAAAAACTGTAATACCAGCACGTTTAGCTTCTAAAGAAGCTGAAGAAACAGGAAAGGGACATTCCGGAATATTTTGCGGTTCTGCTATTGAATTGAGAGATGGAAGTATTATTGTGGGGAAAAACTTTCCTCTCATGCATTCAGCTTCCAGCCTTGTGCTAAATGCGATTAAGAAATTAGCTGGTATTCCGGATGAAATCCACCTGCTTTCCCCAAAAGTCATAGAATCGATATTTAACCTGGAAAAGAATATCCTGAACGAAAAAGCTGTTAGCCTGGATCTGGAAGAGACAATGATAGCACTCAGCATCAGCGCCACAACAAATCCCACAGCACAATTTGCGATGGAGAAATTGAAAGAACTTAGAGGTTGCGAAGTTCATACTACTCATATTCCCACTCCCGGTGACGAAGCTGGTCTTAGAAGATTGGGAATTAACCTGACAAGTGATCCCAATTTTTCTACAAATAGTTTATTTATGTCTTAAATTGAACAATTTTTCCCAACTTTCCGTCAAAGACCGGACAAATTCAGTTGGGAAATCTTAAGCAGAAGCTTGAACAATAATTTCTTCCGAACCGGAAGATTCGGAAGAAAAATGAAATAAAATTATAAAAGGAATAAATTATGGCAAAACACATTTTCGTAATTGGTGGTGTTCTTTCATCTTTGGGAAAAGGCATTGCATCTTCATCAATCGGACTTCTGATGAAAAAAATGGGTTATAACGTTGTAATGCAGAAATTCGATCCATATTTGAATGTTGATCCCGGAACAATGAGCCCGTTCCAACACGGAGAAGTCTTTGTTACAGATGATGGAGTTGAAACAGATCTTGATCTGGGTCATTATGAAAGGTTTATTGGAATACCTTTGAATAAAAACTCGAATTCCACTACCGGTCAGATATATGAAGCTGTTCTCAAAAAAGAACGTCGCGGAGATTATCTTGGTAAGACTGTTCAAGTAATCCCCCACGTTACGAATGAAATTAAGAATCTCATTCGAAAAATTGGAAAAGATAATGATATTGTTATTACTGAAATTGGTGGAACTGTAGGTGATATTGAGAGTCTTCCTTTTTTAGAAGCGATCCGTCAATTTCGAATGGATGTAGGAATCGAAAACTCATTATTCATTTATCTAACTTATGTTCCTTTCATCAAAGCTGCAGGAGAACTTAAAACCAAACCAACCCAGCATGCCACCACAAAACTTCGGGAAATAGGGATCCAACCTGATATCTTATTATGTCGTTCGGAAAGGCTTTTTAATGATGAAATCAGAAATAAAATTGCTCTTTTTACAAATGTTCAGAAAAGTCGTGTAATTAATGCTGTGGATGTAGCTACTATTTATGAAGTACCAAAAGTTTTTATGCAGGCAAATCTTCATGAAAAGATTTGTGAACATTTTCATTTAACCCAGAACAAAATTGATTTTTCAGATTGGGACCAGATAATCGATAATATTAAAAATTCAGAAAAAGAGGTTACAATCGCTGTTTGCGGAAAATATGTGGAACACCAAGATGCTTACAAAAGTGTGGGTGCAGCTTTGATCCATGCAGCAGCAGCAAACAGGATGAAATTAAACATCAAATGGGTTGATTCTGAGAAAACCTTCTCTTCTGAAGAAATAGAAAAACAATTAATTGATGTAGATGGAATTCTTATTCCGGGAGGTTTTGGAGTTCGCGGAATAGATGGAAAAATTGGCATTGCCAGATATGCTCGTGAAAATCAAATTCCTTTTTTTGGTATTTGTCTGGGATTACAGATTGCAGTGATAGAATTCGCTCAAAATGTTTGTAATCTAAAAGAAGCTTACAGCAGCGAATTTAATGAAGAGTGCCAGCATCCTGTAATCGATCTGATGGAAGATCAGCGCTACTTAGAAATGATGGGCGGTTCCATGCGTTTAGGTGCTTATCCGTGCAAACTTAAAAAAAATACTCTGACTCATAAGATTTATGGTCGCAAAGAAATTTCTGAACGTCATAGACATCGATATGAATTTAACAACAAATACAGAGAAATTATTGAGAAAAACGGAATGGTTATTTCCGGAATTTCACCGGATGATTTTCTGGTTGAGATCATAGAAATTCCTGACCATCCTTTTTTCATTGGTGTTCAATTTCATCCGGAATTCAAATCACGCCCAGATAAAGTTCAGCCGATTTTCCGGGATTTTATCAAGAAAGCAGCAAAACTAAAAATGAATAAATAATAGAGCATTGAGGAATTATGACCTTAGAGATAATTGAAAATTTATTTAATATTAATTCTATCCAGGCACAATTAATTGCTTTTGCAGCAGTACTTTTCCTGGCATTTATAACATATCAAATCACCAAAAATATTATCCTGAAAATCATCCTGAAAATTAGTAGAAAAACCAGAACAAATTGGGATGACGCTTTAGTTGACAGAAAATTTTTCCGAACTTTTGTTTATCTTCTGCCTTTACTCATCTTCTATTATTCCTCCCCTCTTTTTCCGCAAGTAAAAATCTTCATGCAAAAAATTACTCAAAGCTTAATGGTGATTGTAGCAATTTCTGCAATTTCATCTTTTCTAAACGCTGTAAACGATATTTATCTTGGTTATAAAAAAGCGAAAAACCGTCCGATAAAAGGTTATCTGCAGATAATTCAGATTTTCTTTATCGTGCTGGGATGCCTTGTTATTATTTCCATTCTTATTGGAAAATCTCCTTTATTGCTGATGAGTGGTTTGGGAGCGATGACTGCTGTTCTTCTTCTCATTTTCAAGGATACGATTCTTTCCTTAATTGCCAGTTTGCAAATCTCTTTTAATGATCTTATCAAAATCGGTGACTGGCTGGAAGTCCCTCAATTCAGTGCTGATGGAGAAGTTATCGATGTTGCACTTCATACCATTAAAATACAGAACTGGGATAAAACCATCACCACAATTCCCACTCATAAATTGATCGATGGTTCTTTTAAAAATTGGAAAGGAATGCAGCAAACCGGAGGACGCCGGGTTAAAAGAGCAATTCATCTCGACATCTCCAGCATCCGTTTTTGTGATGAAAATTTATTAGATAAATTTGAAAAAATAAATCTGATCTCTGAATACATCAAACAAAAAAGAAAAGAAATTTACGAATACGAATCAAATATAAAGACTACTGAACCTCAAGAAATTAATCGAAAAAAGTTAACAAATGTAGGAACTTTTAGAGCTTATGTTGCTGCTTATCTCAAAAATCATCCAAAAGTAAAAAACGAAATGACTTTCCTGATCAGGCAGCTCAGTCCCGCTCCTACCGGTTTACCAATTGAAATTTATGTTTTTATTAATGACATTGAATGGTCACATTATGAAGCTATTCAATCTGATATTTTTGACCATATCCTGGCAGTTGTGCTGGAATTTGATTTGAGGATCTTTCAGTATCCATCCGGTTTTGATTTCAGGAAAATTGATATCTGATTTTAAGTGATTTAATTTGACAACGATTTATCCTCTAAGATGTTAGGAGTTGAGTAAAAAAAGAGATTAAATGTTATTTGATAATATTTTGAAGATAGCTCGCAGGTTAATAATGAGTTATGTGCTTTTGATGAAAAGATATATGAAAATTAACTTTTTAAAATTATTAATAATTATTTTGTTTATCATGAATACCTCTTTATGTTTTGCCAGTCAGAATGGCACATTATTATTAAAACTTGCTGAAAACAAATTCGAGAATTTGACAACACAGGAAATTAAACTTATTAATTGTACAGCAGATGGAAAGCTCCTAGATTTTTCATCAATGAATACTTCATTAAACGACCCATTGCAGTATGAAAAATGGGGAAATGATCGGAGCATTAGAGCAAGTGTAATTGAGTGGCTATGCACTGATAGGGATGCATACCAATTTATAACACATTTGGGCATACAGTTAAAGGGTGCTTATATTTCTGGTGTTATTGATTTATTGTTTTCAAATATCAATTTCCCATTATTATTTCAAAAATGTGCAATATCCGACGGTATTATTTTGCTACATTCTGAGTTAAAATCTTTATATTTACCAGGATCTTACGTAAGAAATATCATTGGTGATGGGGTTACAGTAAACGGTAATTTAATCATGAATAACGGTTTCTCATCTAGTGGTGAATTGCGGTTTTTAGGAGGTAAAATATTTGGCAATATACAATGCGATGGAGCAATTTTTAATAATGAGAATGGTTATGCTTTTAATGCAGATAGAATTGAGGTTAAAGGAAGTGTTTTCTTTAATGATGGATTTAAAGCAATTGGGGAAATTAACTTAGTAACTGCGAAAATTGAAAATGACTTAAGTTTTGCAGGTAGTTCATTACAAAATGAGAATTTGGTTGTTATTAATGCTGATAGGTTAAGAGTTAATGGTAATGTGGCATTATCAGAGGGTTTTAAATCTAATGGTCAAATAAGATTTTTAGGAGCTGAAATTGGAGGTAATTTACAATGTAATGATTGTAGTTTTTTTAATAATAATAATGATGCTTTTTTAGCACAAGGCATGAAAGTTAATGATAATATATATTTTACTGAAAATTTTAAGTCAATTGGTAACATTGATCTTTTAGGAATAGTTATCGGAGGTTCATTAGAATTTATGAATTGCGAAATAACGGGGTATTTAAAACTTTCAAATTCATTTGTTAATGAATACGTTTTATTTGATTCTGTTAGAATTATTAATACAGCTAATGATGCAATTATAGCTGATGGTATGGAATGCAATGGCATAATACATTTTAAAAAAGGTAATTACATCTATGGAGAGACTCGATTTGTTGGAGCTACTATAAATGGCCAATTTATTTGTGATGATGTTCATTTTTTCAATAATAATAATAAATCGTTAAATCTGGCATTTATTAATCTCAAAAATACATTGGTGCTCACTGATAAAGTTGCTGTTGAAGGAGAAACTCGTCTAGTTGGTGCTGTTATTGATGGAGATATATCAATTGAGGGAGCAGAATTAAGAAATTCTTCTGGATATTCATTAAGAGCAGACAGAGTATCAGTAAAAGGTAGCGTATTCTTAAGACAATATCTTTTAGTTGATGGGATAGTTAGTTTTAGTAGTGCAAATATTTTAGGTAATTTTGCAGTCAATAATATCAAACAATCGCCCTACTACAAACTTGATCTTAGGTCTGCAAATGTTGGAGTTTTATGGGACTCTCAGGACAGTTGGCCAAGTAAAGGTAATTTATTTCTAAGTGGATTTGAATATAATAGTATTAGAGATGAGTCCTCATTTTCTTCAGAGATTAGATTACAATGGCTAAATAGACAGCCAAATGATTCTAATAAATATCAAGCATTTGATTATTTTGCAAGAATTCTTAAGGATAATGGTTATATAGATGATGCAAATAGTATTATGTATAACAAAGAAGTAGAGATAACTAAGCAAATGCCATTTTTAGAGAAAATCTTTAGAAAGTTGAATTATTACGTAATTGGCTACGGTTATAAGCCATGGAGATTAATGATAATTATTAGCATAATAGTATTGGTAGGATCATTGGTTTTTAAATTTGCATTTAGGAACAATTTAATGTTACAAACACGTCATATCCATCTTAAACCAAAACCATTTTTTTATTCAGTCGACCTTTTCATTCCTATCATTGATTTACGGCAATCAAAGTATTGGACTCCTATTACAAACAAAATTATTAGCAGAAAAATCCTTAAAAATACTAATTTTAAAATTCATTCAAAATTCATATACTATTACTTTTGTTTTCACATATTTGCAGGTTGGATTTCAACAACCTTACTAATAGCTTCATTGTCAGGTTTAATAAAAATAATAAATAAAAGTATCTAACAACCGGACTTGAGCTTGTAGGATGGTTTATTTTCAATGCACTTTGGTTCAAAATTAATCAAATTTTTCTACTTTTATCTCCGCTGGTTCAGGCAAGTTAGTCGCAAACCGTTATCCAACTTCCTCATACTTTCTTCCCTTCCCCCAAATTATCATAATACCTTGTGGTAGGATATGCCTGGTCAATATCTTTGTGTTTGGCAAATTCAGTTAGCACATCTTCCCATATTTCCTGCTGGCTGTCCCGTCTTTTGCGTGTTTCACACAAATATCGAATCGTAAGTTCAACGCCGTAATCAACAACATTTGTATAAACAATCGGTGTGAGATTCTCATAAATAATCATAAACTTTTGAGCTGCTTTTTTTATTTGAGATTCCACTTTTTTAGAAAGATTTTCAGGGCTTTTCTGGCTGATATCCTGCAATATCTTTTTTGCTTTCTTCCAATCACTCTCAAATGTAATCACAATGGAAATCTCATTCCAGATATATTTGAATCCCTTATCATAATTTGCCAGGCTATAGGTAAAAATCTTTCCATTGGGGATATGGATAATCCTGCCTGTACTCTGACCCGAACTTGCCCTATTTCCAATCTCAAGAATTGAAAATTGAAAAAGGCTCAAATCAATCACATCACCAGCATCTTCACCAATCTGGATTCTATCGCCCACCTCAAACGGTCTGCGAGAAATAATGAAAACCCAGCCGGCAAGATTAGCTATTACATCCTTGAGAGCAATTGCCACACCAGCAGTTAATAGACCAAAAAATGTAGCGATCGATTGAACACCCTGTGTCCAAATTCTGCCAACGATAATTACAGCTACAAAAACCAAAAGATATGAAGAGACATTTCTCCAATTATATCTCGCTTTGGCATCAGTCAGATTCTTTTGAATTATCTTATGAAAAACAAACTTCAGCAACCAAAAGATGATAATAATAATTACTGAAGATAAAATTTTAATTGCTAATGGAGATTCCAGATAAGGAATCCAACTTGCGATTTTATCGGAAATAGGCATTTTCTCTCCTTTTCATCATACTTAACTCTAAATATTTTTACCTATTTCAATGTCAACAATTTTGCATATATTAGAATAATAAACCTAAGAAATAAAACTTGCCAAGTTTCGGAAACCTGATAAATTTAGTTTTGAGAAAGTTGAGGGAATTTTATGAATTATATCAGCAATAATCGCATAAAAGAATTAGTAAAACTCAAACAGAAAAAGTATAGAGAAAAATTTGTTGTTGTTGAAGGACATCGTTTAATTGATCAACTCATCAGAAATAACGTTGAGATTGAAGAGATTTTTATCACAGAGAACTCTCATTTTGATTCGTTTCCAAATGATAAATTGTTGCTCATTAAAGACTGGCAGCTTCAAAAGATCACTTCCACGAAAAATCCACAAGAAATTGCTGCTCTTGTAAAAACTGAAACTCGGAACATAACTGATAAAAAATTTCTTCTTTATCTCGATGACATCAAAGAACCGGGAAATATGGGAGCAATAATCCGAACTGCGACTTCAGCAGGAATTTGCGGAATAGTACTTTCTGCCGAATGCTGTGAAATTTTTAATCCCAAAGTGATTCGTTCATCTCTGGGAACTGTTTTTTCATTTCCCATTGAAATTCATGATTATAAATGGCTGAAAGAACAAACCGCAAAAATTATAGTAACCACCTTGAAAGAAGCTGAAAATCTATATGATTTCAAATTACCTTCCGATAATATCATCCTGGTTATTGGCTCAGAAGCTTTTGGTGTTTCGGATGAAATTCTTGAAATCACCGATTATAAAATAAAAATCCCTCTTAATAATAATGTAGAATCTTTGAATGCTGCTGTTGCTGCTGGAATAATTCTCTTTTATTTAAAAAATCAATAAGAATTATGCAATCAATGATAAAATCTTTGACAGATAAAAAAATCTGGCTTGCTCCTTTAGCAGGATTCACAGATAATGCTTTCCGTAAAATCTGCAAACAATGTGGAGCAGATGTCATTGTCAGCGAAATGGTTAGTGCTGATGGAATTGTTTTTGACAAAAAACGGAGTATTTCCTACACAGATTCGGATGAATCTCAGCGACCATTTGGCATTCAGCTTTTTGGTTCTGAGCCCAAAATAATGGCAAAAGCCGTAGAAATTATCTTAGAGAAGAAACCGGATTTCATAGATGTAAATATGGGTTGCCCCGTTAAGAAAGTGATCAAACGTGGTGCTGGTTCTGCTCTTATGAAAAACCCTGATAAAGCTGAAGCAATAATAAAAGAAATGAATAATGCTCTCAAAGGATGCAATGTAGCATTATCAGCAAAAATCCGTTCCGGTTGGGATAAGCAAAATATCAATGCTGTAGATTTTGGAAAAATGCTGCAAAATGCGGGTGTAGATATGATTTGCCTTCATCCCAGAACACGTACTCAAATGTTTTCCGGCAGGAGTGATTGGAATTTGATAAAAGAACTTAAACAAAAAGTAAGAATTCCAATTATTGGAAATGGTGATATCAGAACTCCGGAAGATGCTCAAAAGATGTTTTCTCAAACTAATTGTGATTCCATTATGGTAGGTCGTGGAATTCTGGGAAAACCCTGGCTCTTAACAGAAATTAAAGATTATCTATTAAATGCTGAAACACAAACTCTCAACCTTTCAGAAAAATACGAAATTATTGTTCAGCATTTTGAAGAAATAGTAAAAAATAAAGGTGAACAAACTACAATAAGAGAGATGCGAACACATTTTTCTTATTATACAAAAGGATTTAAAGGCAGTGCAAAAATCAGAAATTTCATAAATAAAAGTTCAGATAAAAAAAAGGTTTTATCTGCAATCCAAGAACTATATTCATAGGAATAGATTTGAAAGAAATTAATAATATCCTCTGGCAGGCAAGATTTAATAAGGGTAAAAACTGGTTGAAAGTACGAAAAATTCTTCAGGAAGGAATCGAAGAATTTCCTCGAGATAAATCGTTACATATGGAACTGGCAGAGTTATATATCACCAAAAAATTATTCAAAAAAGCAATCGAAACATATCAGAGAATTTTAGAATTTGATGACAACGATTCTCAGGTGTTTTTCTTAATTGGTAATTGTTTTTTATTTATCAAAGAATACAAAATTGCCATCGAATATTATGATAAAATCAAACATTATTTTCCCGAGTTTCTTTATAACAAAGCTGTTGCCTACACAAAAATCGGCAGAAAAGATAAAGGAGTGGAAATTATTGAAAAACTCTTGAAATTCAGCACTACCTCAGAAATCCCCTTTATTTTTTTAGCTGAACTTCATTTTTCCCTGCATAATTACTCTAAAGCAATTGAAGTTGTGGACATAACTGAAAAGAAATTCGGGAAACACGGAAATTTATTTTACATAAGAGGATTAGCTTTTTCCCGCTTATTTAAATGGATACAAGCATATATCGAATTCCAGGCAGCAGAAAAGATGAAATTCAGTTCTTCTCATTTTTATCGCAGTTATGGACTTACATCAGAAAAGATCGGGAAAACTCCAAAAGCAATCTATTGCCTTCTGAAAAGCATAAATTTGGCACCATCAGATCCAACCAGCTACATTGAATTGATAAAACTTTATCTTTCTCACAATAAAGTTTTCGAAGCTTATAGTGTTCTCAAATTTGCTCAGAAAGCGGTTCCCTTTTCTTTTCCACTTTCCATTTTACGCACTCAGATTATGAGTAAATTGAAATTGTAAGATGAGCTTTCCGAAAACCTTGCGAATGGTCGAGGAACGAGACCTTCGCAATGGTTGACATTTGCTTCCTTACCGTTCCGAAGGATTCTCCGGCTGTTGCCGGATCAACCGTTCGGAAGTAGAAGAAAAAATCTATAAATATCTTGAATAGATTTTATCAAATAATAAAATCGTTTTTGAAAATGTAATTTAGGAAAAATATGAAATTCATAATTTTTATTTTAATACTGTTTTTATTATCATTTCCCTTAAGAGCGGAAGTCGTAGCCATAGTCGATTCAATCTACATCACATCCGAACAACTGCGGGAAGAAATGCTAACTATCAAGAACATCGAGGATTATGAAGAAATCCGCAACACTGCTTTAGATAATTTAATTAATGAACAACTTCTCATTTTATATGCACATCAAAACAAAATCAGTGTGGATGATTATGAAGTGGAAGCATTTTTTATCCAGGAATTGGGAAATCATCCTTCACTTCAAACTGATGGAAAATTCGATTATTCTAAATTTGATGATTTGAAAGAAACTCCAAATGTGAAAAAAATTCTGGAAAATATGAGAAGAGACATCCTTCTAAATAAGACTGAATCTTTGATTAAAAGTTCTTTTGACCTGACAGATGATGAGTTGCTGGAACGATTCATCCTGGAGAATGCAAAAATCGATATAAATTACGCTATCATCAATGTTGATGATGCCAATGTTCCATCTGAGACAAACCCATTAACAACTTGGTATTATTACAAATTGAACAGGAAAAAATTTCTGACGGAAGAAAAAGTAAAACTGAAATTCTTTATCGTAGAAAATAGAGAATTTGAAGATTTGATTTCCTCGAATATCGAGTATTTTATCGAACCTGTTGTTATGAACGATACAACCTTGACCGAAAGTGCAATCGATAGTCTGAAGAGTATTATTATCAAAGAAAAGAGTATAAGATTATGTTATGAAACCGCTCTTGAATTGAAAGAATTTGCTCAACGGGGGACTCCAATCCCCAACCCTTTTTTGGAAACTGAATTTCTAAGAAGAGATGAACAGCTTGGTCAATTGCCGCATACAATTATCCAAAATGCTTTTGAGATGGAACCGGGAGAATACTCTGAACCTGTTGATATTGGAATTGGTTTTCTGGTTTATTCTGTGGTTGATTTTGAAAATCCAGCTCCGGAATTATTGGAAAATATCCCCAATAAAGTCTGGAAATCTTATGTTTCAGTTTTGAGAAGTCAACAGAATATCGATAAAATCTACACATTTTATGAAGAAAATCTAGATAATTTCATTGTTCCTGCAGCAGTTGTAAATATTATTGAAATCACAAAACCGGGCTTTTTCTTTACAGGTTCAAAAGATGAATACATTCAAAAAATCCAATCTTTGATTGGAGAGAATTTCTCTAATTCAAATGAGTTAAATAATATCATTAAAAAATACAAACTTAAAAGAACAACTAATATCATCTATCTCGATAAATTCATAAATAATGAACCGATCAATGAAATTATGAAAAAAAAGGTCAATAAAAACAAACATTATGGTTTCTTTGAATATGATGATAGCAACTACTTTTTCAGCATAATTTCTCTCTTTCCAGAGTTTATTCCCAGATTCGAAGATATTAAATTTCAGATTCAAAACAAAGTTGAAGGTTTTCAGACTTCATCTGAAGAATACAAAGAATATTATGAAGAGAATAAACTTAATTTTATAAGTCCGGATAGTTTGCAGCTTGGTGTAGTTTTCATTCCTTTTGAAACTGATACTTTGAAAATTCCGGAAGAAAAAATTTATAACCTTTTCCAGAAAAATTCCTTCTATCGCGATCATTCTGTAAAATATGAATATATCTTTTTGAAACAGCCTTCAAACAAAATGAAAGAATACATTTTGAATGAAGTTGATTTTTCCATTTTGCAATTTTGCTTCAGCTCCCAAAATGATTTACCTCAAAATGAAATAATAAGTTATAAAGATTTACCGAAACAGATTAGAATTGCGCTTCAAAACACTGAGGATAATTCTTATACTCATTTTATTCATCATAATGATGGCTGGTTTATTTTCCATAAAATTCAGGATTATCCTGCTGGAATTCTGAGCTTTGAAGATGTAAAAGAAGAAATTTCACAACAACTCAAACTCGAAATTGCTGATAGCATCGCCTTTTATTCTGCAAAAACTGTTTTTGATTCCACAAGTTATTTTTCTCAATGTTATCATTTTGTAGATGATAAATATATTTTTAAGACTTCAATTCAAAATGCTGACCTTGAATTTGATAAAATCGGTTCAATGAGCAAACACAAAAAAGAGTTGCTTCAAATCTGGAGAAATGAAAAATACAGCAGTATAATTGAAACTGATAATGGTTATGCAGTAATATTTCTATTAAGAAAGAAATTCTCAAAGCAGATGACATTTGAGCAAACTTTACCAAAAATAAAAGAGACATTTTTTCATAAAAACCAACTTGATAATGCCAAAAAATTTGTGAAAAAACTTAAAAATGATATTATTAAAGGAACAAATCCTGATTCGTTATTACTCTTTTTCGGAGGTTGGAAAAAAGCAGAAAATCTAAACCCGGAAAGCAAAATTCCAGGCATCAAATACAGCCGTTTAATTATCAATGATGTTTCCAAAAGAGAAGAAGGATATTTCAGTCCGGTTTTAATAATTTCCGAAAACCAGTTATTATTCTATCACATTAAAATAATGAAAAAAATTCCTGCGAGTCAATTTTATAGCCAGAAAGAAGAATTTGAAAATAAAATAATCGAACAAGAAAACCGGAAGTTGCTCGAGCAATTTAAAGCAAAAGTAGAAATTATTTTTTATTGAAAAAGATGAAAACCCTTATTATTTTTTTGATATTATTCTTTCCCTTTCTTGTTTATTCCGAAACTGAAATTATCTATTCTTTCCAGGATAGTTCATATCACAGACCTCTTAAAAGCGACGATTCTTTTGAAAATTTTTATTTCGATCAACTCAGGTTGGAAAGTTCTGATAATCTGTTTTCCCCACACTATTTAATAACTGAAAAATCATATCGTCAAAAGGTTATAAAAAACTTAGAGAGTTATTCCTACATCAATAATATTGATTTCTTTTATGAAATTGTAAATTTTGTTCCTTTTGAATTGTATGATAAATATTATTTGAATGATATCTATCTTACAGAATTCTTTGGTTTTATGGAAATCTCTCTGAATTTGCAAAGACAATATTATTTAAGATTTCAAATACCATATTCGAAATTAGATTATTTTAAATTAAATAAAAAAATCCGTGATTTGTTTGAATCAAAGAAAAAATAAAAGATACTGTTTAGCTCACTTGTTCTTCCTCCTAAGCTCATCCCCTGACCCCTTCTCTTTCAAAAGAAGGGGAATTTGAAGGAAAAAATGAATAGATACAGCTAATATGTCAATAATCTCAAAATTGACTTATTCAAATATTAAAAACTAATGTTTATTTCAGTAATAATCTTTTTGCTATTTTGCGATATTTGTGCCTTTTCGTGGCTGAACATTTTCAATATAATAGCTCTTATAACAGCTCAGAATTTTTCTTGACACCAAAAATCGATTTCCGTTCTTTGCTTTTTGCGTGTGGCGGGATAGCTCAGTTCGTAGAGCAGAGGCCTGAAAAGCCTTG
>JABMPU010000204.1 GCA_013203665.1 Armatimonadota bacterium
GTATTGCTGAATTGGAGTTATGGCATGTTTAAGCAAAGCTGGTTTCCAGCCTGAAACAGTTGGTTTTGTCCAATCTCCATATATTCTTTTTATAGTAGGAGTGCCAAATTTTGCGATCTCATCCAGCATTCCTTTTATATTTGAATAAGGAATATTATCTGCATCAATAAGTACGGCTAATTTCAAATCTTTTTCTTCTTTCATAATAGTAACCACTAAAGTTTGTATCCCTGAAGATCAATTGCGTTAACTCTACCGATTTTGATAACGTCGGCGCAATATTGCAGGGATGTTAATTAATGACTGTCCTCTGTTGTTTCAGGTTCATTATCAGCATTTTCTACATCTTCGCTGATAACTTCTGAATTCTCTTCGTCTGTACTTAAAGCTTTATTTAACTTTTTCAGTCGTTTCGCTTCTTTCTTTTTCTTCTTTGCTATCTCTTTCTGACGTTTTTCATACTGATAGTTTTTTTTGGCCAATTTTTCATCCTTAATGTGTTATTTTTTTGAATTACAGATACCGTTCCGGAAAACAGTTTAATTTTCCGGAACGGAAATAAATAGATCAAGACTTCAGTTTGTTAATATCGCTGACGTCTACGGGGTTTATCTTCCCTGGGTTTAGCAACGTTTACTTTAATGTTTCTCCCATCGATCTCTTTACCATCGAGTTGTTTGATTGCTTCTTCACCTTCTGCTTGATCTGGCATTTCAACAAAACCAAATCCTTTTGAACGTCCGGAATCTCTGTCGGTAACAACTTTGCTTTCCGACACTGAACCGAAAGTCTTGAATAATTTTCCCAGATCATCATCGGTCATCTTATAAGACAGATTGCCTACATAAATATTCATCTTCACATTCCTCCTAAAATGCACATGGCTTGATAATTGATATATACTCAATTTCAAATGGCTTAATGCAGGGAGCGATCTTTTTTGTCAAGAATGAATTCTTTTGAAGAGTATTCACAACCGATAAAGGCTATTAAGAGGTTCTGAATTCTGTAGAATTGAGTGTTTTTGCATTTGAATCTTTCAGGGTTGGGAAAGCATTAGCCACGAAGAACGCGAAGGAACACGAAGCAAAAGGTTCAGCAAGGGAAAAATCCTTAAAAAGTCTCTCTCAAATCTTCTCTCATTTGACTCTTTCAGGGTGGAGAAAGCGGAAAATAACTCTGAAATTGACCTTGAAAGGGCTAATTTGAAAGTCTGAAATGAAAGAAGCCTTTTCAAGGTCAATTTCAATGATTCAAAAAAGTGCGGATCAGATTTACGCAAACCTGATAACGATATTCTTTATCTGAGCGTAAATCTGTAATTGGTGTGATTTCCTTTTTTAATTGGCTTTCTAGTTCAAAAAAATCAATTTCATCTACTGTTTTATTTTTTAGATATTCTTCTACTTTATAAAGTCTGCGAGGATATTCATTCAAACTGCCAACAGCGAGTTTTATATCTTCAATTTTATTATTTGAAATTCTCTTCAATCCAGCGATTGCTAGTTTTGCTATAGTTAGGGCTTTTCGTGAACCGATCTTTTTGTAAAACGTTTCATAACCGGTTTCTGCATTTTCAGGAATCAGAACAGCTCCAATGATTTCATTCCTTTTCAAAATGAATTTCTTGTATCCAAGATAGAATTCACTTATAGGAACTTCACGTAATTTCGATTTTGAGAATAATTTTAATTTTGCATTCAAAACTAAAAGAAGCGGCACAACATCGGCAGTGGGAGAGCCATTAGCGATATTTCCTCCAATGGTCGCTGTCGTTTGTATAAGAGGTGAAGCAAATTCCTGCAGAGAATTTTGGAAAAAGGGTAGTTTATTTTTTAAAAGTTTAGATTCAATAATTCCCCTGAAACTTGCTAAAGCTCCGATGATGATATGATTGTCTGATTGTAAAACACCTTTTAATTCGGTTAAATGATTCAGAAAAATTATGGATTCATCTTTTATTATTCCGTTTTTTATTTGGACATTTATATCAGTTCCGCCGGCCAGAAAATATTTTTTTCCTTCAATTTTCTCGGAAGTTTCAAATAGTTCTAAGAGAGATTTTGGTTTATAGAATTTCATTTTTTAGTTCCTTTTCGTCACCTGCCTTCATTAATATTTCGGCAAGGTAGGCTGACTTTCACAGACATACACTGACTTTTCTTGTTCCCACACTTTTGAATGGAAAAATTTTTTCATTTTAGTTTCACTCTATTCGCGTTCATTGGCGTTCATTAGCGGTTTCCTTTCACAAGCCAGCATCACCGATTCAAATATCTTTTGATAACCCGTACAACGGCAGATATTTCCAGAAAGTGATTTCTTGATCTTATCCAGGTTCTTTTCTCCATCTGTTTTTACATAGTGATAGGATGTGACCAGAAATCCCGGGAAACAGAATCCGCATTGCACGGCATTAGGTTCATCAAAACAATCTATCAGTAGCTTTCCAATAGGTTCTTTTGCAATTCCTTCCGATGTCATTACTTCTTTTCCATCAATGTGAACAGCGTTGACAAGGCAACTGGTTACAGATTTTCCATCTAAAAGGACAGTACAAGCTCCGCATTCACCTTCACCGCAACTTTCTTTGGTACCGGTCAAACCAAAATCCTCTCGTAAAATATCGAGAAGACGTTTCATTGGGTCAACATCGATCGAAACTTCTTTTTTATTCAGAATAAATTTTATTATCATTTTTACCTCATTAACCACTGATTTTCACTGATGCACACTGACTTTTTTCATTCCTTTTTCAAACGGTCTGTGTTTGTCTGTGTCGGTCTGTGGCTCTTTGCATGTAACTATATATTCTTTCCGGCACAAGAGGATATTCATTGATAAAAATTCCTGTAGCATTATGAAATGCGTTCCTTACAGAAGGTGCAGGAAAATCCATTGGTATCTCACCCAGACCTTTGGCAATCGGGCTATCATTATGAATGAATTCAACATCAATTTCAGGAAGATCCATTGTTGTGGGAAGAGCATAATCGGTGAAACCGTGCATCCTGCCATAACCGGGTTTGTAGAAAAATTCACAAAGTCCGTAAGCAAGTCCCTGTAAAACACCACCTTCTGCTTGACCTGTAGCGATCTTTTGATTTACCACTTTCCCGATATCCATTACACTCCAGCTTTTCGTTAATTCAATTTGATATGTATCTGCATGATAATAAATTTCTGTAACACAGGCAGCCCAGGAATAATCTTTGTAGGCAACACCCACATAATTTTCATCATCGAAAACTACCGAAGGATCCTGCACAAAATTCATACGGAATTCGCGTGGAAATTCATTTTGATTGGATGCAACATAACCCTCAAGATTTTCAAATCCAAGTTCGTCTTTGATCTTAAATGCAAACTTACGCAGCAAATTACCAATGATATAAATTGTTCGTGAAGCAACGGTTGGGCCGCTGTTGGGAGTTTTGCTGGTATTGGGAAGTTGAATCCGGCATTTTTCTCGTGGATGATCTATTGCTTCAAAAAACATCTGGGCAAGAGTAGTATGTGCTCCCTGTCCCATATCTGTATTGGAAACGTATATCTTTACAATTGCATCTTTTTCAATAACTACTTTTACTTCGGAATTAAGAACTTTCTCACCATTGCCAGTGTATCCGCCACCATGATAACCAATAGAAATTCCAATTCCTTTTTTATCTTTGTGAGTTTTATTCCACTCTTTGAATTCTTTCAGTTTCTTGGAATAATTTGATTTATCAATCACACGTTCAAGACAATTGGAAAGATGATCTTCCAATATTGGTTGGGTTGTAGGAAATTCATCACCGATCTTGAACAGGTTTATTTTTCGGAATTTATAAGGATTCATTTTTAAGTCAGAAGCAATATTATCGATATGTGCTTCCATTGCAGCAAAAGCCTGGGGTGCGCCAAAACCACGGAAAGCTCCGTTGGAAGGAGTATTACTGTGGAACAGTCTTCCACGAATGAAGGCATCTGGAATGCTGTAACCACTGATGGCATGCAGAACTCCACGTGCCAGAACTACAGGTGAAAGAGTTTGGTATGCTCCGGCATCCAGCCTGTAATCGATATCGATTTTCATGATCTTTTTGGTTTTCGGATCTGTCCATGTTTCTATCTCAATCCTGGCAGGGTGACGCTTTGTTGTTATCTGGATATCATCCGAACGGTCGAGAACTATCTTAACGGGTTTGCCGCTTTTATATGAAAGCAGAGATGTTATTCCTGCCAACAGGTTGGGAAAATCTTCCTTTCCGCCAAAAGCTCCTCCGATCCCTTCGGAAGTTTCAATGACAGCTTCTTTGATGGTATCACCCATAATAGCTTCTACACCTTCTTTTACAAAGAAAGGACACTGACAGGTTGCTCGTACGAACATGATCTTATCTTTTGGCTGCCAGACGGCGATCATGCCCTGCGGTTCAAGGTAAGCTTGTTCCTGGTGGGGTGTATAATAAATTTTATGATGATGAACCCAGTTCGGATCTGGTTTTTTGCCTGTTCGGTGATCGATGGTCAGTTCTCTACCGAAGGCATTTTTTTCGTTATCCAGACATTCTTTGATATCGGTAATAGCAGGAAGTTCTTCGTATTCTATACTCGTATTACTGATGAACTCACGGAGTAATTTACGGTTAGGATGAGCTATTCCCATGATCACCTGACCGAAATGGAAAACTTCTTTATCTGCCATATACGGTTGATCGCATACAGGCTCCGGAACTATATTTTCGCCTGGAATATCTGCTGCAGAAACCATTGTGAATTCTGAAAGATCGTAACCATCCGGGAAATGAATCTGTTTTATTATACCATGATGACAGGTAGAATAAAGCAACTGTCCATGTATCATTCCTTTGTAGGAGTAATCATCTAAAAATTTCCAGGAGCCATTTAGTTTTGGGATCGCATCAATTTTTCTGATGGATTTCATTGAATTCTCCATTTTCTGCTACAGACTTGCACTGACTAAATTTATTTATACACATCTTTTCTATGCGATATTTTAAGGAGATATATAATTAATTCATCATTTTCAATTTTATATAAAATTCGGTAATTTCGGTAACGAATTCTGAATTTATTTTGATGAGATAGTTTTTTCACATTCGCTGGATAAGGATCGTCTAATAATGAATTGATTAACTTAAGGATTTTGAGCACATCATCGTTAGGAATTTTTCGGAGTTCCTTTTTGACTGATGTCGCAAATTTCAATTCATATTTTGCCATGAGCCTTTAAATCCGCTATAAGCTCTTCATAAGTAATTGTTGGTTCTTTTTCTCTTTCTTTGATAGCTTGCAGATCTTCTGCGTCTTCTGCCAGTTCAAGACGAATTGCCTCATCAACAATATCTGAAATGGAGCGGTTGGTTTCCAAAGCTTTTAACTTGAGAATATGATGAATTTCAGGATCAAAATAAACTGTTGCTCTTTTTGTGAATGATGCCATAAAACCTCCCTCATTTTTACAAAAAGATATTTAACGTTATAACGCTATAACGTCAAGGAATAATTTAAATTTCATCCAAACTTTTTATCGCCTTTGGTATCTTAATCACTTTCTGTACTGTTTTCAAATCCTTCAAACCGCTTCCGGTAAGTAAAACAACATTCTTTGAATTTTCGTTAATTTTGTCTTGTTTGTGATACTTTAACATTCCTGCAAAACTGGCAGCAGCAGCAGGTTCTGCAAAGATACCGGTATTTTCACTCAGGATTTTGGAAGCCGAAATAATTTCTTCATCTGTAACCGAAATCCACTCACCTTTATATTCTTCGATATACTTTTTTGTCATCCAGAAATTGCGGGGAATATCCACTGCTATGGAATCAGCAATTGTGTTGCTGGGTTTGGAAATGAACGTATTCGACTCCAGATTGCGTATAATATTATCACTTTTTTCAGATTGTACTGCAATAACAGTTGGAATTTTATCGATTAAACCTAACTTCAAAAGGTCTTCAAATCCTTTGTAAACACCGGAAATGATGCAGCCATCACCTACAGGAACAAAAACCCGATCTGGAAGTTCACGTTTCATCTGCTGGAAAATTTCAAAAGCAACGATTTTTTTCCCTTCAATTGTAAAAGGATTATAAGCAGTATTACGATTGTACCAACCAAACTTATTCGTGGCTTCAATGCTCAGATCAAAAGCCTCATCATAAGTTCCATCTACGGGAATTAATTGAGCTCCGTACATAAGAATCTGGGTGAGTTTTGCTTTGGGTGCTGTTGCCGGAGCAAAGATGATCGCTTTCTGTTTTTGAGAAGCACAGATACCGGCTAAAGAAGAACCGGCATTACCCGTGGAAGCTGCCACAATTATATTGATCCCATTCTCTTTTGCAAATGCACAAACCAGGTCGGAAGCTCTGTCTTTGAAGGAAAATGTTGGATTCTGGGAATCATCTTTGAGGAAGATTTGGAAAGAAAGATCTTTAACTCCCTTTAATTCCCCCTTTAGAAGGGGGATAATAGCGGAATCCAGTTCATAAAGGGGAGTTTTACCAACCTTTAGAAATGACAAACTTCTCTCTGATTTTATCGGTAAAAGTTCTCGATATTCCTTTTCTTTGAGTTTATCGAAGAGTTTGTGTTTTTTATAGCGGGTTCTGATCTCTTCATAATTATAAAGAGTTTTCAAAACGCCTTTAGGTGGCTGAGTTCCATCGTTTTCTTTTTCACATACAGGACAGAGATAAGTAACTTCTTGCGGAGAATATTTCTTCCCGCAAGTTATACATTCAAAGTAATATTTATTTTCCATTTTATTCACCATAAAAAGCCACAGACTTTCACTGAATAAAACTGACTTGATATTAGTTGTCTGTGTTTGTCTGTGTAAGTCAGTGGCTAATTTTCTTACTCATATTCTTTCAATAAACCTGTTCGTTCATTGAATTCCATAATCTCTTCATCCCACAGGTCAACTTTGGTAAATTGACCTTTCCAGTAATTATCATCATACCATTGAGCATTGAGTTCTTCCACAGATTTTCCCTGCTGTTCTATCCAGGTAAAGTATTTCAGATTATGCATTCTTTTCTTTTCATAGTAGGTCATTTCTATCATGTGATCAATTCCAATTCCCATCAGATCGGCTGTGTAAACCACTTCAGCAGCTTTATTATCAAATTCACCTAACCGCTTGCGTTCTTCGATCATTCTGGATTGGTACATCTCCATGGAATCTGTGGCAACTGTAAAGATGATATCGTTTTCGTTCATTTCATAATATTTTGCCATTTTGATCGCACCCATCAGGTTAGCTATGGATGATATTCCAAGCAGATCGAGTTTTTGCACAAGCTGTGGATCAACACCTTTTTCGATGAGCAGTTTTTTACCTTCCGGCTCATTGAAAAGCCGCATAATATGCATATTCGGCTCATCATCGATTCCTGCGACCATATCCATGTTTTTTATGTTGTGAATCCAGGGAACATGTTTATCGCCGATACCTTCGATGCGATGGCCACCATAACCGTTATAAAGCAAAGTAGGACATTGCAGAGCTTCTCCAGCACACACCTTAAAGGTAGAATACTTTTCCCTTAAGTAATCAGCACAACCAAGTGTTCCGGCTGAACCTTGAGTGAGGAATAGTGCGCTAAATCTCTGTTCGCCTTTTTTCTCAAGATTGAATACTTCTTCCATTGCGGGACCGGTAACGGCATAATGCCAGAGTGCATTTCCAATTTCACTGAACTGGTTCAGGTTTACGATCTCATCCGGTCTTGCATGACATAATTCTTTAGCTTTATCATAAATTTCTTTTACGTTGCTTTCACAACCGGGAGTAGCATAAACTTCTGCTCCGATCTTATGAAGCCAGTCAAATCTTTCTTGGCTCATTTCCTCGGGTAGAATTGCAATTGAATGACATCCCAACAAGTAAGAATCGTAAGCTCCACCACGGCAGTAATTACCGGTGGATGGCCACAATGCTTTTTGTGTGGTTGGATCAAATTCACCGCTAACCAGTTTTTCTACCAGTGGTCCAAAAGTAGCTCCTACTTTATGAGAGCCTGTTGGGAAAAATTTTCCGATCAACATTAAAATACGTGCATCAACTCCGGTAATCTCTTTTGATAATTCAATGTAGTTAACTCCACCAAAACCTCCACCAAATTTTACCGGTTCATTTTTCCATGTTATTCTGAACATATTCAATGAATTCAAATCCCATAAGCCGATATTTTTCAGTTTTGCTCTAATCTTTTCCGGGATCAATTCCGGATTTCGCATCTGTTTGTAAGTGGGAATGATAATATGTTTTTCCCTACAGCGTTTGATCGTGTTTTCTAATATTTGTTCTTTGGTTTTCATTCTTACCTCACTATTCTCGTTCCGGCTTTACCGGCAACTGCATCAGCAATGAATTCGGGAGTAGTAATTATCACTTCCTTCCCACCACCTTCCAGAAATTCAATAGAAGATTCGATTTTCGGCAGCATACTTCCTTTCATGAAATGTCCTTCAGTACAATATTGTTTTGCTTCAGCCAGTGTCATACTGGAAATGGCTTTTTCGTTTTCCGTTCCGAAATTAAGATATACCTGTTCTACAGCAGTGGAAATAATTAGATAATCTGCTTTCAGATTCTTTGCCAGAAGAGATGAGGCTCTATCTTTATCGATCACGGCAGAAACACCGCTCAGATTTCCATTTTTATCTTCAATAACAGGAATCCCACCTCCACCTACAGCAATAACTATAAAATCGTTCTTGATCAAACAATCAATAGCATCCTGCTCGATGATCTTAATTGGAATGGGAGAAGCCACCACACGACGGTAACCTCGTCCAGCATCTTCTACGATATCCCAATCATATTGCTGCTTTTTGTTCTCAGCTTCTTCTTTACTCAGGAAAGGACCGATCGGTTTTGTAGGTGTTTGAAAAGCTTCATCATCCTTATCGACTAAAACCTGAGTTACTACAGTAGTCACACCTTTATTGATCCCTTTTTCCTTTAGAATATTTCCTACAGCTTGCTGTATCTGGTAACCGATTGCTCCTTCCGTATCAGCTCCTGCAGATGGAAGCGGAACTTCGTGAAGCTGATCTTTTGAAATTTCTGAACGAAGAAGAATGAAACCAACCTGCGGTCCATTCCCATGCGTTACAATAACATTGAAATCTTTTTCTATCAACTTTACAATATGCTTTGAAGTCTCTTTAATACAATCATACTGATCGTTAACAGATTGATGGCTTTTATCTTTGATCAGGGAATTTCCCCCGATTGCTAATACTGCTAATTTTGACATTTGTTTTTCCTCCTATAACTCATCCCCTAATTCCTTCTCTTAAAAAAGAAGGGGAATTTTTTAAAGGAAATGAAATTTTTCTTTTTCCTTTTATTTCCCTCTCTTCGCAAGAGAGGGTCAGGGTGAGTTTTAAATCTCTACTTTCATTCCTGCAATGGTCATTGCCATAATAGCTTTTTGTGTATGAAGTCGGTTCTCTGCAATATCTACGATGATCGAATTTGGTCCGCTGGCAACTTCGTCGGTTACTTCTTTGCGGCGATCTACTGGCATTGGATGAATGTACAAAGCGTTATTTGTACGGTTCATTCTTTCCTGGTTGCATATCCAGTCTGTCATTTTGCTTGCTCTGGCAATCTCAGCTTCTTTACCGATCTGATAAAAATCGGGACCGAACCAATTACGGGAATATACGAATTCAACATCATCAGTATAACCTGCATCGGGATCATTGATTATTTCAAATTTTGTGCCATTAACCTGGCAGTTTCCTTTCACTTTGGCAATTTCTTCTTCAGGAAGATCATAACCTTTCGGGAAAGCAAGTTTCACATTCATTCCCAAACGTGAAGTAATGAGCAGGTTTTCATGAACTGAGCAATAAGAACGGGCTAACGAGCCATGAGCCCAGGTCATGAGAACAGTTTTGCCCTTCAGGTCACCTTGGTACTCCTGCATTCCCATTATATCGGAAAGCCCCTGACAGGGATGATATTTATCGTCTGCCATATTAATGATTGGCACTTTCATCCATTTGGCATATTCGCGCAAAAGAGCGTTTCCATCTCCGTAATTTTCCACAGAAGTTTCCAATATCCTGATTCCCATTCCACAGGCATATCTATCCAAAACCTGAGCAGCATCTTCTATTGTTTCTCCTGCCTGCACTTCCACGCCAGCACTTGTTTTTTTCAGGCGCATGGTTTTTGGTTCCAGGAATTGTGCATGTCCACCGAGTTCCGTAGCTGCTGATTCAAAAGAAATTCTGGTTCGGAGTGACGGATTAAAGAAGAACATCAGGAAAGTCTGATCTTTTATAAGTTGATTGTATTTATCTCCATAACGATCTGCTTTCATTTCTTTGGCCAGTTTCAGCAGAGCATTAATTTCCTGCACCGAAAGTTCCTGGGTGCAGATCACATCTTTACCTTTCATATCGATTTGCATTATTTTCTCCTTTTTTTCTCGTTCCCAAATTAGAGTTTAGGAACAAGTTTCGCTAAACCTTCTCAGTCTTTTTACAGCCTTCCACCCATAAGTAGTGTCATGATCGCTTTTTGAGCGTGAAGACGGTTTTCCGCTTCGTCATAAACCACGCTTTGCGGGCCATCGATAACTGCATCAGTAACTTCCATATCTCTATCAGCAGGAAGGCAGTGCATATAAATCCCGTTCTTATCGATCAGTTTCATTTTCTTTTCATCACAGATCCAATGATTATTCTTTTCAAAAAGATCCTTCATGCCATCCAGGTTTTCATCTTTTATTTTCTTCCCATTTTCATCCATTTTAGCAAAGAAGGGAAGAGCACCCCACGATTTTGGATAAACCACATGAGCACCTTCAAAAGCAGCTTCCATATCATCGGTTTCTTCAAAAGTGCTACCGTTCTGTGCAGCATATTCATGGCATTTTTTGGTAACTTCAGGATCAAGTTCGAATCCTTTTGGTCGTGCCAGAACAACATCCATTCCAAGAAGGGAAGGAGCAAGAGCAAGACTTTGCGGAACAGCGAAAGGTTTTGCTGTAGAACCGGAATACGCCCAGCTTATCACGAATTTTTTCTTCTTAAAATCACCGAATTTTTCCTTGATAGTAAGCATATCTGCAAGTGCCTGGCAGGGATGATAAACATCGCATTCCATATTAATAATAGGAATATCGGAATAATGAGCAAATTCTTTCATTGTTTCGTGGGCAAATCCATAGATCCATTGTGAAGGTGCACCATACATCCTGATGGCTATCGCATCTCCGGTTCTGCTTAGAACCTGGGCAACATCACAGATCCTTTCGGTTTTATAAGGAACTTCAAATCCTTTGCGAGCAGGAGTGTAAGTTTTCCCAGGTTCCAGGTCCACATGAAAACCACCAAGCTGTTGAATGCCGGCTGCAAACGTGCTTCTGGTTCTCAGTGAACTGTTGAAAAACATCGTGTAAAGTGTTTTTCCTTTTAAGATATGGGATGTGTCCTCATTCATTGCATAACGTGTTTTCAGTTCTTCTGCCAGACGCAGCAGACTTTCCCATTCTTCTTTTGTATAATCGATTTCGGGACTGAGCCAATCCCTTCCTAAAAATTTGTTCGTACGCATATTTCCTCCAAAAATATTTATTAATTAAATAACTTAAGTTTCGCAGGAGTGTGAATTATCA
>JABMPU010000205.1 GCA_013203665.1 Armatimonadota bacterium
GAATCTCATTATAAGCGGAGATCCTTCGTAAGAAAAATAAACGGAATTCCTCAGGATGACAAAAACACTCTATTATGCAGAACCCTTTAATTTGGTTAAAGATCACAATGTTTTAATTTCGATAGTTTTAGATCATTTTCATAATTAATCGATATTTTTTTTATAAATAATTTTTTAAAAATTAGAAGCATTCAGCTTATTCTCTTTCGTTGCTCCTACTATTTTACATACTTTTCAAAATTTTTTTTATGAATTTCAAATTTTTCAGCCTTCCTTGATGATGCGACCATTTAGCATTTTTAAAAATCCTGTAATTTTTGGCAAGAAAAGTTTTCGCATCCGAAATAAAATTCCAACCTTTGAATAAAAAGGTTATTTTTTCCTTCTGTCCAAAATTAACTTTCCGCCTGCACTCACGTTTTCCGGTTTATTTTCTCGAATGAGTACAACAATATGTTCTTTATCGATTCCATACATTTCAAATGTAGCATCTGTGAGTTTCTGCACAAATTTCCTTTTTCTGTCGATATCTGTAACCGGAGGTCCTTCAACTGTAATAATTGGCATATTACCCTCCTTAAAATCAATCTAAATAAATTCCTGTTCCAACAATAAAGATTTCATTTTCCTTCATTACCTGGATAGCATAAGATGTTTTGGGAGAAGGTTCTTCTTCACCGGGTTTGGGCCACCAATAATCTACCCAGCCTGAACCTTCTTTTTTTGCAACATCTATCAGCTCCCGGAAAAGATATATACCTTTTACATCTTGAAAATCGCACATATTCTTGCCTTCGAGTTCAGGAGATGCCGGATGAACCAGGACATCTCCGAGTTCATTTATAACAAAGATGTAATTATTTCTAAAAACAAATTCGGACTCAGGATCTTTCAAAGTTTTAAACGCTTCCTTTCCTTGTGCAGCAATCAATTCAGCAGCTTGTTTAACCTCAGCAATAGCAAAAGCTTTTTCCATTTTCATATTATAAAGTCCGCAACCTGCAATATATTTATTTCCGGAGGGAGCGGTTGCAAGTTTAACATAAGTTGTTTTCCAGGTGGGAACATCCTGCCCCGGAATGTTCCATAAATAATGCGACCAACCGCATTCATCTTTAGTAAGAGCTTCCGTGATAAACCATTTAATAAAAGGTTTTCCATTAACATCCGTTAAATCTATCAGGTTTTTTCCTATTAAAGAAGTTTTTACCTGCACATAAACCATTCCTTCTAAATCAATGATAAAAATATACTTCTCACCCTGACGCCATTTGGAATCCTCTACTGACAATTCTGCAAAAGCATCTTCTCCCTTTTCTTCGATCAATGCAACTGCATCATCTACCAAATAAACTAATTCTTTGGTTTCTTTGTATTGATACTCAACCTCTTCAGCAAACAAAAACGTATAAAAAATTATAATACATACAGTGAAAAAAAACATTCTGCTAAAATTCGATTTCATTTTCTCCTCCTGATTTTTCTTTTTTTGATTCTATATCGAGCTAAACTGAGTTTAACTTTTTAAATTTACAAAAAAATGCAAGTTTTTTATGAGATTGCATCATTAAATATGATTTTTGAATTTTCCATTTGACATTCTTTAACCTTTTTAATCTTTTTCAAGAAGTATTTTCTAAGAAATTTTGAAGGAGAAAACATGCAGGATCTCAGAAAAAAATTTAATGAAAAGCTAAAAAATCTTTTAGATTTAAACATTTCTGTACACACTGTTTGGGAAGGTGGTTCCGCTGCTACGGGTTACCTGGATGAATATTCCGATTTGGATTTGGGTGTGGTGTGTGCAGATGATGAAGTAGAAAATCTGTTCGAGCAACTTGAAAAACACTTTGCAGATAACTATGGAATAGAAAACAAATTCAGAACTCCTGAACCGTGCTGGCACGGACATTCGCAATGTTATTATTTACTTAAGAACACACCTTATCTCTTCTATGTGGATATACTCATAGAGAAACTTTCTGCCGGTAACAGGTTCATGGAGTCTGACCGTCATGGAAACTCTATCGTCTGGTACGATAAGAAGAATCTGTTCGATCCTACTCCCACACCTGAAGAAGAAGTTATCAAAAAAGGAAAACGCTTTTATAAACTTATTTCAGATTCCTATTGGATCCTGATAATGGACGTTAAAAAGCAGATCCTTCGAAAGAACAAAGTAGATGCATTTGTGATCTATAACCAGCTTCTAAACCGCATGGCTTTACTCTGGAATTTGAAATACAGACCACCTAAAGTTGATTTTGGATTGCGTTATACTTATCGTGACTTTCCTCAGGAAACCATAACCTGGCTGGAAGATATGCTGGTGGTAAAAAACCTGGATGGAATGATGAAAAAGGTGGATATTATCGAATCTAAATATTTAGAACTTTTAGAAGAATTAAAAGAGAAATGGGGATAGGATTTTCACGAACCCGACTCGAGTTTTAAAACCCGAGTCGGGTTCGACAGAAACGAAGTCGGATACTCGCTTATAGGCTTACTCCCTTACACGCTTTCACGCATTTATTTCACATCGTTAACTACTTTTTTTATTGACAGTTAGCATCAAATATTTACTTCTCGCTTCGGTTTCGATTAGTAGCAAAAAAGATGTAGATGTCTTTCAGATTTGTGGGGAATTATTGAAATTGATCCGAAGAACATAATTTGATCTCAGAGATGTAATTCATCCACTCCCAAAAATAAAATAGCAGGAGAGAAAGAAAATGGCAAACGCTGCAGAAAATCCTAATGAACAAGCTCGTGAATATCTGGAACAGGCGTTCAATAGCTGGGTGCAAACCAGCTACGATGAAGAAAAAGACATTGTTTACCGCAGTCCGCAAACAAAGAAGCAAATCGAGTCCTCCCAACAATTATTAAACAAAGCCAAACCTTTGAAACCCGATGATGAATGGGTGGTAAACCGCATCAAAGAACTGCAGGGTGTACTGGACCATCAACTGAAAAGAGCTTTTACGGGAAAAAATTCATTCCCATTGCTCTCATCATCTATGCCATCGTCTTTTACCTGCTACCGGTTATTTTCTTAACTCCCAAAGTATCAATGGAAAATGCCGCAAGCTGGCGTAATGAACAGATCGAACGACTGCAAAAATATATGCCACGCCTGAAACAGAGAATTGCCAATGCCGAAGCAGGTACAGGTGATTACAGCGAAATGCCGGAGAATGAACGGAACGAAAGACTCGAAAAAATGCACGCTTCTTTGGATAAAAGAGAAAAGAAGATCGCTGAATACGAAGCTCTATCAGATGATGAACTACTGAAAACATGGGAAACAAGAAACCGGACCAACAAAGCATCCAGGTTATTCACGGGCATCATTTTTCTGATTACAGGTATCTTTTATAAAAAAGCTCTCAGTGCTCCCCGCTATCTCATTGATAGACGAGCTAAGCAAACTGCGACCTGGGCTGCTGTGGGCGGTTTCTTCACTACGATTTATCTTAAAATCACGAAAGTTCTTACTGTGGACCAACCCTCCGGCTGGACAACTAAAACCACTTATTCCAGCGGTAGAACCAGCACTGATTTTACTGCCAATCCAATACCTTTGATAGGTTGCGTTTTCGCTATAGCCACTCCGATTTGTGTTTTACTATATGTTCTGGCGTTTTCGCCACTGGTAGTTATCATCAGCTACCTGCGGAATTATGTGTGGCATAAATAGCTTTTTGGGAGTTAAGGACTGATTATGTTAACCACAAAATATTGCGTTTATAAGGTAAAGCTTGAAGAAAGTTCGAATAATTTTAATTATTAGTTTGTTTTGCACATTCACATACTTATCTGCAAAACAGGTTATTGTTCAACTGCAAGATGAACAAGCATTCAAATGTGAACTTCTATATTGTAGTGATTCACTTCTTTACGTGTGGACTGGCTTTGAAGATTTCAACAAAGAAATCCTGAAAAATGATACCATTCGAAATGTGCATTCCTTTCGGATATCTCAGTTAGCAAAAGTTATACTAAAGATACCTAAGAATTTTGGTGAAAGTGCCATTACAGCTTTCACGAGTTCTTTGATAGCTGGAAGTTTAATTACTCTATTGAATTTCGGTGATGAAGATATTTATGCCGTTTTAATGTTCAATGGTTTTTTTAATCTGGTCTTTGGATCCGGTCTGACCATCATATTAAATTTCTGGTCTAATATTCCCAACAACATTACTTTTGACCAAACAAAGGATTTGTATCAATCTAAAAGAAAGTTGAAGCAAAAATGCCTATTGAAAAATCATCTCGACATGCAATTAATCCAGAAATTAATTCAAGAGATAAAACCGATATGATGAAAAAAATTATCTGCATTTTAATCATAATTACAATACTTCCAAGTCTCTATGCGAAAAACATTAATGAATCCGTGAGAATAAAATTGAAAGATGGCACTAAAATAACAATACAGATACTCTGTTGCGGCAAGAAAGGGCTGATCGCTTGGAATAGTAACATATTTTATAAACCTGAATTACTCGAGGAATATGCTGAATATATTTCATATAATGATATAAAATATATTCAAACAAAAAATAAATTGAGCATCGTTCCGATAATGTTAGGGTTGGTTGCGGGTTCTGCATTGGCAGCAGGTCAGTTTAGCATTGAATCAGAAACATCGGAAGGTTCTTTTTTTCAAACTATTTCTGGAATTCTTCTCTTCCTCACCAGTACTGCAGCGGGAGTAATCGGATCGGCTGCCAGTGTTTTAATTCCCAGGCATCACAAACCAAAATCATTTTCCCAGAAATACATTACAGATAATCAATATCTTGTGTATCCTACAAACCTGCCTGTCGAGATTGAAGCTCTGCTTCAGCAATATGAGGATTAATTGAAAAATGAATCTTGAAAGAGTAGAGACATTTTTTGCACAGACAGATTTATCAACCTCTGGCTGAGTATTTGCACTAAAAAAAATCTGATCTCAGGATCGAGCTGTTTATTTTGTTAGTTCTTTTTCTAAATTGTCACAAAGATGCTTACTTTTTATGCATTCATCAAAGAATTTTCCATCTGAACAATTTTGTTCTCTGCATTTGGAACAAAAAAGAACACCAACAACATAAAAAATTTCACAAACTGTTTCCGTATTTTTTTCATTAAATAGCTTAATGGAATTTTTGCCTGCATTAATAAGTTTTGGACGCAAACTAGAATATATACCTCTACCACTTATTGATCGGTAATATTTATTACTCTTTTCATATTTGTCGAAAATTTTCTTAATCTCAGGTTTCAAAGGATTTACATTTTCCCAGGTTGAGAAGAACTTCGATGAATACTTTTCCTTATGCAAATAAAACCAATACTCAAAACAAGGTTGAGATTTGATAAGATAAAATTTTGAAATATTTTTTAAGTTATCTTTAGAAAGATTTTCTAGTTTCTGTAATTTAGTTTTATCATCTTTTAGAACATCTAGGTCTACTAAGCCAAAAATAAAATTATAACTCCCCTCTTCTAACAAATCTAAAGCTTTTTCAAATAGAGAATTCAAAGTTATACCTTCTTTTGGATAAGTAGAAATATGTATCCTTTCAACTGTTGAAAGTTGTTTAAAATACCAGGCTTCTGTTTCTCCTTCCGATATTATTGCAACAGAAATCCTTTCGTTACGTCTACTCATCATCTTTCTCGTTTTTCGGTAAATAAGCTGTACCAATAAATGGTTTCGCACCAAATTTCCCAGTTTTATAAGCTTTGTAATAATTTAATACAGATCTTATTTTTATATCCTTCAAAGAATAAAGTTCAGTTGAACCATCTGTAAGTTTTTCTGTAAACCATACAACATCTTTTCTGAGTTCATCAGTCTCTTCTAATAAGGGATAATAATGCGATGTAAAAATTAATTGTGACCGCTTAGTGTTTAACATAAAGGTGTTTATAAAATGATTAAGTAAATCTGGATGAAGTGAAGATTCTAATTCATCAATAAATAGTATACCAGATCTATCAATAATTTCCGAAAGAACACCTGATAATCCAAAATATCTTAATGTGCCAGCTGATTCTAATAATTCAGGAAGTTGAAATAATTCTTCTTTACCTTTATTCTTAACACTATGTTCTAAAATTAAGTCTAAAGCAATATTATCTTCAGGATATTTCTCTAGCATTTCAATAGCTTTTTTATAAATTATCGGCTCTCTCTCCTTTAATCCTTCAAGAAACTCCTTAGTAATTTCCGTTTTTTTAACAAAGGCTTTCTTCACATTGAAATCTGCATTGTGTAACATATCTTCAATTAAGCTTGTTTCAATATTTTCATTTTGAATTTGATTTTTTACATATTCCCTTAATTCAGTATTAGGTTTTACTATCGGTCTCAAATTATAATTAAACCATTCATTAATTATATCAAAAACCTTAATTTGCAGACTAGTTTTATTGTAACCAGATAGAATTGTCATATTGTGGGTAGTGTTTCCAATCAAGGTTCTTTTATCAATATCACTTATATCAAACCTATACCCTATTTCTAAATTCACTTCCTCTGTTTTAACGTTGGTCATTCGTGAAAAATATTTTGCTTTATTGGGCGAATAGGTATACAAATTTTCATTTATTATGTACTTATTATTGAATTCAATATTATAAGTAAATTTGGTTTCATCTATAAGGAATTCCAATTCAAAAAATGTTGGAGCATTTTGTGTAGAAGAATCGAATTCAAAAGGAATTTGTTGAATTTGATCTTTCTTACTCAATTTATCATTTAAAATAATATTACGAAAACTATTCAGTGCGTATAAAATATTCGATTTCCCTGATGCGTTAGGACCAAAAAGCATAGCTATTTTTAATACTTTATATTTTCCTATTTCTTCACAGAAAAAATTAAAATGTTTATCCTTTTTAGTTGCAACAAAATCCAGAACAACTTCATTTTTCATAGAAAGATGGTTCCTTACTTTAAATTTCAGTATCATTTGTTCCTCCTAGTTTAAAATAGCCTAAATACATATCTGTGTCAAAATCAATACAAATGCTATAAGATGTCAATAACTTTTTATGTATTATTACAAAATAATTGCATTTCACGAAAAAAATATAATATATTTAATATTAACGAATGTTAATTTCCCAATTGAAGTACCACAACCATTCACAAGGTCTTTTCCCAATTCAACGAGTTCAACTAATTTATTCTTCTATCCGCTTCTTCTTCTTAGCAACAACACTATAAATTATGGGAATAACTATTAATGTAAGGAACGTAGCACTGATCAGACCACCGATAACTGTGAGTGCCATGGGAGATTTCATTTCGGACCCTTCACCACTACTGATAGCCATAGGCAGCATTCCACCAATTGTAGTAAGGGCAGTTATCAGAACCGGTCGTAACCTGTCCATACCACCTTGCAGGATGGCTTCATATTTCACCATTCCACTCATCCGCAATTGATTAATGTGGTCGATAAGAACGATACCGTTATTTACCACGATACCAGCCAGTATTATCCCCCCTACAAAACTAACTACGGAAAGGGTTGTTCCTGTAATGCCTAATATCAGCATTACTCCGATAACTGCCAGCGGCATAGTGAACATCACTATGAACGGCTGCCGCAGCGATTCAAATTGAGATGCCATTACGCTGTAAACCAGAATAATAGCCAGTAGAAGTGCCAGTCCCAGAGTTACAAATGCTTCCTGCATATCTTCATAAGCTCCTCCAAAATCCAGATAATAGCCCATAGGAAGATTCTCCTCAATATCAGCAATGGCTTTCTGGATATTTTTCACGGTTCCACCCATATCATTCGTACCGGTTACACTGGCAGATAGCAAAACTTTCCTGCTCTGTTTTTCGTGGCTTATTTTGCGTGGTCCTTCAGCCTGTTCCAGGTGAGCTATCTGGTTTAAAGGTACGGAAAATCCCATTGGAGAGATTATTGAAAAATGCATTATATCTTCAAAGCTATTACGTTTTTCTTCTTCCAGACGTACTGTAATGTTTATTTCTTCCCCACCTTTTCGGAAGATCCCACAAAGAGTTCCCAGGGAAGACGTTTTAATGGCAGAGGCAATCTGTGCAGCTGTGAGTCCGTATTTGAAAGCTTTATCTTTATCAATTACGATATGATATTCGGGCTTCCCTTGCTTCATACTGTTAACAACATCCGTAACATGCTCCACTTTGTTCATGCGGCTTTCTATCAACAGTGAGATTTCTTTCAGTTTATCCAGGTCTTTTCCATAAATACTGACCTCAATTGGTTTGGCTCCTCCTCCACCCATCATTTCTTCGCTGGACATAAAGTTAAATTCAGCACCTTCTACTTTTGGAAGTTTTATGCGAACCTGTTCTTGTATTTCTTTATAGGTCAGCACGCGGTCAGATTGTTCATGTAATCTTACGAAGACCTGTGATTCGTTCACTTCCTGTGGATTAGTTGGATCAGCTAATGCCTGCGCATCACTCATCGGACCAACCATTGCCATTACATTCATTACTCCTTCTGTTTCAAGAAAGACGTCTTCGAGCTGCTTTATAACAGCATCGGATTCATCAAGAGGAGTTCCAGTAGGCATCTTTACATTCAGTACCATAAATGGAATATCGCGTTCGGGCATGAATTCCGTTCCAATGATGCCGAGAATTGGAATCAGAAGAGTGAGCAGAAAAAGCATTCCCACTATTATAAGAGTTTTAGTTTTATGAGCCATTCCCCAAATTAGAATTTTCTTGTACCTGTTTTTAATACCTTCGAAAAAAGTTTCCGACCTGTCAACTTGCGGTCTGTCTTTTGCTCTACGGAAAAGAATAGATGCGATCACCGGTACAATGGTGAGCGAAACAAAGAGTGACGCAGCCAAAGAAAACGCAACTGTAAGTGCAAGTCCACGAACCAGGATACCTGTCATTCCTTCGGCAAAGATCATCGGGAAGAACACAGCGATAGTAGTGAGGGTGGAAGCTGTAATAGCCATTGCAACTTCACTTGCACCAACCTTAGCAGCTTGGAACTTTTTCTTTCCCATCTCCAGATGACGATAGATATTTTCTATAACCACAATAGAGTTATCCACCAGCATTCCCACTCCCAACGCAAGACCTCCCAACGTCATTATATTCAGTGTGAAATTTGCCAAGTAAATAGGGATGAAAGTGGCTACAACAGAAATAGGAATCGCCAATGAAATTGCCAGGGTCGGTCGCCAGTTACGAAGGAACAAGAACATAATAGCAATAGCCAGGATACCGCCAACTATCAGGTTGGATACGGCTCCGGAAGTAATTCTGGATATTGGAAGTCCCATATCCATCACCATATAGAATTCAAGGTCATCTTTAAATTCTTCTTCCATAAGAACGACTTCTTTTTTTACACGATCGGTTACTGTGAGAGTATTTGCTCCAGACTCTTTGGCAACTATGATCATAGCTGTTGGGATTTTATTGGTTCTAAATCTATTGCGTCTTTCTTTAAATCCATCCTGAACTGAAGCTACATCTTTTAGGTAAATTGTTTTACCGGTGTTAGTAAACTTTATCGGTAAATTATTTATCTCTTCAATCGATTTGTATTGAGCCATTGTTCTCAGCAGGTATTCGTCTTTTCTTTTCTGGATATGTCCGGCAGACATATTCAGGTTACCTGCTGCCACTATCTGCACAATATCATCGATGGAAATATTATATTGTTCGATCTTTTCTTTATCTACGATAATCTGTTTTTCCAGTTCATCACCACCATATATCATCACTGTTCCCACACCTTTCAGATGTTTGAGTTTAGTGGATACTTCATCTTCCAGTATTGTACGGAGTTCGTAAGTATTTTCTGCACCGGTTACCCCATACATCAATATTGGCATTTGAGACAGATTGAACTTCATCACAAGCGGTCTGGATACATCATCAGGAAGATATTCTGTTATCTGATCGATCACATCCCGCAGGTCTTGTGCTGCAAAATCCAGGTTAGTTCCCCAATTGAATTCAACCATAATCAGGGAAGCGTTCTCCAGGCTTTCCGATTTGACAGTTTTGATATTTTTTACAGATGCAATTGCCGTCTCGATCGTTTCCGTTACTGTCTCTTCAACATCCTGCGGAGAAGCCCCATAATAGGGAGTCACAATCGAAATGACCGGGTAATCCATATCCGGGAATATTTCCAAACCCAATCTGAAGAAAGATATCCCGCCCATAATTATAATGAGTACTGTAATAATAAAAATTGTTACTCGTTTATTTACTGAAAATTCTGCTAATTTCATTTTTCCACCTTTTTTATTTAGCCGCTAAGTGCACTAAGAATCACTAATGTTTTTATTTTGCGGATGGTTGAATTTGTTTTCGACCAAGTCAACCATTGTGAAGATTAAGAAAACCCTTCTTAATCTCCCTTTACAAAGGGGAGCAATCCATTCGTAAGGATTTGTAATTAGAAATTTGTAATTTGTCATTTTCTTTCCCTTTTCTTAGTGGCTAACTTCAACCTTATCCCCTTCGGAGAGACCTATATTCCCTCGGATAATGACTATTTCGCCATCTTGCAATCCTTCTGTGATTTCAATCTCGTATTCATTTTCCAAACCCAGTGTTACATATTTTTTTACTGCTTTGTCATTTTCTATAATAAAAACGTGATTTGCATCCAGAATAGCCTGCTGTGGAACTATTATCGTATTTTCAGATGTTTTTGTGAGAACCTTAATGCGAGTGAACTGGTTGTGTTTCAGGATATTATCTCTATTCGTTGCAGCAATTTCCACATTGAAAGTTCCGGACATCATATCCGCTTCGGGAGATACGAATGACACTTTACCGGTAAATTCCTCATCGGAACTGCTTACTTTCAGCAGAACTTTCTGCCCTTTCTTGATCTTATTTATATCAGCATCGGAGACCTGTATTTTTGCTTTGATCTCATCCAGGTTCATCATCCTCAGCAGCATCGGGTCCATCATGGCATCATAATTTTCACCTTCTTTTTTAAAGATCAAAGTTATTTCCCCATCGATAGGAGCTTTTATCTCGGTGTTTTCCAGCATGAATTCGTACGAAGATTTTGCCACTTTATACCCTGTTTCCACTTCGTCGAAAGTAGCTCCATCGATAGCTCCGGTTTTCTGCAGTTCCTGCATTCTTTTGTAATTCTTTTCCATATTGACGAATTGAGTTTCGGCTTGTTTCAGTTGTGTATCATCCAGTTTTGCCAGGAGGTCACCTTTCTCAACAACACTTCCGACATCCACTATCAGCTTATCAATTCTTCCGGACATCGACGGTGCAATGTTGACTGTTTTTTCTGCTTCAATTTTTCCGCTGAATTCAATATAGCTGGAAATATCACCCAATCTAACTGTAGCAACTTTTACTTCTCTGGCACCTGTAAATTCTTCTTTTACTTCTTCCTGTTCGGCTTTCTTTTGGCAACCCATCAGCACGATAGCAAATACAGCAGCCAATATTATTGATTTTTTAAACATCTTCTCCTCCTGTTATTCCGTATATTTTTTTATTTCATATTTTAATAGGATATAATCGTAGTAGGATGCCACCAGGTTCATTTCGCTGCCAAAGAGCATAGCTTCGGCATCCATAAGTTCGGTATTCGTAACCATTCCCTGCGTGTAAAGTTCATTGATAATCTTGTGATTTTCCTGTGCAAATTCCAGTGCTGTTTTGTTGTCTTCCACGGTTCTGGCTTTAGTAATTAATTTGTAAAATACATTCTTTGCAGCAACCATGTAATTTTCCAATGTAGATTCAGTTTCATATTTTATTTTCTTGAGATCGTATTTTGCTTTTTTCAGATTGGAATAATTTGTGCCGCTTGTGAAAATAGGAACGGAAAACGCAGCTACTAGGTTCCAATTGTCATCACCATCAAAATCAAATTCATCATCGCTTTCGAACTGGTAAGAAAATTGCAAATTCAAAGACGGCAGGAATTCACCTTTTGCCATATAATAATTCTTTTTCATCATTTTCCCGGCCAACTCCATAGTTTGAATGGTTGGACTGGTTTTTTCTACTTCTGCTAAAAAATCAGCAGCAGCTTTTTCCAATTCATTTCTTTCCATCGCAGAATATTGCAGCGTTTCAGAATCGTATTCAGTTACATCTATTTTGGAAGGTTCTTCAGCTTCTACTTTTCCCAGCAGGATCTGCCAGAAGCTGTAAAGTTCATCGATGCTGTTCCCGATTTCCGAAAGTGCAGTTTCATCATTTTTTTGTTTAACCTGCCATTGCAGTACATCCGATCTTTTAGCCGTTCCCACATCATAATTCTTCTGAACACTTTGCAGGTGAGAAAGAGTTGATTCCAGGCTTTTTTGGGAGAGTGTTTTTAGATCCTGCAATTTCAGAATTCCGAAATATGTGGAAGCTATTGCATAAGATACATCTTTCTCTTTACTTTGCAGAGCAAGATAAGCCTGCTTTTTTGCTAATCCAGCCAACTGATAACCCAATATAACTTTCCCGCCATTGAAGATCGGTTGCTGAACTGTAATGTTGTTCGTGTAAGTAGTTTTATAGAAACCGGGTCCCATATAGGCAGATGAAAACTGAATGTAATCACCGGTAGGAAACCCATTCATTCCTATTACCGGGACATTCATTACCTGCATTGCTTCATCATAAGTATCATCATCGATGCGAACCAAGGTGGAATTAAACGAAGCTTTCGGGAAGAAATTTGTAAGCGCATTTTTCTTGCCCCAGTCTGCAGATCTGAAAGCACTCTTTTCTGCCAGCAGTTCTTTGTTATTCTCCTTTGCCAGCTCGATGCTTTCTTCCAACGTAATCGCAGAAAGTGCTGACATCATCAGCATCAGAATAAATGTTAATATTACTTTTTTCATTTTTACCTCATTTTTTTTAAGCCACGAAGAACACTAAGAACCACTAATTTATTTATTTTAATTATCCACGAATTTTTTATTTTCTTTTTTATACCGATTCAACCAATTCAACCGTTGCGAAGGTTAATGCAAAAGAATCTCTCGGTGGGAAACCGTTCGCAAGGTTTTGTAATTAGAAATTTGTTATTAGACATTTTCTTCGTGCTCCTTAGTACCCTTAGTGGCTTATATCTTTATACTGTTCCAAACGTTCTGGAAGAGTTTTTCTCCCATTTCTTTTAGATCTATCTTTTCATTAATTAGATGATAACTCATTGTTCCTTCTACCAATGCATTCACCATAAAAGCAAATGTTCGCGGATCAATGTCATCCTGGATGATCTTCTTTTTCTGGGCATCGATCAATACTCTGATGAATGCTTCTTCATTCTTTTTATGAGTTTGGTTATGCTTCTCTTTTATTTCGGGAAATCTATGAAATGCATCGAACATAAGATTATAAAAATTAGATTCTTCCAATTTATCTGTTTCTGCTACTTCCTTGATGAAATTTATCATTTCGCTCATCGATGCAAAATAAATTTGTAGAATTTCTTTCAAACTCATCTCTTGTGAGTAAATTTCATTTTCCCATCTTTCAAATTCTTCAAATAAAAAATTTATGGTTTCTATAAATAAATGTTCTTTATTTGGGAAATGATGATATAATCCACCTTTGGTGAATTTCGATTCCCGCACTACATCATTTATGCTGGCAGCATCATATCCTTTTTCCAGGAAAACTCTTAAAGCTGCCTTTAAAATATTTTCTTTTGAACCCATCAAACCTCCTTTATAAAAGGATTCACTAATAAATACCGACCGTTCGGTATGCAAAAATAATTATGAGTGATTTTTGTCAAATTATTTTTTTCACCTTTAATCAAAAAGTAGAATTTTAAGATCCTCTAAAAGTTTGAAACGCAATCCTAAAATAGAAATGAAAGAAATTTTACAATGAAATCTTCAAATATCAAAATAACCTTGAAAAAGTTAGCGATCAGAGTAAATCATTTAAATAGACATTTTTGTCTCATTCCCAAACTCTGTTTGGGAACAAGCGGAATAAAAAAGCATGAATTTAAAAAATCCTAATTTCTAATACCAGATAAAAAATAAAGTTAAAATGTCCAATCATTTGCCAGTCACGATTTATAAGAATTTATCGATGTATCAAGTAAGATTTGTTAGGATTCATTTTTAATTTTTAGTCATTTGAAATTTTATTAGAAATTTGTCATTTGTTATTTGTCTTTGTGTTCCTTCGTGGTTGAACCTTCTCAAAGTTTCAAGTCCCCTGTTTTGTAAAATTTCTTGACATTAGAAATGCTTCTGCCGATTTTACTTCCAGCATTTTTTTAATGAATAAATCAATTGAGATTATGACAGTTAAAGAGGAGAAAAAAAATGGAAAATAACGACAAGAATGACTTGTTCGGTTGGAATATGACTAAACTGACCAAGATGGCTAAAGAACTGGAAATTCCTGATATCAAAAATTTAAAGAAGAATGAATTAATTCATAAGATTTTTGAAGTTCAAGCCAATCAGGAAGGTTTAGCTTTTGTAAGTGGATGTTTAGAAATCGTGGATGATGGTTATGGTTTTCTTCGATTCAAAGAAAATGACTTCACTCCCGGTAGAAATGATATTTATGTTTCCAGCTCACAAATCAAGAAATTCGGGTTAAAGAAAGGTCATATCATTTCCGGACCTGCACGTGCACCAAAAGAAGAAGAAAAATATTTCGCTCTGATCAGGGTAAGTTCGGTCAATTATGAATCTCCATTATTCACTCGGGAGATTCGATATTTTAGTAAATTAACTCCCTATTTCCCCGAAGAAAGATTGAACCTGGAAACAGACCCCAATAACATGTCAACGCGAATTATTAATCTCTTTACTCCCGTCGGAAAAGGGCAAAGAGGCTTAATCGTAGCTGCACCCAGAACCGGTAAAACTGTTTTGCTGCAGAATATTTCAAATGCAATCCTAGAGAATCATCCTGAAGTGTATTTGATGGTATTATTAGTGGATGAACGTCCTGAAGAAGTAACTGAAATGAAACGCATATTAATTCCTCGTAACTCAGAAGTATTAAGCTCAACTTTTGATGAAACACCACGAAATCACATTCAGGTTGCACAAATGACCATTGAAAGAGCCAGAAGAATGGTTGAGCTTGGACAGGATGTAGTGATTATGCTCGATAGTATCACAAGGCTTGCCAGAGCATACAACATGGTTGCACCTGCCAGCGGGAAAATTCTTTCCGGTGGTATCGATTCAAACTCCCTTCATAAACCAAAGAAATTTTTTGGCTCTGCCAGAAACACTCTGGAAAAAGGTAGCTTAACTATTATTGCAACCGCACTGGTTGATACTGGCAGCAGGATGGATCAGGTTATTTTTGAGGAATTCAAAGGTACTGGAAATATGGAGCTTGTTCTTGATAGGAATATAAGTGATCTGAGAATTTACCCAGCTATTGATCTAGTAAAATCCGGAACCCGTAAAGAAGAATTGTTGCTTTCAAAAGAGGAAGTTAATCGCATGTTCGTTCTCAGGAAATTCCTCAAAGGAAGGAGTCCTATCGACGGTGTAGAAATGATTATTTCCAAAATGCAAAGTACAAAAAATAATGCAGAGCTTTTGAGAATAATGAGCCAATAATGGAATTACTCGCTCCAGCAGGCAATTTTAAGAAATTGCTATATGCAATTCATTATGGTGCTGATGCGGTTTACACTGCTGGAAAAAATTTTAGTTTAAGAGCTCAAAGCGATAATCTTTCCGAAAAAGAACTAAAACAAGCAACTGAGTTCTGTCACTCTTTACATAAGAAAATTTATGTAGCAGTTAATATCTTTGCTCATAACTCCGACCTTGAAGACTTGCCAAGCTATTTGGAATTTCTACAAAAAATTAAAATCGATGCAATAATCATTTCAGACCCGGGAATTTTCTTGTTATCCAAAAAACATGCTCCTGAAATTCCCATTCATATCAGCACTCAGGCAAATGTAACTTCCTGGAGATCGGCAGAATTCTGGCAAAACCTCGGTGCGAAAAGAATCATTTTAGCTCGCGAATTAACCATCGCTGAAATCAAAAAAATGCGATCCAAACTCCCTGAATTAGAATTAGAAATATTCGTTCACGGAGCAATGTGCATGTCGTATTCAGGAAGATGTCTGCTGAGTTCCTTCTTAAACAAGAGAAGTGCTAACAGAGGAAACTGCACCCAATCCTGCCGCTGGAAATACAATTTAGTTGAGGAAACCAGACCCGGAGAATATTTTCCAATAGAAGAAGATAAATACGGAACTTACATCTTAAATTCAAAAGACCTTTGTTTGTTTGATAGGCTTGCTGAAATCAATAGATGTGGAATTAACAGCATCAAGATCGAAGGCCGAATGAAAAGCGTTTATTATGTGGCAAACTTAACTCGCACATACAAAGAAGCTCTTGCTTTTCTTGAAGAAAACAAAAAAATAAAAGGTTTGAATACTTTAAAAAAAGAATTGGATAAAATCAGTCATCGTGTTTATACAGAAGCTTTTTTCGATGAATTCGATGCGAGTTCCACTCAGAATTACAGCACTTCTTCATATATCAGAAAATATCAATTCATTGGGGAAATCATAAAAACTGAAAAAACTTTTGCATTTATCAACTGCAAAGGAAAAATAAATCTTAATGATGAAATTGAAATCATCTTTCCAAAGCGAGCAAATGATATGGATTTGAAAGTGGAAAATTTGTTTGATGAGGAAGGAAATCCAATTTCATTTACAAAACCAAATATGATTTTTAAAATTGATTTGAAAAGAGAAATTCCTGAATTTGGAATTGTCAGAAAAAAAAACTAACCAAAACCTTCCGAAGTTTTTTTCTTTCTAAAATTTCTTTATTTTATAGATTCGGAAGGTTAAGAAAGAAATGTGAAAACAATAATTTTCTGAATCTCAATGAGAGAATTTCTTTTGTGGAAGCTTCGGAAAGAAGAAAAGGTAATATGAAAAAGCTAATTATTTTATTCGTTTCAATCATTCTTGTAATCTCATTATTTTCAAATAATCCCAAATTAGAAAAAAAATTTAATGAAGCAAAATTAAAAGCTAAAAGTAAAGATTTCATCAAGGAATTGGAAGGATTGGCAGAAGATCATCTCGATACTTATTATGGTCAATTATCCCTTTGGGAATTGGCAAAAATTAATCTTTTAGAAAGAAAATATGAAAATGCAATTTTTCTGCTTAAGAAGATATCCGACACCAGAATTGAAGAAAAAGAGTACTGGCTGGCAAAAGCATATCTGAAAGCAGAAGATTATAATAAGGCAATCATCTCAGCACAGAATTTTATTTCGGATTTTGGTAACGATTCTGAAAAAACAGCTCAAATCGAAACAGCTTATTTCATTATTATCGAATCATATTTTCAGCAGAATTTATTTAACCGAGCTTTGAATAACCTGGAATTCCTGCGGACAAGTAAATTTATTCACAATAATATTCCATTGCTGCATTATAAGATCGGACTTTGCAACGAGAAGCTAAAAAAATATGAAAACGCTCTTCTTTCCTACAAAAAACTGAAAATGGATTTTCCGTATCATCAATACAATTATTCTGCTGAAGATCGGATTTTCAATATGCAGAACGGTGATAAAATCGATATTGATTTTAAGAAAATAAATTCATATAGGAAACAGGAAACAGAAACCCAGAATTCTCAAAATTCAGCAGATTTCAAACTTTATTTGCAGGTTGGAGCTTTTAGTTCGGAAAAAAATGCAAAAAAAATAGGTGAAAAAATAAAGAAACTTGGTTATAAATATATTCTATTCACAAAAAAAGTTAACAACAAAACATTAACCGTGGTTGCTGTTGGTGATTTTAAAAATGATAAAGAACTTGGTAAAGCTGCTGTTAACCTGGAAAAAAATGGAATATCTTCCTTTATTTTGAAGAGGAAATAGGTACGAAAATATTATTATTATTTTCAATGCAGTTGAAAAAAAGTTTTGACTTTTTTTAAATCAAATTAAAAATAGTTCAAGAATTAATGAAAGAGAATTTTATGTTTAATAGAAAGTTAGAAAAAGAGATTATACCTTTTCTTACTGATCCACAAGCTATTTTTATACTTGGACCCAGAAGAGCAGGAAAAACAACGCTTTTAAAGTTACTCAAAAAAAATATTTCTAATCAGCCAATATACTATTATGATTTAGAGCGAGTATCAGATTTAGAAACTTTTTCTCATGGAACAGAATATTTTATAAACAGGTTTGTGCAGTCAGGTGGAAACATCGATTGTAAAAATGTAATTATGATCGATGAAGTTCAGCATTTAAAAGATTTCGCTCCATTTATTAAAGTTTTAGTCGATCATCATTCGGAAAGCTTCAAATTAATATTAAGCGGTTCATCTGCTGCACAGATAAAATTACAGTTCAGCGATTCATTAGTTGGGAGAAAATTTGTATTCCATCTTTATCCGCTCGATTTTTCGGAATTCCTTCTTTTCAAGGGATATGAGAAATGGAGTAAACTTATTAATTGTAATTTCCAGGATTATACGGAAGATCCCCTTTCTACATATCACAATGAAATTAGAGAATTATTCTATGAATACCTGCGGTTTGGAGGATATCCTGAAGTAACTCTTGCAACATCGGAAAGGAAAAAGCATGCCTTCCTGGAAGAAATCACAAATACATATTTGACCAAAGATATCCAGAGTCTTAACCTTGTAGATGACATTATCGGATTCAATAAGTTGGTAAAACGATTAGCTCTTTCCTGCAGTTCGCTGCTGAATATAAACGGGATTAGTAATGATATTAAGCTTTCACATTACAACTGTCGAAAATATATCCAGATATTGGAAAGCACTTTTATTATATCAACTATTTCACCCTTCCACAGAAATAAGGTCAATGAGATAAAAAAAATGTCAAAAATCTATTTCATCGATATCGGTTTGAGGAATTTTTTACTTCAACAATTTCAACATCCTGAAGAAAGGTCGGATAAAGGAGCTGTTCTGGAAAATTTTGTTTTCAACGAGATCTTTAAAGAAAACAGAATCGGAGAAGAAATATATTTCTGGCGAACCAAAAATGGAAAAGAAGTGGATTTTATCATAAAAAGGGGAAACCAGTTAATCCCATTAGAAGTAAAATCAAGGAAACCAAATGTAAATCATCTAAAGAAATTTATGACGATATATCCGGGGACAAATAGAGCTTATGTCGTTTATGATGGTAAATTTAGCATAAATGATGAAATAACCTATTTGCCGATTTGGTTATTATAATTGAATATTAAATATTTAATATTGAAAATTGAGCGAGTCCTTGCAAATGGTTTCTAACAGAGGAATTCTTTCATATCAACCTTCACAATTTATGCCGTTGAATCTGTTTTTTATTCAACTGGTATGGTTGGAGTTTACTTAGTGGCGTAGATTGAGAATGGACTTGACTTGTAACGACTTGTCCGGACGTAATAAAATGAAGACTGAAGTACGAGTTGAGAACATTCGACAAAGCCATCATTCCTGACTCACGCTGCGCTGCGAGTCAGGTCTGATTGGAGGTAACTCGGTTGGAAAACACGAAAAATTGAAAAAAATACCTCGTGAAAATTCGTGGTTAAAAAAAAATCCCAGAAAGGATATCGATGACGGAAAAAACAAAAATCACACCAATGCTGAAACAGTTTCTGGATATAAAAAATCAGCATCCGGATAAACTCATTCTATTCAGGATGGGTGACTTTTATGAAACTTTTTTTGATGATGCCAAAACAGCATCAAAGGTTCTCGGAATCACTTTAACAGCTCGCAATAAAAACGCTGAAAATCCCATTCCGCTGGCAGGATTCCCTTATCATGCCCTGGATAATTACCTGGATAAGCTGGTAAAAAAAGGTCTCAAAGTTGTCATCTGCGAGCAAACTGAAGACCCGAAACTGGCAAAAGGTCTGGTGAAAAGAGAAATAATTGATATTATAACTCCCGGTTCAATAATTGATGCAAAATTAATCGATAAAACCGAAAATAATTTTTTAACTGCAATTTATTATTTAGAAGGAAAAGAAACAATCGGGTTCTCATTAATCGATGTTTCTACAGGAGATTTCCTATTTACAGAAATATTGGAAAATCAACTTAAAGATGAAATAATGCGTTCTAAACCAGCAGAAATCATCGTGGAAAATGAAGAAGTTAAATTGTTCATTGATAAGCTTTCTTTAGAATACGAACCGACAATCACGATTTTTGAAACCTGGTATTTTGATCCGGAAGAAGCAGAACGAATATTAACAAACCATTTTGGTACAACAACTTTAGATGGTTTTGGTGCTGAAAACAGACCTTTTGCGAAAACCGCAGCAGGCATCGCTCTGGCTTACATCAAATCCCTAAAAAATGATGAACTTAAACACATTTCCAGCTTAAGATATTACTCTCTGGAAAACTTCATGCAGCTCGATGAGGTTTCCAGACGCAATCTTGAACTCTTTAAATCGCTTCGATACGGAACTCGATTCGGCACTTTGATTTCGATTCTGGATAAAACATCAACGGCAATGGGAGCCAGAAAATTAACCAACTGGCTTCTAAATCCACTTTTGGATGTAACCGAAATACAAAAGCGTCATAAGGCGATTGATACATTTAAAAAGGACTTCGCTTTTACAACCGACTTACGCACAATTTTGAATACAATCGGTGATTTGAGTAGAATCATCAGCAAAGTTGGAACCAAACGGGTTAATCCACGCGATTTAATTGCCCTGCAAAATTACCTGGAAACATCACCTCAAATAGCTGAACTTTTAAACGAGTTTGAAAATCCTGTAATCGATTCCTTAAAAGAAAAAATCAAAGATTATTCAGAAATAATAAATATTATCAAAAACGCTCTTACAGAAAATCCTCCAATGCAAATCACAGAAGGAAATATCATTAAAGACGGATATAATGAATATCTTGATGAACTTCGAGAAATCAGTAGAAGTGGAAAGAGCTGGATTTCCCGTTTGGAAGAATACGAACGGAAAAAAACAGGAATTCCTTCATTAAAAGTCAGTTATAATAGAGTTTTCGGATATTATATCGAAATTACTCAAACTCATAAAGACAAAGTTCCGGATTATTATATCAGGAAGCAAACTCTTGTAAACGCAGAACGCTACATCAGTCCGCAACTCAAGGAATATGAATCAAAAGTTCTGGGAGCTGAAGAACGCATCCGAAATATCGAGTATGAACTTTTCAACAAAATCAGAGATAAACTCTATAATAAAATCGAATTAATGCAGCAATTCGTGGAAATCGTAGCATCTTTGGATGTGCTCTCAAATCTTGCTTTTGTCGCATATCACAATAATTATACGAAACCTGATTTTAATAATGAAGGAATTGTGGAAATCAAAGAGTGCCGTCATCCGGTGGTGGAAATATTGTTGGAAAAAGAGCAATTCATCCCAAATGATGTGAATTTAAATGATTCTGATAATAAGATTGCTTTGATTACCGGACCGAATATGGCAGGTAAATCTACCTATTTAAGGCAGGTTGGTTTGATTGCGATTATGGCTCAAATGGGAAGTTTCATTCCTGCTGCATTTGCAAATCTTCCGATTTTCGATAAAATTTTCACTCGCGTAGGAGCATCTGATAACCTGGCAATGGGGCAAAGCACTTTTCTGGTTGAGATGCTGGAAACAGCAAACATTCTAAATACAGCAACTTCCAAATCCTTGATCCTTCTGGATGAAATTGGAAGAGGAACCAGCACTTTCGACGGTCTCAGCCTCGCCTGGGCAATTGTTGAGTTTATCCACAATAATTCTCAAATCAATGCAAAAACGCTTTTTGCCACTCATTATCACGAATTAACAGAACTGGAAAACATTTTACCAGCAGTGAAAAACTACAATATTGCTGTTAAAGAATGGAATGATAAAATCATTTTTATAAGGAAAATCGAGCGTGGATTTGCTGACCAGAGTTATGGAATTCAGGTGGCTCGATTAGCCGGAATCCCTGATAAAGTCATAAAACGTGCCAAAGAAATATTGGGAAACCTGGAAGAACACGAACTCAGCCCGCAAGGCTTAACTGCAAAAGCAAAAAAGCAACTTGCCCGAGATACATCGCAAATGGATATTTTCGATGCGATATTTGAAAAAGCAGAACAAAAAAACGAAATCCTGGAAGAAATTAAAAAACTCGATGTGAATAACCTCACTCCGATTGAAGCGATAAATAAGCTTTCTGAACTGAAGGATAAATTATGATAATTGTCAGTGCTTGTTTAGCAGGATTAAAATGTAATTACTTAGGTGATGATAATTCTCATCCTGAAGTTGTGGAATTAGTGAGAAAAGGTCTGGCAATTCCAGTGTGCCCTGAACAATTAGGCGGATTACCAACTCCAAGGATTCCTGCTGAAATTCAATGCAAAAAAGTGATTAATAAAAATGGAGATGACGTAACTTCTAACTTCCAAAAAGGAGCTGAAGAAACTCTGAGAATTGCCAAATTGGTAAATTGTAAAAAAGTTATTTTTAAAGCAAACTCACCTTCATGCGGTTTTGGAAAAATCTACGATGGCTCATTCTCAGGAAAATTAATTCCCGGAAACGGAATTACAACTGAACTGCTGATGAAAAACGGAATTAAAATTATTACTGAAAAGGATTTATAATTTTTGAAAAAGTTAAATAAAGCTCATTTAATAACATTTCTTTCTATTTTAATAATCACACCCCTCGGTTTTTATTCGAAATTTTACAAAGGTTCATTTGAGTTCTGGGTGAATAATTCTCTTTGTGATGTATTTTATGAGATATTCTGGTGCTTAATTGTTTTCCTCTTCTTTCAAAAAATCAAACCGAAAATGATAGCTTTAATAATTTTCTTAGTAACCTGTATGATTGAGTTTTCACAACTTTGGCATCCACCTTTTCTGGAGTTGATTAGAGAAACATTTATTGGTAGAATAATTCTGGGAACTTCATTTGTTTGGACAGATTTTTTATATTATTTGATCGGTTGCTTTCTGGGTTTGCTTTGGATGAATCTTATAAAAAAAATGTCGAAATCCTAAAAGAATTTCGACAAAATTTCAATTTAATTTTTACTTATTTTTTTTCTTATGCCTATTTTTTCGTAATCTTTTTTTTCTTTTATGATTACTGATTTTATAACGTTTCTTTTTCTTTCCGCAGGGCATTAAATCTCCACAGCGTCTTTACAATAAATTCTGATTGGCAGCATCAATGTCTTCTTTCAATGCTCTTGAAAATTTAAAAGTAGGAACTACACGTGCAGGTACTTTTACTTTTTCTTCTGTTTTAGGATTTCTTCCCATTCTCTCTTTACGAACTTTAAGTTTGAAAGTTCCAAACCCTCTGATTTCAATGTGTTTTCCATCTTTAAGTGAATCTTTCAATGATTCTAAGAATGCATCTACTGCTAATGCAACATCTTTACGGATGATGCCTGTTTCTGCTGAAACTGATCTTACTAAATCTGCTTTTGTCATAATTTATCTCCTCTTTTGTTTTTTAGTATCAATCTTCAAAAATTTTTTTGGGATTTATCTGTCAAGCACTTTTTTCGTAACTTGAAGAAAAATAGTATGTTACATTTAAATACTATAGATTTGCGCTTTTTTCAATAATCTTCATCTTTAGATTCATCCAACATTAATTTAGATTTTTCAGCTTTTCGAATATGTATTGCTCGCTGTTTCAACCATTGAAAAGATTCAGCAGGAAGATAAGACACTTAAACATTTTCAAGGTTAGTATATGCTGTTTTAGTTTAATCATTATTTTTTCTTCTTGTTCATTCGTGTGCTTCGTGACTGAACAATCTCTGTTTCTTAGTATAAGCAATGAACAAAGTATTTATTGACAGCAATAAGTATTATTATTATATTGAATATGGATATTTAATATTTTCATACATAAAAAGCATTGAAATAAATGGATTTTCTGAATCTGAAAAATAATGAAAAAAAAAGAATTAATTAACTTAAAAACGAGGTAAAATTTGTTAGTTCAAGAATATTACAAAAGTAGAGGACAGCTTATTGAAAAAGCATTAGATGATTATTTAGCCCCAGCAGATCAATACCCCACTGAACTACATCAAGCTATGAGGTATTCTGTAAAAAGTGATGGCAAAAGACTGCGTCCGTTATTTTTCTTAGCCACATATGAAATGCTGCTTGGCAGAAAAAACATTAACCGTTTAGAACGCATACTTCCTGCAGCAGTTGCCCTCGAATTTGTGCATACTGCTTCTCTCATCCACGATGATCTGCCCAGCGTTGATAATTCTGATGAACGTCGCGGAAAACCCAGTTGTCATATAAAATTTGGTGAAGCCACAGCAATCCTTGCAGGTGATGCTCTCATCACAAAAGCGATTGAGGTTCTTACTGAAATAAAAAACAGGAACCAGGCACTTAAATGCATTGCAATTCTTACAAAAGCAATCTCGACTCGGGGTATGATCGGTGGTCAGGCAGTTGACATTATTTCTGTGAATAAAAAGATTAATATCAATGTTCTGCGCTATATTCATTATAAGAAAACCGGTTCATTGCTGCAAGCATCTACTGAGCTTGCTTGTGCTTTATATGACGCTGAAGAGAATATTACTATCACTCTTGGAAACTTCGCTTTAAACCTTGGTTTGGCTTATCAAATTGTAGATGATATCTTAGACGAAGTTGGCAGCTTTGAAGTTCTGGGCAAACATCCGGGAGGTGATTTAAAAAACAATAAAGCAACCTATCCTTCTTTAATCGGTTTGGAAAAATCTAAGAAACAAGCTGAAAAATTAATTCGTGATTCATATAATATGATAAAAAATATGCGCAACAACGACATCATGCTTGAATTCGTTAATATGATAAAAGAGCGATTACCATAATCTTTATGAATTACATAAAAATTTTACGCCCTTTCAATTGCTTGTTTGTTGCCATCTGTGTTCTTTTCGGCATCTTTTTTCGCAATTTGACTTTGCATAGTTATAACATGGTTTTTGCCATTTTATCTGCAACAATCATTGCTGGAGCAGGATATGTGATCAATGATTTCTTCGACCTTCCGATCGACTCAGTTAATAAACCAAATCGAGTTCTTCCTTCCGGAAAGATCAAACCTCGTTCAGCATATTTATATGCAATTATCCTCTTTATTCTTGGTATCATTTTAAGCTTCCTTACTCGAAATATCTACTGTGTTATAATTGCCATTATTAATAGCATCTTGCTATTTTTTTATGCTAAAACTTTTAAGATGAATTTTTTAATCGGCAATATTGTTGTTGCTTATGCAGCAGGTTCCACATTTATCTTTGGAGGATTGAGCAGTAATAATTTTACTAACAGTCTGATTATCGCAATTTATGCCTTTTTATATACTTTGATGCGAGAATTCATCAAAGATGCAGAAGATATTGAAGGAGATATTAAGTTCAAGGCAAATACTCTGGCAATCAAACTTGGAAGGAAAAAGACAATTTTCGCATCGATCCTTCCTATAGCTTTCATTATCGTTTTCACGATTTATCTTTTTTTTTCGGAATTGATCCTTTTAAGCACATTTGTTTTGATGAATGTATTTGTTAGTATTCCTTTAATTTTTTTTATCATTTTTCTATTCAAAAAAATATCCAAAAAAAAACTTTCTCTTATTTCAGGTTGGATGAAAATTGATATGTTAATGTTATTAATTATTTTATGGTTTGGGAAGTGATTATGAAAGTTTATAAAGAAAAAACAGAAATAAAATTAGCCACGAAGTTCTCAAAAAAGCACGAAGAAAAACAAAAAATACTCTTTGCGTTGCTTCGTGTTCTTAGTGGCTGGTTTGGGAAATGATTATGAAAATATACGATAAATTATTAGAACTTGCCGGCAAAAGAGCAAATTATTTCTGCTTGATCGACCCGGATAAATTGAATGCAGAAGAGGTGGTCCGGCACGCAAAAACCTGTGAAGATAACGGAGCAGACGGACTGCTTGTGGGTGGAAGCTTGATGATTCACAACAACTTTGAATCCAATCTTAAACTGATAAAAGAAAATGTAAAAATTCCTGTTCTGATCTTTCCTGGGATATTCAATTTTGTTTCACCTTATGCAGACGCGCTTCTACTGCTTTCAGTGATTACCAGTAGGAATCCTCAAATGTTGATCGGTGAACAGGTGCGTGCTGCCCCGATGATAAAATATTACAACCTGGAAGCTATTGGCACAGCTTATATGCTTATTGAATCCGGAAATAATACTTCTGTTCATTATATGAGCAACAGCCTGCCAATTCCGCATTCAAAAAGCGATATTGCAGTTGCTCATGCTCTTGCCGGACAATATCTTGGTATGAAAATCGTTTATCTGGATGCAGGCAGTGGAGCAAAATATCCGGTCAGTAATGAAATGATAGCTGCGATCAGAGGAAATGTTTCTATTCCTATCATTCTTGGTGGAGGAATAAAAACTCCGGAAGTTGCCGCTGAAAAAGCTGTTGCCGGTGCAGATTTTGTGGTTACAGGAAATGTACTCGAAGATAACTGTGATCCAAAATTAATTCGAGAATTTGCTGATGCCATTCATAATATAAAACGATAATGATAGATATTCACACCCATATTTTACATGCCTGTGACGATGGTTCTCCAGACCTTGAAACATCATTAACTCACATAAAAAAGATGAAAGATGCCGGAGTTACAGATATCGTTTTAACTCCACATTATATGATGGGTCCTTATCAAAATACTGCTGAAATCTTTGAACTAAGATTTAATCAGCTAAAAAAAGCTCTACATAAGAACAATATTTCAATGCAATTATATAAAGCATTCGAAATATATCTCGAACCAAATACTCTTGAGGAAATAAAGAATAAAGATTTATCAATAAATGGAACAAAATACGTTTTGGTTGAAACCGGATTTCATGGCTTTGCCAAAGATTTCATGCACATTTTATACGAGCTCGTAATTAACGGATACTATCCGATTTTAGCTCATCCCGAGCGTTATCCTGATATTTCAAATAATCCTGATTTAGCAGAAGATTTAATTCATCGAAATATTTACCTTCAACTAAATGCTGCCAGTTTTATTGGTCTTTATGGAAAAAAGATTCAGCAAACTGCCTGGAATCTTCTTAAAAACGGACATTGCCATTTTATTGCTTCAGATAATCATTGCAATTTCAATGAATACATTATGCCGCAGGTTTTAGAGAAAATCGAAAAAACGATCGATAAATATACTGTGGAACTTCTCACTGAAATCAATCCTGAAAAGATGTTGAAAAACGAAAAAATTGATTTCTTTTATGTGGAAAATGTCCAATCAAATGAGACGATTTTTATCCAAAAATTCAAGAATCTATTCAAATAAAAATGAGTAAAAACATATTAATAACCGGTGTCAGCGGTTTTATTGGAAAGCATGTTGCCAGAGAATTGCTTTTAAAAAAATATGATCTTACAGTAATGATTCGCCCTAAAACCGAACCCAAACGAATATCTGAATTCAAAAATCACGTTAATTTTGTAGAAATAGATTTAACAGATATTGATGGTTTACGTTCATATTTGAAAGAACATTCTTTTGATACAATTCTTCATATCGGAGCGATTCGTGGAGGAAGAAAATTTTCCAAAAAAAAATATTTCGATGCAAATGTTAATGCTACGGAACAACTGATTATCAACGCACAAACCAATAATTCCAGATTTATTTTTTGCTCTTCAGTTGGCGTGTTTGGAGCAATCCCGGACGAATTACCTGCCAATAATTCCACACTCAAAAAAAATGATAATTATTATCATTACACAAAAATCCAGTCTGAAGCTTTAATCCAGAAATACGTTCTGTATGATCTAAATGCTGTAATTGTACGACCTGCAATCACATACGGTTCAGGAGATTTTGGCTTCCCCTTTACTTTGGTAAAATTGGTTGATAAAAACCTGATGTTTTTACCAAATAATGAAACAATTATTCATCTCACAAATATTGAACTTCTGGTTATGGCATTCACAAAATTAATCGAATTTAATTACAAGCCTGGAATACAATATATTGTGGCAGATAAAAATCCGGTAAACCTTCATGAATTGGTAAATTTTATCTGCAAAGAACTGAAGAATAAAACCTATTCGGACAAAAAATCAATTAGTGAAAAATTCTTTAAACATGGAGAGAAAATAGCTCGTTGCCTTAAGAATGAATTGTGGACATCTCGATTTGAACTTATCTCTAAAAGCTGGTATTATGACGTTTCCAAAGTATATAAAGAGCTTTCATTACAACCTGTTTCGACCATTCCAAATTTCAAAATTGTGACTAATTGGTACAAACAACTTAAAGAAAAAAAATAGGGCTCTTTTAAGAATTGGGTGGGTAAGTTACAAATAATATCCAATATCCAACACAGAATATCCAATGATGAAGGAAAAATTAAAATGAGTGAAAAAGAAAAGAAGTTTGATTTACAGGAACGTCTTATTGATTATGCGGTTAGAATTATTAATGTTTCAGAACAATTACCTGAAACAAAAGCAGGTAAGCATATCTCTTCTCAAATATTAAGAAGCGGAACTTCACCTGCTGCAAATTACGGTGAGGCTCAAAGTGCTGAATCAAAGGCTGATTTTATTTACCCCGTTAGATAATTAATAAATTAGCAGAAAACAATACTTTAAACGAAATATCTAACGGGGTGAATAAATTGAAAGTGGCTTTAAAAGAGTTGAGAGAGACTGAAGTGTGGCTGAAAATAATAGTTCAGGCAAAATTAATTCAACCTTCAACAAAATTGTCCCCTTTATTACAGGAGACAGATGAGTTGATTTCAATACTTTTCAAAAGCATTGATACAGCGAAAAAGAAAAAGGAGCAATAGTGACAAAAATACTTGGATATTGGATGTTCCGTGTTGGATATTGGATAATCAGATTTTTTATTTTTAGTATATCTACCCACTAAAAAATAGAAGGAACCAATTGATTTTCTAATAAAACAAAATCGATGCAACCCAAAACCGGACAATAAAATGAAACGAACAATATTTATTTTTTTACTGACATTACACGCCTTGCCCGGCAATCATGATATTCAAGCGTGTACAACCGGGCTCGCGCATTCCGGCGTCACATCAAATGGTCACTCCCTGTTGTGGAAAAACCGTGATTCTGGTTTTAAAGACAATGAAGC
>JABMPU010000206.1 GCA_013203665.1 Armatimonadota bacterium
CAGGAAGAAGTTTTTCAATCTGTCTTTTTAGCCATTTTTCAGAATCATCACTTCCGCATTTCGGACAATGTCTGTTTTTACAGGAATGATAAGAATAATGATATTTCTTACATTTTTCACAAAAATAAACTTCACCACCCAGCACAGAGGTGCGGCAATTAATAATAGCATTAATTGCTTTGAGATGAATCAATGGTATCTTATTTCCATAATTTTTCAGGTAATGTAAGGCATTTCCTCGGAAAATATCGGAAATATTCATTATAAATCATTCATCAATTTATTCAACAATTCTACACATCTCATTTCAGTTGTGTTCGTCAGATGTATATATACTATTGTCGCTCGCAAGGAACGGTGTCCTAAGTATTTTTGAATGACCCGGATATTAACACCAGCTTCCAATAGGTGGGTAGCGTAGGAATGGCGAAGCGTGTGAGGAGTTGCCTTCCTAATAACTCCAGATTCTGCCAGCGCCTTTTTAAAAGCTACTTGAAGCACTCTTCTTTTAATAGTTGTATTGGTCTCTTTTCTGTCTGAAGAAAATCTCGCTGGAAACAATATCTTCCTATTCTTATGAGTAAGCCAGTATTTTCTTAGCTTCTCATAGATGTTATCAGGTATTGGAACAGCTCTGTCTTTATTACCTTTACCATTTCTGACATGAAGAATTTTTCGCTCTCCATCAATATCAGCAGGAATTATCTTTATTGCCTCACCAATCCTTAGTCCACATGCATACATCAGCTCTAAACAAATTCGATAATCGGATATTCTTACGTTGGATAAGATTTTCCTTACTTCTTTCTTCGTAAGAATTATTGGTAGTGTTTCCGGTCTCTTTACTTTCATGAAGTTGAAATCATCTTTTGAGATCCCTCGGCAATACACAAAATAGAAACGAATAGCATAATACCTGTTTCGTAAAGATTCAGCTCCTATTTTCTTGACATTAATTAAATGCAAAAAATATTTCCGTATATCGTGAAGTGATAATTCAGCTGGCTCTCGATTGTAGTGTAGATAAAGACCTTTAACACGATATTTATAAGTGTTGATCGTGACTTCCGACAACGAACGTAATTGAGCTTCTTCACGAAGCTCTTTCTCGAATTGTAACATAATCGCCTCCAATATGTTTTTTGGAGGGATAAAAAATCTTTAAAAATATTGGAATTTATTTCTGCTGCGATTAGCAGCTTAGTTCAACAAGCGTGTCAGTAATGGTTCACAGCACACGCGGGACATTAGCCACAACTTGTTAGTACAAAAGAAGTAAAAATTGGAAGTAAAAATGAAAAAAATAATTATTATCTTTTTAACATTAGTAATACACCAAACATTATTATTTTCTGATTACCGTATAACTCGTGGTCCTGAAGTTGGTGAAATATTTTTTATTGGACCGACAGTAACCGAACCAATGGCAATTTACCACTCTACTGACTTTGGTGAAACTGTATCCTGTATGGACAGCACTTTAAACACTAATATAAACTTTATGAGTATTACTGCTGATCTTACTCCTGGAGTTTTATACGGATATTCAATGCCTGAAAATCTGTATAGATCTTATGAATATGGTGAACAAGGAAGTTGGAACTTTATCACAAATAATGGATATTGGAATATCAGCAGTGGCAGGAATGAAGGAGAAATTTATAATTCTATAGCATCTCATAGCGAAGATTATGGAACAAACTTCATTCAGCATTCATATAACGGTTTTTTCGGTAGTTTGACATATTCTGAAATTGATATTAGTGATAATGTAGGATATGCAAAAGTTTCCATTTATGGTATGCCTGATTCAACATTTTTATTAATCACTTACGATAACTTTGAAAACTTAGAAATTCAAAATGCATATAACATAAGTATATTTCCCCTGGCAGATTTAAGTCGTGGTACTGAAAATGGCGAATTGTACAATTTTGCTGGATCACCACAGACAATATTTTACAGTAATGATTATGGTTTGAGTTGGCAATATATTAATGAATTCAATTATGGTCTTGATTACACTGATTTTGTTGGCGGAAAACAGGAAGGAGAAGTATACGTTTTAGTAACCTATGTAGCTTTAATGCATACAATTGATCATATTTACATTTTCCATTCAATTGATTACGGTAGAACTTTCACAGTTTATCATTCATTTTCAAAAGGTGAAGAACCTTTAGTAGCAAATTTCTCCTCTTCGATAACAGAAGGGATTACTCCTTTTACAGTACAATTCAGTAATTATTCAGTTGGTGATATCATTTCTTACGAATGGGATTTTGATAATGACGGAATTGTTGATTCAAATGAGTTACACCCCGAATTTACTTATCAAGATACTGGTTACTATTCAGTAAAATTAGTAATCCATGACCAGGATGGATCTAATGAATATCTCCGAGAAAATTATATTTATGTAATAAATGGTAGTGAAACAAATGATTACGAGTTAGAAATTACAAATTATGTATTATGCAATTATCCCAATCCCTTTAATCCTGAAACAGTTATCAAGTTCTCTATCAAAAATGAAGGAAATGTAAAACTTGAAATTTATAATTCAAAAGGACAGCGGGTAAGAACTTTGGTTAATGAATATCTTGAACCAAGTTACTACAGTATCATCTGGGATGGAAAAGATAACGAAAGTAAAAATGTCACGAGTGGAATCTATTTCTACAAATTAAAAGCAGGAGAATTTTTTGAAGTTAAGAAGATGATCCTGCTTAAATAAAACTTGAGTTAAGCAGGCTTCAGCCTGTCTTGACTTAAGTTGGTCTCATTCAACTTAACACAAGATCTTTCAGACTTATGTCAAGTTTCGTTGAACCGTTCGCAAGGTTTTTCTCATTCCTAACTTTCCAGTTGGGAATGAAAGATTTCACGAAGTTTCCACTTCGTTTTGAAGCAGAAGCTTCAGGCATTAACTCCTTCCCAAGCAGAAGCTTAGGAAGGAGAGTAAGGGAGATTATTATGAAAAAGTTTCTATTTTTAATAATATTAACAATTGTTTTCAGCTTATTATATCCTCAGGATTTCAATTTTATTTCTCAATTCCAAGGAATATGTTACAGTGCTGAAAATCGAGGAGATTATGCATATTTCAATTCCGGCGGCAATATTCACATTTTAGATATTTCCAATCCTAATAATATCTCGATTATTAATGAAATCCATATTGGTAAAAAGATGTGCTCTGATATTCATATAAATAATGACTTAATGTTTTTAGGAACAAGTGGATGTGTTTTAATTTATTCAATTGAAAATCAGATTCAACCGGAAATAATCGGCCAAATTGAACATAATGCGGGTTTTGTGAATAAATTATTTTCTGTAGATTCGCTATTAATTGCAATAAAAATCGAGAAGGCTTTTTTTTATGATGTAACTGATTTAACAAATATTCAATTCTTATCAAGCATCTCTTTTGATTGTGATGAAAATGCCTATTGTATAAACAATAATGTGATATATGGTTTTATACAGTGTGGTTTTAGTGGTCCTCATTATCTTGTGGGATATGATTTTTCTTATCCTGAAAATCCAGAACTTGTTGCAGAATTGTATTTAGGTGAAATTGGAACTCCCTGGCCTGATTTTTTTTATTCCTACAATGATTTAATTTTTTCGGTAGTAAATGATAGTATTAAAATATACGATATTTCAATACAGAGTGAAATCAATTTCATAACATCTTTCAGTATTGATGATAATGTATTATCTTTTAATATAGATAATGATGTAATGTATGTTTCAACTGAAAATGAAAGTCTTATTATGATAGATATTTCGGATATTTTAAATCCTGAAATTCTGGGAAGTTTTGATTGGAATGCAGAGATTTCAGATATTTTTATCGACTCAAATCTCGTATTGCTTTCCGCAGAAGCAGAAGGTTTCAAAATAATAGATATCACCGATTTTACAAATATAGACGAGTTATTTCATTATAATGATACTCGGGCTGTTGGAGCTATCAAAATTCAGGATAATATTGCATTTGTGGACACATATAATAATGGATTACACATTATTGATATTTCTAATATTGAAGAACATGTCATTTTAGGACAAATTGGATTAACATATATAGATTTAATTGAATTGTATGATTCTCATCTTTATTGTTTTTCAGATTATGATTCTTTAATTCATATTGTGGATGTAAGTGATCCGTGCATTCCCCAAGAGGTTGGTGAGATTAACATCAATAATCCAATTACAGATTTTTGCATTGAAGGCGAATATCTTTTCTTGATTGAAAATAATAATGGAATTCACATTTATGATTTAATTGAACCTGAGACACCTTCTGAAATAGCTTTTGAAGCGGTAGATGGTTATGAATTAGATGTATATGAAAATTTCTTATTTCTGGCTGATAATTCCGATGAGTTTCCATATACAACATATCTGAAACTTTATAACATTGAAAATTTGAATAATTTCCAATTTTTATCAGAACTTATTCTGGGTGATGGTTCTGATTATTCAATTAGAGAAATTATGCTGAACATTCCTGAGACTCCGGATTTATTTGTTGGTTTCAATAAAGGGGTTGCATCCTGTTCGATAAATTCATCAAATCAATTAGAACTTTGTCATGAATATATCCTGACTTCCGGACTTTTTTCTGAGTTTTATTTTGATGGACAATACATTTATTGTGGAAATCCATATGGTAGTACTTATGTATTTAATTCGAACATCAATATTGGAGTTATCTCTACAATTCCCGGATATGCAAAGAGTTATGGTAAACACCAAAATATCTTATTTGTCACAAGCAGTTTTGCGGGTTATTCATTATTTTCGACACCTTTTACAAATATTATCGAAGATGTTATTGAATATGAGAATTCATTTGAACTAAAACAAAATCACCCCAACCCCTTCAATCCAACCACAACAATATCTTTCTCACTTCAAAATAATAGTAATGTAGAATTATCCATCTACAACATCAAAGGTCAAAAGGTTAAAAAGCTTGTTAGCGATCAGCTTTCAGCAGGGCAGCATTCGGTAGTTTGGGATGGGAAAGATGAGGATAATTTTCCAGTGGGAAGTGGAGTTTATTTTTATAAATTGAAAGCTGGTGATAAAATTCTGATAACAAAAAAGTGTCTACTTTTGAAGTAGAATACAAAGGAGATTTCAGTGAAGTATTTTTTCATGTTAATTCTTTTTACATATAGTTTTTTATCAGCTCAAATCCAATGGCAGGAAAATGGAATACCTGTTCGTCACGGTGAGAATATAGTCTGGTCCAGAATTTCAGTGTCAACGGCAGATGGTAATTTGGTTTGTGTATGGTCAGATACGCGTAATGGAGACCGTGGGATATTTGCTCAAAAAATGAGCCCTGACGGTATTCATTTATGGGGAGATGAAGGAATTCAAGTAAACGATGCAGAAAAAATTCAAGATTATCCATATGCTGTTTCTGTAGAAAATAATGCTGTGATTGTTGCCTGGGTTGATTCTCGCTATGAAAATGCTGGTGATATTTTTGCTCAAAAGTTGGATGCTGATGGCAATTTACTCTGGGATGCAGATGGTGTTCCTTTATGTCTCGTTGAGGACACTCAGATTTCATTGAATATTGTTACCGATGAAAATGGGGGAGCATTTGTCATCTGGCTTGATGATCGAAATACCGGTGGACTTGATATTTATGGAACTCACATTCTTTCTTCAGGTGATATTGCTGCAGGTTGGGATGTAAACGGAAATGCAATTGCCAATGCCAGTGGAGATCAGAGACAGCATACTTTCTGTGAAGATGGAACTGGAGGAGCGATCGTTGTTTGGAATGATCGACGAGAAGCAGATAATGAGAACCTGTATATGCAGAGATTTGCTACTGACGGCACCCTATTATGGACTACAGGTGGGGCAATACTTTGTGATGCTCCCAATGTTCAGGAAAAACCTCAGATGACTCCCGATGGTACTGGAAATTTCATCATATCCTGGCGTGATAAAAGGAACGAGAATTTGGGTGATATTTATGCTCAAAGAATCGATTTGATTGGTGATTTTTTATGGGGAGATGGTATTGAAATTTGCGTAGGAAATGGAATTCAGACGAATCCTGAAATAACACAATCATCTGATCAGGGTGCGATAGTTGTATGGGAAGATGGAAGAAATAGTCCGATGTTTCAAGATATTTATGCTCAGAAGATTGATATTAACGGTAATTTAATCTGGCAGCCTGAAGGTAATCCTGTCTGTATAGAAACTTATCATCAATTAAATCCTCGATTAGTGGGAAATGACGCTGGAGGTTGCTGGATTGTATGGGATGATACCAGAGAACAAGGATATCCGCATGTCGATATTTATGTTCAAAAGGTAAATGCAGATGGCTCCATTCAGTTCGAGGTTAACGGGAAAGTGCTTTGTAATGCTTTCGGGGAACAATTTTATCCTTTGATAAAAAGGAATGCAAATAATGAAGTTTTTGTGAGTTGGGGAGATAATCGCGATGGTTCAATAGGTATTTATCTACAAATATTGAATGATGATGGTCAAATTCAATTAGCTGAAAATGGTGAAATAATTTACTACGGTCTTTGTGGAGATGCCAATAATTATCAGTTTCTGGCAAATAACAACAAACCTGTAATAATCTGGGAGGATTCACGCTTTGGATTTGTAGGTACGCAAATCTTTTACCAAGTTCTTAATAGTGATGGTTCTAATATGTTTGTAGAAGACGGAATTCCGATTACAATATTCACCGGTTATGACCAAGAAGATTTCGACGCAGTTCTATACCCGAATTCCAATACGATTGCTATTGTCTGGGAAGAAACCAGGACTGATTTCCAACAAATCTATGCTCAAGCTGTTGATATAGATGGTAATTCACTCTGGGATGAAAATGGATTGCCGGTTGGTGAATATTTGCTTCAACAGGAATTACCACAAATATCTGTTAAAGAGAATAATGAAGAATTAGATTATTATGTTGGATGGTCAGATTTCAGAGATTGGGAATTTGCTATTTACGGGCAAAAAATCCGTAATGGACAATTACTATGGGATACAGAAGGTAAGCTGATTGCTGCACCCACAGGAAATGATAAGTTAGAAGATATTGTGGAGAATTTCTATATCTGGGAGGGAGGTTCTTGGACAAATACAGATATATATGTAAAACTGGTAGATGAAGATGGAAACACAGCAGCAGGTTGGCCTGAAGATGGTCTTGAAATCTGTAATGCAGAGAATAAGCAAAGATATCCTCAAGGTATAATCATTCCACAAGGATTATTAATAATCTGGGAAGATTGTAGAAGTGGTGAAAGAGATATTTATGGTCAGATCGTCACTTATGATGGAAATATTCTCTGGCAGGAAAACGGGTTACCCTTGGTTGTTCAGGAAAATGATCAGGATAAGTTCCAATTCATTTATGATGATGGCTTGTACGTTGTTTGGCAGGATTTCCGTTCAATCTCTAATTATAATTATGAAATTTATGCTCAAAAATTTTATGAAGATGGAAACGAACTCTGGCAGGAAGGCGGTGTTCTGGTGGCAGGAGTGGATGAAACAAATTGTGAAAATCCTGACTTAGTAAAAGTTGGTAATAAAATTTTTGTTGTATGGAAAGATGGAAATATAAAAGCACAACTATTAAGTGAGGATGGAGAACTGCTCTGGCAGCCACAAGGTATATTTATTTGTGACGAGTTTATGGATCAAAATCATCCAAAAGTTGTATCAAATGGGGAAGATGATGTTTACATAGCCTGGCAAGATGGCAGAGCAACAATAATGGGATATGAAGGTTTAACTTCAATACTAGGAGTCTATGCTCAAAAATTTCATATCGAGCAAACTTCTATTGAAAATGAGGAAATTCCAAATACAAATTTTATATTGAGCAATCACCCCAACCCGTTCAACCCGGAAACAACAATCAGCTATCAGCTTACAGCAGACAGCAAAGTAAATTTGAAAGTCTTCAACATCAAAGGACAGAAAGTGAAAACACTTCTCAGTGATCAGCTTCCAGCAGGTCTGCATTCGGTTGTCTGGGATGGGAGAGACAACAATGGAATAAGTGTATCGAGTGGAATTTATTTTTATAAATTGGAAGTTGATGATTTTCGGGAAGTTAGGAAGATGATTTTGTTGAAATAAAATCAAAGAAAACGAGGAGCAATGATGAGAAAATTAATTTTAATGGGATTTCTACTCATCCTTCTGTATGTTACAGTAAATGCAACCATCATCAATATTCCAGGTGACCAGCCAACAATTCAAGCAGGGATTAATGTTACTGTAGATGGAGATACAGTTCTCGTGCAGCCTGGAAATTATGTGGAAAACATCAACTATAATGGAAAAAATATTACAGTTGCATCGTTTTTTCTCACAACACAGGATACGACATACATATCTCAAACAGAGATTGATGGAAATAGCAGCGGAAGTGTAGTAACATTTGAAAGCGGAGAAACCAATCAAGCAAAATTAATAGGATTTTCAATTACAAACGGATATACCTGGTACTTAGGAGGTGGGGGAATTTTATGTGATGGTAATTCTTCCCCGATAATTAAAAATAATTTAATTAGAAACAACTTTTCCGGAATTGATGGAGGTGGGATTTTCTGTTATGATTTCTCAAATCCTGAAATAATTAATAATACTATTTTGAATAATTCTTCTGTTTATGGAGGTGGAATTAGTTGTTATACCCTTTCAAATCCTATAATTACCAATAATATAATAAACCATAATGATGCCAATCACGGAGGAGGAATTTACTTAGGTATGGCATATTGGGGTATACAAATTAGAGAGAATTTGATACAAAATAACTATTCATCATCTTCAGGAGGTGGAATATTCAGTCACACCTCAAGTCCAAATATTACAGGAAATATAATAAAAAATAATCATTCTGAAACTTATGGTGGTGGAATTTATCAAGGACCATGTAGTTATATACCAATAATTATAAATAACATCATCTATGGTAATAGTGCTGATCTTTATGGAGGAGGTATCTACTGCTATGATGGAATTGATCCTTTGATCATTAATAATTGTATATCTAATAATTCGAGTGAGTATGGAGGTGGAATAGCATGTCGATTTGATTGTAGTCCTCAAATATCTAACTGCACAATCTCAAATAACATGGCAATCTATCAGGGAGGTGGTTTATATGTTACAACTAATTCCAATCCAGTAATAACAAATACAATATTTTGGGCTGATGAAGCATTATTAGATGGAAACGAAATATATCTAAACTGGAGTAATCCTGATTTCTATTATTGTGATATTCAAGGAGGGATCAATTCTATTGGAATAATTCCAGGTTCATCTTATACAGGGATATATGAACACAATATTGATTTAAATCCATTGTTTTTAGAATTGGGTGAACATCCATATTCAATAACCTTTAACTCACCTTGTATAAATTCCGGAATTCCAGATACAACAGGTTTAAATTTACCTTATTTGGATCTGGCTGGAAATCCTCGAGTATATGGTGGAAGAATTGATATGGGTGCTTATGAAAATCAGAATGTTGTAAGTGCAAATGAGGATTTAATTCCACTGGTTACAAAACTCAATCAAAACTACCCCAACCCATTCAATCCAACCACAACAATCTCATTCTCGATCCTTGACGAAAGCAATGTAGAAATTTCCATCTACAACATCAAAGGTCAAAAGGTGAAAAAGCTTATCAGTGACCAACTTTCAGCAGGGAAGCATTCGGTAGTTTGGGATGGAGAGGATGATAATAACCAGCCAGTTGGGAGTGGGATTTATTTCTATAAATTGAGAGCGGGTGATTTTCAGAAAGTTAGGAAAATGATCTTATTGAAATAGTGACATATTGCTCTTGTATCCAAGCCCCAGCTTGGATACAAATAATCAACATGATGAGAAGGTTTCCAAGCTGGATCTTGGAAACCAGAATATTTATCTTGAACGAAATAAAAGAATCAAGGGAGGACTGATGAAAACCAATTTTATTAAAATTTTTATAATCGTAGTTTTGATGATTTTCTCGTTTTGTTTGTATTCACAAGTATTTCCTCCACCGGAAAACGTTCAGGTAGATCCTTATTTGGGAATCGTTACCTGGGATCCTCCAGGCGGAACGATTTGCGACGATGACTTTGAAGCTTACACTGTAGGCGGATATCTTGCTGTACAATCTGACGACTGGACAACCTGGAGCAACAATCCCGGCTCAGCCGAAGATGCATTTATTTCCGATGATTATGCTCTGAGCGGAACAAATTCAGTGAAAGTGGACGGCACAACAGATCTTGTGCTGATCATGGAAAACTACACAACAGGAGCTTATTCATTCGACCTGAACATGTATATTCCAACTGGATACTGCGGATATTACAACCTGCAGAAAACCAATGTTCCAGGTACAGAATGGGGATTCCAGATACAGTTCGATGTAACTGGTGAAGCTTCGATCGATGGTGGAGCAGCAGCAGCTTGTACTTTCCCATTCGATTTTGATACCTGGATGAACTTTGAGGTCGTAGTAGACCTTGATGCTGACCTTTGTGATTTCTACTATAATGGCACTCTGATGCATTCCTATCAATGGACTCTGGGCACATTCGGAACACCCGGATTGAATCAATTGGGTGGAGTGAATATGTATGCCTGGGCATCAGCCGGTAATAATCCTCTTTATTACTTTGATGATTTCAATGTTAGCCTTGTCAATGCAGAACCAAGCGAAGATGTTATTGGTTATAATGTGTGGCTTGATGATATGATTACACCGCTTACATACACAACAGAACTTCAATGTGCACTACTAGACCATATAACACTTAATTACGGTCAAGACTATATTGCCGGTGTTTCAGCAGTATATGATGATCCTGAAGGTGAATCTGATATTGAACAAGTTCCATTCACATTCACTCAAGAACCTATCAATCCACCGGAAAACCTGGTTGCCACAGTATTCGATTATAATGATGTACATCTTGAGTGGGAACCACCGAGTGGAGCAGGAGGAGGAATTCTTGCTCATCATTCCGGTTATATTGACAATGGTATTGGCACAGGTGCAGCAGCAGACTTTATGTGTGCTGCCAGATTCGATGCAGCAGATCTCGTTGACTATTATGGCTCAGATCTGACATCTGTAAATGTTCATATTCGTACCGCAGATTTCAGTTTTGTAGCAGTTAAGGTCTGGGAAGGCGGTTCATTCGGTAATCCCGGCACAGAA
>JABMPU010000018.1 GCA_013203665.1 Armatimonadota bacterium
AGCATTTTCCTTTGAATATCTACTGAGATAACCCGTCCATTCTCTCCAACAAGTTCCGCCATTCCAATTGAGAAATATCCCATTCCACACCCGATATCCAAAACTGTCATCCCATTTGAAATATGGGGCGAAAGAATTTTTTCAGGTTTGTGAATAAGTTTACGCAGCGGATTATCAAAGGAGTATCCAAACCACCAGGGGCAGACATGTTTATCTAGGAATAAACATCTACGAAAATAGTGAATGATTCTTTTCATAATAGTCATTATCCTTATATATCATCTTATACTGTTTCTTTTTGAATTAATGCCAATTGATTTTCGAATTACCTCAGATATTTATTCAACTTTTTAATGATTGGATCACTGACAATATCTACTGACTCATTCAATATAAAATGATGAGGTTCATCAAATACCAGCATCTCTTTAAACGGTGCTTTGACTATGTTATATACTTCCTGACAATAGTCAAAGGAAAACAGTCTGTCACCGGATGATGCGATGACTACCACCGGACATTGAATACTTCCATCAGTAATTGAATCCAATTTCGCCGAAAACAGACTTGAAAGAAAATACAACGGATAACTGTTCAAGTTAAGGGGATCATGAAAAAATATATCTGTACTTTCCTTAGATGAAAAAATCCTGTCAGTATCGAGATAAAAAGTAACCGGTATCTGTTTTAGGGGAAACAGTCGGGCTCCCAATTTCATCACTTTGGGAATCAACGAATAAAAGTGTTTAAAAAAGCCGGGGAAAGATGTTATGAAAATTGTGTTCTTCAATGCAGGTAATAAGATATTATGAGGAAAGACCGCTTTAATACGGTGATCCTTTCCGGCTGCCGCAATACAGAGTATACCGCCTTGGGATGAACCCAGCACAGCAATATTATCATTGTATTTTTCCCGACAAAAACTAATTGCATCGCTAACATTTTGAAGCATATCATCAAAAGAATACAACTTCCTCTGACGGGGACTTTTCCCATGGGATACAAAATGAACACCAATAATATTAAAGCCATGTTGGGCCAGATTAGTTAAAACTCATCATAAAACAACGGATGTGTCATTGTTCCCGCCAGAAAGACAACACAAGGATCGGTTTTTTTGGATTCGTAAAGGGATAATGCAATCCTGGTACCAGATGACGGAATGAGCGTTTCACGATAACCGGGATAAACCGTAAGGCTTAACAACTTTTCATCAAATGTTCTCATGATTCACCCCAATTTCAATAATTTTACTTGTCTATAATTCAACATCTAAAATCTTGCTAAATATTCTGACAAACTGTTTCGTCTCTTCCGGACTCAGCTTGCTGATTAGATGCATAACAAAATCCTCATGAGCTTTATTATGCGCAGCGCTGATCCTTTCCCCTTTTTCAGTAGGATAAAGAAAAAATACCCGTTTATCTTCCTGAGATTGTTCTTTATGGATCAGACCCTTATCGATAAGATGATTAACCGCAATGGTTACCGTAGGCTTCGTAACATTCAGTTCTCTGGCTAAATCACTAACAGTTGGATTATCTAATTTGTTTATAATATCCAGGTAATAGATTTGACGAACCGACAGTTGGGATAATTCGCCGGTACTGAGGGCTTCATCTTCAATTTTTCCCATAGCCCGGGTGAGTTTTTCAATAATCCTGACCATTTCTTTTTCTTTATCCATCATAATTCTCCATATCCTGATTAGTTAGTTTAATCTAACTAACTAAAATTAATTCTAAATTTCATTAAATGCAAATAGTTTTTATTTAATTGGATTTCTCAGTCAGTTTGGGACAATTCCAAGATCATCTGTTTTAGATGATTTTCGGTCCTTTGAATAATAGGTTCGTCCACGCTCTGCTCAATTAATAAACCATTCCGTATGAAATATACACCGGTTTTAGCGACTTCCAAATTTGACCGACGGCTTAACATCAACGCATAAAGGTACAACTGGGCATTATACTTTGTCATCAGGAAATCATCCGGATATTCTGTGATATGATCGGATTTTAAATCGATTATCACAT
>JABMPU010000207.1 GCA_013203665.1 Armatimonadota bacterium
AAAGATATTCCAAAGAGAAGGAACATAAGAAAAGCAAGAAGAAATAGAAGAAAAAAATGATTTTTCCTGTTCGTTCCTAAACTCCGTTTAGGAATGTGAATTGTTTTAAAACTCTGTTTTGTAAAATTATATTTATAAGTAGATTATGGAAACATTAAAATTGTTTTTGCGACGAAACGGAGTTTCGTTACAAGCGGACATTACTGTCATTCCCGCGAACATACTGTCATTCCCGTCCCGTTAATTCGGGAGGAATCTATTAGAAATTTGTAACTAAATATTTTCTTAGTGTTCCTTCGTACTCTTTTTGGCTAATTTTTCCACTTGACAAAGAAATTGCCATCTTAAAAAAAATGTTTCAAAAATTAATTGAAATAAGGAGAACTTAAATGATTCAACTTAAGAATCTTGTAAAAGATTACGGCACACTGCGAGCTGTTGATCATATTGATTTTGAAATCAATGAAGGTGAGATTTTAGGTTTTCTGGGACCAAATGGTGCTGGAAAAACTACAACTCTAAAAGTGATCACTTGTTTTTTAAGTCCTACGGAAGGGAATATCTTTGTAGAAGATAAGAATGTTTTGGAAGATTCCCGTGAAATCAGGAAAATAATCGGCTATCTACCTGAGAATAATCCGCTTTATTCTGAAATGACAGTTTTCGATTATCTGAAGTTTATTGCAGAAATCAGGGAAATTACAAATTTCAAATCCAGGTTGAGAGAGGTTATTGAAAAATGCGGATTGCACGGAGTTGTCGAGAAGCCGATTAATACTCTTTCCAAAGGTTATAAACAACGAGTTGGAATAGCTCAAGCTATTATTCACGATCCCAAAATCCTGATTCTCGATGAACCGACTTCCGGACTGGACCCAAACCAGATAGCTGAGATTCGTGAACTTATCATAGAACTCGGTAAAGAAAAAACTCTCATTATTTCCAGTCATATTTTGCAGGAAGTTCAGGCAGTTTGTGACCGGATCGTTATCATTCATAAGGGAAAAATTGTTGCTGATGGTTCTACGGAAGAGCTGAAATCCAATTTCCAGAATAAGACGAAATTGGTTTTAGAACTCATTGCTAAAGAAGAGGAAATTCATTCGCTCAAAGAAAACATTGAGGACATTAGTTTACTTTCCATTACTCCCAAAGAAAATGAAATTCAACAAGTTGCAATTGAGTATGATTCTGAAAAAGATAAACGAATTGAGATTTATAATTATATCAAATCTAAAGATTGGGTTTTATTGGAAATGCATCGTGAACACATCAGCCTGGAAGCCGTTTTCCGCAATCTTACCATCGAAGAAGGAGAAAAAAAATGAGTTATATCGGAATCTTAGCCAAAAAAGAAATTAAAGGATATTTTAATTCACTTTCCGCATACATTATTTTAGTTGTGTTTTTGCTGATTTCCGGCTGGTTTTTTGCCAGTCCTCTATTTTTGAATAATCAAGCTGATTTGCGTTCTCTTTTTGGAATAATTCCAATTGTCTTTTTATTCTTTATTCCGGCAATTACAATGGGATTAATTTCTAGAGAGAAAAACTCGGGAACGATAGAACTTTTAACTACTTTTCCCATCAAAGATTCTGAGATTGTAATGGGAAAATTCTGGTCTTCTCTGGGATTGATTGTTGTAGGATTGATCTTCACATTGGTTCATCTTATCACAATTATGACTCTTGGTAAGAACATAGATTATGGTGCGATTTTTTGTGGATATTTGGGTTTAGTTCTATTGGGAGCAGTTTACAGTGCTATTGGAATTTTTTCTTCCAGCCTTACGAATAACCAAATTGTTGCTTTCATTATCAGCTTCTTTATAGTTTTTGTTCTTTTTATTCTTCAATATTCTCTGTTCTTTTTGCCAAGTTATATTGTTGGTTTTTTCCAATATCTCAGTATTGGATATCACTTTTCCAATATTTCACGCGGTGTAATCGATACAAGAAACCTGGTTTATTTTATCAGTTTGATAGTTCTCTTTCTAAGGTTTTCGGTTATTGCCTTAGAATCCCGGAAATGGAAATAGGAGGTAGAGATGAGAAAAACAAACTGGCTGAACCTGATAATATTTATTGCGATAATTGTATTTTTAAATTTAGTTTCTATTACCATTTTTACTAGGATGGACCTCTCCAAAGGAAAGATTTATTCTCTTTCAAAATCCAGTAAAGAAGCAGTTAAAAACCTGGAAGACAGACTTGTTGTTAAAGCATATTTTTCCAAGAATTTACCTGGAGAATTTGCAGATGCTCGTCGTTTTGCTAATGATTTACTCTCAGAATATCAAGCATATTCAAGAGGTAAACTTCGTTTTGAGTTTCTGGATCCGAGTGATGAAAACCGCTTGAAAGAAGAGGCAAGAAAAAATCAGATTTCTCCTGTTTCCATGCGAGTGGTGGAAAATGATAAACTTGAAATTCGTGAAGTATATATGGGATTAGCGTTTTTATATCAGGATAAAACCGAAGCGATTCCACTTATTCAAAATACTCGTGGCTTGGAATATGATATCACCAGCACAATAAAAAAAGTAACAGCAATAGGTTTGAAAAAGCTGGCATTCTTTGACCTCGAAACTCAACCTGAAATTCCGCAAATGCAGGGAATGCAGCCTCAGGGTGAGTTTTCAACTGTCAGGCAGTTTATTTCCGATAATTATGAACTGATAAAAACCGACCTAACTGCTGAAATCGAAGCTTTGGTTTCTGCTCTTGTTTTCACCGGAATTCAGGATTCTCTTTCGGAAGTGCAACTTTATAATCTGGACCAATATTTAATGACTGGTGGTAACATTATCTTTTTCCAGGATAGAATTAATGCCAATCTTCAAGTTCAACAAGCTGAACCAATTGCATCAAATCTATTTAATTTATTGCGAAGCTGGGGAATTCAAATCAAGGATAATCTGGTTTTGGATGCGAATTGCGGTCAGGTTCAAGTGCAAAGACAGCAGGGAATTTTCCGTTTTGCAACTCCTGTAAATTATCCCTTTTTCCCGATAATTAATAATGTGAATAAAGAGCACCTGATGGTGAAAAACCTGGATCAAATGCAGCTTATTTTTGCTTCTGAAATCGATACGACCAGGATAAACGAAGGTCAGAATTTTGAACCTTTGCTATTCACATCCAATAATTCCGGACAGGTCAGAGCACCACAACTTGATATCCAAGTCTCAAGCTATATGAACAGAAATTTAGCTCCAATGTTAACTGAATCTCCCAAAGTTGTTGCTGGTATTTTTTCCGGAATTTTTAAGAGCTTTTTTGCAAATAATTATAATTTCCCGGATGCGATAAAAGAAACTTCCGCTGCAAAAGTTCTATTCATAACAGATTCGGATTTCATCAAAGATAGCGGTGGTGCAGGTTTGAAGGGAAATCTCGATTTTGTGATGAATGCTGTTGATTATATGGCATCGGAAAGCACATTAATTGAGATCCGCTCTCGCGAAACCGAATTCAAACCTCTCAAAGAATTAAGCACTGGTACAAGAAAAATCGTAAAATGGTTAAACATTCTTTTCCCATCGATCCTGTTAATTATTTTTGGTGTATTTCATTATCGAAAAGAGATCAATCGCAGAAAAATTTTAGGAGAGCTCTATGAATAAGAAAAATCTGATTCCAATTGTTGTCTTAGCTTTATTGATTATTATTTTTATCATCACCAAATTGAATGATAAAACCGAGAGAAGAATTAATTTCTTTAGATTTGATTCAACGCAGGTTAATGCAATTGAAATCACAGCTCAAGAAGACACCTTGAAATTGGTGAAAAGTGATAATATCTGGATGATCGATTATCCTCTGAATTATCCTCCTGCAAAACTAAAAATAGATGAGATTTTTCAGAAAGTTTTACAGGTGGAAACTTCATCCATCCCAATTACAGAAACTTCGTTCGAGAAATTCAATGTTGCGGATAGCTTGGGAACATTATTGGTTTTTTATGATAAAAACGATAAAATTTTAGAAGAAGTTTTAATCGGGAAAAGTGGAAATTACAATTATTCTTATGCTCGCAGAAAAGATGATGTAAAAGTCTATCAGCTTTATACAAATATTTCTTATTCGATTGATCCGAAAGTTTCTTCCTGGCGTAAGAAAGAAATTATTGAAATTCCTGAAGAAGATATCTCTAAGGTTTTTGTTTCGTATAATGGATCCGATTATTCTTTATCAGCCACTGATTCTTTGTGGATGTATCAAGATGACGAAACCGGTTTTTCTATAAAAGAAACAAATTCCAGTCTAAAGAGCATTATAAGTGCAATAAAGAGATTTACAGTTACAGATTTTATCGATAATGAGTTTGAAGATTATCAGCAGAAATTTGAGAATCCGGATGTTGAAGTTACAGTGGAATTATTTAATGATGAGCCCATCAATCTGAAATTTATTGGGCATGAAGAAAAGAAATTTGCTCTTCAGAAAAATGATGAAACTGAACATTTATATATTATTTATGAAAGTTGGGTGAATCGATTTAAAAAATCCGAAGAGGATTTAGCGAAATAGTATCAGAACCAAATCTACTACCGAACTTTCCAGTTCGGTAGAAGATAAATTCTTAGGTTTTAATTTACAGCTTCCGAAGCTTCAGCTTTGGAAGCTGTTTTAACTTGCTCCGGCGTTGGAAAGAGAAAGGAAATATTTAGTAACTAAAAGCGATATAAGCACTTAAGAGGTAGGGGAATTTCACTCGCTTTGTAACTCATTATTATACTATAAATTAAGCCGGATTTAGTCCCCTTTAAGAGGTTTTTGTCGTCTACTATAATAGGAACATTGTATCTACGATATGGAATAAAATATTTTTAATGTAACGTTGATATTCAGAATATGGAGTTAATGAAGAACATAGATATTTTTTTTCTGGGGAAGAATAATTTTATTTGACTTTCCTCATCGATTTATTTTAGTCGGTGAGGAGCATAAATTACAAAATTTTAAAAAAAATATGGAGGAAAAAATGTTCTTCCAAAAAATAAAACAAAGGAGAGATAGATGAAAAAATATGTTTTTTTAATTGTATTCCTGTTAACGATGAGTCCTACACTCTGTATTGAAGTTCCAAATAGTACAAAAACATATAATGTGAATCTATCTCTTGGACTTGCAAGTGGTGGTTCTATAGGAATTGGTAAAATTCAACATTTCGAAAGATCAACAAAGGAAATTACAGTAAATTTTCATTATCTTAAATGCGAGGATTACTTTGTAACCGGTATTTACGGTCAGATAAATTCTTATAGAAATAAACAACGGAAGGGCTTTTTTACTCTTCTTACCGGAGGAATAGATTATACAAAAGGAGAGAGAACTCTCTTTTTTGGTAACATTGGTGGACCTAATGAAGGTGATTATGACCCAATAAAATTCGAAGGAATTTTTCCTAATATTGCGATAGGTTGCGGTTACAGTATAAAGTTGTCACAAATCAGCCGGATGTTAATTTATTTAGATTTGGGTATTAAGAAAACTATCTCAAATCTGAATATTTCAATTAGTTTTTAAAGGAGAACTATAATGAAGAAAATATTAATTATTACTTTAACATTAATATTGATTAATGTTGAAGTATTTGCACATAAACAGGATATGCATCAACATATTACAAGGGAAGCTTTTGAGCTATTAAGAATGTCATTTCCGGTGAATTTTACTGGATTAGATGAGATGGAATCATATATTGGAACTGATGAAACATCAATTCCCGGAGCTGTAAGTGTTGTTGTAGGTCATGGATTAGTTGTTTCTGGAGTTTGGATAGAAGATGAATATGATATTGTCGAACATTATGGTATTTACGAAATACCAAATTATAATAATACTCCTCCTTGGGTGGAAGATCTTTTATTTGGTGATCATGATGCCAACAGAGCTGCACATACTACCATAACCCATTTCTGGGATGCTGATAATGGAGAAGAAACTTCAACCTATCTAACTGATACAATTTATTGGGGAGAGTTACAGCATACTTGGGAATTTACAATATCTGAAAATTCGATAAAAAAAAATAGAAAATATATTAGTGGTGACTATCTCGAAAGAGAGATTTTTCCAGATGGTTGTTATCTAGCTAACACATATCCACCTGTGATGGTTATGATTACTGATTGGCAGGTTCCTGGTATTGTTAATCTATATCACGGAATCGGAGCAAGGATTTTAGATAGTTATTTAGATGTATGGGGTGAGTGGCACGATGATCTATATTATACAGTTTCAATACAAGAGACGAGAAAAGAATGGGCCTATAATCGTTTAGGACGTATGTGCCATCTGTTACAAGATATGTCTGTTCCCGCTCATGTACATTGCACATCGCATGCAGGTGTTAATGGAATGTATAGTGATTATTTCGAAAACCACGAAATGGGTTATCATAATAACTACCATACATGGACATCTGAGGAAGTGTTTACGGAATTTGGTGGATTCATTGATCCTTATGTTCATGATGACTCTATATATTTCCTTACATACTTTTTAAATCAAATGACTGATCATTATGCAGATGGAAAAGTCAACGGTGATGATATATACGACACTATCCCAGGTTTACAGTCTGTAATATCAACTTTAGGTGTACCAACTCTGACGAGTGAAATTAATGACACGAATTGTAAGCAAATGTATGATGTTCTTATACCTTATGCAATAAGAGCTACTGCTGGTCTGATGTATTGGTTTGCTGTTGAAACCGATCAAATTGATCCGTTACCCGAACCTGTCATAGTATCCGGTAATGTGTCCTTAATCGGAGGTAACGGAGATATCGAAAATGTATCAATTATATTTAATCCACAAAATTCAGGATCAAATATAGAACTTAATCCTGGTTATGATGGCAGCTTTTCATATGTATTCAGTTATAATAGGTTTGATACTTATGATATTACATATTTACTAAATGATTACTATCCTGTCTCACTTGAAAATATTCAGATAAATGAAAATTTCCCTAACATTCAACTTCCCGATATTACACTTTATCCAATTATCTCCAACAATCTTGTATTTGTTTCTGCAGACCCACAAAATCATCAAGCTTTCCACAACATACAAGATGCCGTTGATTATCTTCAAAATAATGAAGGTGGAACTGTTGTCATTGAACCGGGAACATATACTGGAGAGAAGAATAGAAATATATCTTGGAATGGAAATCAAAATCATATTCGCTTGTTTGGTATAAATAATTCCACAATTGTATGCACCGAAGAAGGTAGTTATGTCTTTAAAATCATCAATGGAAACGAAAACGATGTTATTCGTGGTTTTGATATAACAAATAATAACTACGCTATGGGAAGCAACAGTGCTATTATTATTAATGGTGGATCCCCAATAATAAGAGACAATTACATCTATGATTGGATATCCTGTGCTTATGCATATACACATGGTGGTGCCATTAACATTACCTATACTAATGATGCATTCATTTATAATAATACCTTTGAAAATGTGAAAGCTTTCTTTGGAGGAGCAATCTCTTGTAGCCATTCAACTTTAGAAATTTCAAATAATAATTTCATCAATAATACAAGTTGGTATGAAAGTCAAACAAGCTATGCCGGAACAGGTGGAGCCCTTTACGGTGTTAATTGTACAATTAATCTTCATGATAATACTTTCTCATCAAATGAATCTTACAATGGTTCTGCTGCTGTAGATTTATCTGATTGTACATCTACGAGCATAATTCAGAAAAACACTTTCACAGAAAACGTTTTTGTTTCTTATGAAGGATTTGGAGAACCATGTTCTGCTCTGAGATTAGATTGTTCTGATATTGATGTTTCATATAATAAATTCATTAATAATCATAAGCTTTGTGGCGTATTTGCTCCAGCTTTGTATATGGATTCCAACAATATTGTTTTCAATAACACATTCATTGGAAATGACGAGTGCATGTGCAATGAAGAAAATTCAAATATTTACAACTGCATTTTTGCTAATAATGATTTTTTTGGTGGTGGTGGCTCATTTGAATATTGTCTTGAATACAATACAACTTATCAATATTCACTTCCTGAATTTGGAGAAAGTTGCATTTTTGAACCTCCTGAACTTGATCCTGTTACCTTCCAACCCATCTGGAATACAACAATTATGTCCTCCTGCATAGACACAGGAGATCCCGCTTCACCTCTCGATCCCGACGATACACCTGCTGATATCGGGGCAGTAAGAGCTGTTACCCATGACTTTCACCTGACAACTGCAGAACATGACCGTTATCGCTACCGTTCCATCCCGGTAATAGATAGAGATTATATGCAGCAAGGCTTTGAAACTACTTATTTCTTTGCACCGGTAGAAGAACAAACACAGTATTTCATAATCTTTGATCAATGGCATAACGAAAAAATATGGGAATATGAAAATGGTTGGTCAGGATATCAGTTAGAAACCTTAGATTCAGTTATAGGATATAAACTTCAAACAACCAGTGATGTTGAAATACCAACATCAGGACGAACATTGGCTGAGAATACACAGGTAGATCTTGTTGCAGGAGAAAACTGGGTAGGCTATTTCGTAAAAAAATCTATGGGCATTCAAGATGCATTCCAGGATATCTGGGATCACATAGAATCAATTTACAGCGAAGACTGGGCATGGGAAAGCCCAGGTATACCTTCTTCAGACAACGGCCTAATTTATGGTAAGATGTATATTGTTCGTGTAGATGAAGCCTGTAGTTTCGTTTATGGTGATGGAACACCTGTTCCTCCCAAAGAACGAGGAATGACAGAAGGATTCTACTATGTGGAAGCTCCCACATATTCACCCATAAATATTGAAAGCCTGGGTGATTCGACTGTTGTGGAAGTTGGTGTTTTCATGGATGGAGAATGCATCGGAGCAACCCAGGTGGAAGACTTCCCTCTTCAAATATTAGCATTCGCGCCTGAAGGTAGTCGCGGTTCCGGAGATATAACATTCGATTTCTATTATGGAGGAAGAAGTTACAAACCTGCCCAAGATTACAAAGTTCTGAATAAAGAAACAGGTCAATATTTCAATTCAAAACTAAAACTTCGTCCCTATGAATTCACCACAATTTGCTTTGGCAATCCTCCAACTCCTATAAAGTTTACGCTTTCCGGAAATTATCCCAATCCATTCAATCCAATTACAACTATCAGTTATTCGATTCCAACAGATGGAAATGTTGAACTTATTATCTATAACATCATGGGTCAAAAAGTTAAAACACTTATAAGTGGAACACAACCAACAGGTGTTTACAATGTAACCTGGAA